>NZ_JASJPW010000001.1:1092500-1392500 GCF_030052995.1 Gemmobacter sp. 24YEA27 | reverse complement strand
ACCTGCGTGCCGAACTTCTGGCAGACTGGGGCCTCACCGGCCCGGTGATCGTCGCCGGCGGTGCGGGCGACAACGCCGCCTCGGCCATCGGCATGGGCACCATTCGCGAAGGCCAGGCCTTTGTCTCGCTCGGCACGTCAGGTGTGATCTTTGCCGCCAATGACGCCTTCCGACCGCTGCCTGAAAGCGCTGTTCACGCCTTTTGCCATGCGCTGCCGGACCGCTGGCATCAGATGGGCGTGATCCTGTCCGCCACCGATGCGCTGAACTGGTATGCCGGCATCACCGGCACCGCCGCCGCCGATCTCGCGCGCGAACTCGGCGAAGATCTGGTCGCGCCGGGTTCGGCCAGTTTCCTGCCCTATCTCTCGGGCGAGCGCACACCGCATAATGATGCGAAGATCCGGGGCGCCTTTACCGGCCTCGGCCACGAATCCGACCGCAAGGCGCTGACCCGTGCGGTGATGGAAGGCGTCGCCTTCGCGCTGAAAGACAATCTGAACGCGCTGCGCCAGGCCGGGGCCCGGATCGGGCGCGTCACCGCAGTCGGTGGTGGTTCAAACTCGGGCTACTGGCTGAAGGTCATCGCGACCACGCTCGGCATCCCGGTCGATCTGCCGGTCGGCGGCGATTTCGGTGCAGCCTTCGGCGCGGCACGGCTCGGCCTGATGGCTGCCACCGGCGCCAGCCCGGAAAGCATCTGCACCGCCCCCGCCACCAAAACCACCATCGCGCCGGATGCGGGCCTCCTCGCGGCCTTTGATGACGCTTATTCGCGCTATCGCAGCCTCTACCCCGCGCTGGCGGGGTAAGGCCCGGCCTTACAGCAGATCCTCTTCCTCGCCCGTGACATCGACGCCAAGCGCCTCCAGCCCGGCTTCGAGATTTTCCGGAAGATGCGGCATCCCCATCAGGTAATCCGCGGTGGGGGTGGTCGCTTCGGTATAGGCGGTGCGCAGCGCCTCGGCATAATCCTCGGTCTCGAACGCCCCGCGCCCGATCCAGGCAATGGCGGTCAGATGCGCCTTTTCTTCGTCATTCAGCCCGTCGATAAAGGCATATAGCTGCGCCTGACCTGCCGGCCCCTCGCGCGACAGGAAAATCACCTGCACCACTTTGCTGGGAGAGATTTCGATCATGGGACACCTCCTGCCGCCATGATCCCGCTTTCCCCTTCAGGGTGCAAGCGCCGGATGCATCAGCGCAAACGCGATACCGTATGCCAGTGACCCCGCGAGCGTCGCCACCACGACCGAGCGCTTCGGCAGGAAGGCCAGAACCGTGACCACAGTTCCCACCGCCAGGGGCACGAGATCCGTCTGCCCGGGCCAGAGACGCGGCAGGACCGAGGCCACGAACAGCGTCGCAATCGCCGCCGGCCCGGTCGAAGCCAGAAACCCCGCCATCAGCCCGCCCGGCTTCGCCTCGCCCCGCATCAACAGGACCGGCAGCGCCCGGAAAGCCCAGTTCGCCAGCCCCGCAAGCCCCGCCATCAGCACCAGATCCGGGTTCATCCGCGCCCCCTGACCAGCCCGCCGGCCATTCCGGCTAGCGCACCGCAGATCATCCCTGCAAGGATCCCGGCCGTCGCCGACCAGACCACGGTGCCAAGGCAGGTCGCGATCACCGCAACCACAATCGCCGGCATGGCAAGCCGCGACAGGATCGAGAGCAAAAGCGCCAGAAACAACGCCGAAAGCATGAAATCAAGGCCGGAGCTCACCGCCGGCCAGCCATCCAGCGCGCCACCGCCGGCGAAGGCCCCAACCGCCGTTCCCAGCACCCAGGACGCATAGGCCGCCAGCCCCAGCCCGAACATATAGGCCTCGGAAAACCGCTGCCCCCGCGCCAGCGCCCCCAGCGCCTGGCCAAAGACCTCATCGGTCAGCCCCCAGGCCCAGACCCAGGCAAAGCGGCGCGAACCCTCCGCTCCCGCCTCTTTCATCAGCGCCGGCCCGTAAAGCACATGGCGCACATTCATCGCGATCAGGGTAAAGGCCGCCACCAGCACCGGCGCGCCACTGGCAAACAATGTCAGCGCCAGGAATTGCGAGGCCCCGGCATAGACCACCAGCGAGAGCATCACCGCCTCGGCCTGGCTCAGCCCGCCTCGGGTGGCCGCGACGCCAAAAGAAAACGCAATCGGGAAATACCCCATCACGATGGGCAAAGCGGCCAGCAGGCCACCGCGAAACGAGGCTGGTTTGTCACTCATGATGCAGCAGCGCTACCCCGCCATAACACCAATGTCAAAACCCCCGCCCGGCCTTTCATCTGTCTGAAAATATCCTCGGGGGAGGAAGCGGCCAAAGCCGCTTCCCGGGGGCAGACAGCCCCCCGTGCCTGGGTCACATCACTCCGCCGCGTCGAGATAGCTCTCCAGCGGCGGGCAGGTGCAGACAAGGTTCCGGTCGCCGTAGACATTGTCGATCCGGCCAACCGGCGGCCAGTATTTATCGACCCGGAACGCCGCCGGCGGAAAACAACCCTGTTCGCGGGTATATTTCCGGTCCCACTCCGCCACCAGGTCCTGCACCGTATGCGGTGCAAAGCGCAGCGGGCTTTCCTCGGCAGAAATCTCGCCCGCCTCGACCGCCCGGATCTCCTCGCGGATCGCCAGCAGTGCGGTGATGAAACGGTCGATCTCGGCCTTGGTCTCGGATTCCGTCGGCTCCACCATCAGCGTGCCGGAAACCGGCCAGGACATGGTCGGCGCATGGAAGCCGTTGTCGATCAGCCGCTTGGCGATGTCATCCACCGTCACGCCATGATCGGCAAAGGGGCGAGTGTCGAGGATACATTCATGCGCCACCCGGCCACGATTGCCCATATAGAGCACATCATAAGCCCCTTTCAGCCGCGCCGCGATATAGTTGGCGTTCAGGATCGCCACCCGCGTCGCCTGGGTCAGCCCCGAGCCACCCATCATCAGGCAATAAGCCCAGGAGATCAGCAAAATGCTTGCCGAGCCATAAGGCGCCGCCGAGACCGGGCCGGCATCGGTTTCCGGACGCCCCTCGGGATCGCCCGGCAGATGCGGCGCGAGATGCGCGCGCACGCCGATCGGCCCCATGCCCGGCCCCCCGCCGCCATGCGGAATGGCAAAGGTCTTGTGCAGGTTCAGGTGGCTGACATCGCCACCGATCTCGCCCGGCTTCACCAGCCCCACCATCGCATTCATATTGGCGCCGTCGATATAGACCTGGCCGCCATGATCATGGGTGATCTTGCAGACCTCGCGCACCGTCTCTTCAAACACGCCATGGGTCGAGGGATAGGTGATCATGCAGGCCGCGAGCCGGTCGCCGGCCTTTGCCGCCTTGTCGCGGAAATCATCCAGATCGACATCACCATTGGACGAAGACCTGACCACCACAACCTCCATCCCGGCCATCTGCGCCGAAGCCGGGTTGGTGCCATGCGCCGAAATCGGAATCAGGCAGATCCGGCGGTCATGATCGCCCCGCGCCTTGTGATAGGCGAGGATGGTCAAAAGCCCGGCATATTCCCCCTGAGCACCGGAATTGGGCTGCATGGAAAACGCATCATAGCCGGTGATCTCGCACAGCTTCGCGGTCAGATCCGCAATCGCCTCGCCATAACCCGCCGCCTGATCGCGCGGCACGAACGGGTGCAGGCTGCCAAATTCCGCCCAGGTGACCGGCATCATCTCGGCGGCGGCATTGAGCTTCATCGTGCAGGACCCGAGCGGGATCATCGCCCGGTCGAGCGCCAGATCACGATCCGAGAGCCGGCGCATGTAACGCATCATCTCGCTCTCGGCCCGGTTCATCTGAAACACCGGATGGGTGAGATAGGCGCTTTGCCGCAGCATCGTCTCGGGGAAGCCGAGGCCTCCGCGATGCGGCGGTACGCCCTCGATCCCGAAGGCCCGCAACACCCGGCTCAGCACCTCTTCCGAGGTGGTCTCATCGAGGCTGATCCCGATCCGGTCATTGCCGATCCGGCGGAAATTCAGCCCCTCGGCCCGCGCTGCGGCAAGAATGCCGGCCTGGCCCACCCCGACCTCGACCGTGATCGTGTCGAAAAAGGCCTTCGGCGAGACCCTGGCCCCCGCCGCCATCAGCGCGCGTGCCAGCCGCTGGGTCAGGAAATGCACCCGCTCGGCAATCGCCCTGAGCCCGTTCGGCCCGTGAAACACCGCATACATCGAGGCCATGACCGCCAGAAGCGCCTGCGCCGTACAGACATTCGACGTCGCCTTCTCGCGCCGGATATGCTGCTCGCGCGTCTGCAAAGACAGGCGGTAAGCCCGCGTCCCGTGGCTGTCGATCGAGACACCCACAATCCGCCCCGGCATGTTGCGCTTCAGATCATCGCGACACGCCATGAAAGCCGCATGCGGCCCACCATATCCCATCGGCACGCCGAAGCGCTGCGACGAGCCGATGGCAATATCCGCCCCCATCGCGCCCGGCTCTTTCAGCATGCACAAGGCCAGCAGATCGGTCGCGACAATGGCCAGTGCCTTATGCGCATGCAGATGCGCAATCTTCGCCGTGAAATCCGTCACATGCCCATAAGACCCCGGATACTGGAAGATCGCGCCAAACACGCTTGAAGGCTCCAGCAGCCCAACATCGCCCTCAATGATCTCGATCCCCAAAGGCTCGGCCCGGGTGCGGATCACCGCAATCGTCTGCGGGTGGCAGAAACGGTCAACAAAGAAAGCTTTGGCTTTCGACTTCGCCGAACGCTCCGCCATCGCCATGGCTTCCGCCGCCGCCGTCGCCTCATCCAGAAGCGACGCATTGGCAACATCAAGGCCCGTCAGATCACAGACCATGGTCTGGTAATTCAGCAGCGCTTCAAGCCGCCCCTGCGCGATCTCGGGCTGGTAAGGTGTATAGGCGGTGTACCAGGCCGGGTTCTCAAGGATATTGCGCTGAATGGCAGGCGGCGTCACCGTGCCGTAATAGCCCTGCCCGATCAGCGAGGTCATGACGCGGTTCTTCCCCGCCACCTCTTTCATCTTCGCCAGCAGCTCATGCTCGGCCAAAGGTGCCCAGGACAGCGGCTTTTCTTGGCGGATCGACTGCGGCACCGTCTCGGCAATCAGCGCATCCAGCGAGGCCGCGCCCACCGCCTTCAGCATCTCCTCCATCTCGGCCGGCGAAGGGCCGATATGGCGACGATTGGCGAAATCATAGGGGTTATAATCGGTCGGAGTGAAACTCATCTCGCACCTCCGGACAGTCGGGCGACGCACCGCGCCCCACTTCATCTGTCCTTAAATATCCCAGGGGGTCCGGGGGACTGGTCCCCCGGCGTTCAGGCAGGTCCGGGGGGCTGCCCCCGGGGCTCAGCTAACCCTCACCGGCCTCAGCCGATGAAATCCTTATACTCATCCTCATCCATGAACTGATCGACCACCGAGAGATCATCGACCTTCAGCTTAAAGAACCAGGCGCCGCCCAGCGGATCCTCATTCACCAGCCCCGGATTGTCCGAAAGAGCCTCATTCACCTCGACGATCTCGCCCTCGACCGGCGCGAGGATATCCGAGGCCGCCTTAACGCTCTCGATCACCGAAATCTCATCTCCGGCCGCCACCTGTATTCCCGCTTCGGGAAGCTCCACGAACACCACATCGCCAAGCGCTTCAGCCGCATGTTCAGTGATCCCGACCACGATCAGGTCACCCTCGACGCGCAGCCATTCATGTTCCTTGGTGAATTTCATCTTTTCGATCCCCTGGGACTTAACGTTTGTAATGGGTTGGGTGGAAAGGCGTGGCCGCAACCACAACCGGAAGCTTCTTGCCGCGCAGCTCGGCCTCGATGCCGGTGCGGGGGGCCGCAAAGGCGCTCGCAACATAGCCCATGGCAACCGGCGCCTGGACCGAGGGGGCAAAACCGCCCGAGGTGATCGCGCCAATCGGCGTGCCATCCGTCGCAAAGAGTTCCACGCCTTCGCGCATCGGTGCACGACCCTCTGGCCGCAGCCCCACGCGTTTGCGCGAGGGGCCTTCCGCCAGCTCGGCAAGGATCCGCGTCTCGCCCGGGAAACCGCCCGCCCGCGCACCGCCGGCGCGACGTGCCTTCTGGATCGCCCAGCCAAGACCCGCCTCGACCGGGCTCGTGGTCTCGTCAATATCATGGCCGTAAAGGCAAAGCCCCGCCTCAAGCCGCAGACTGTCGCGCGCGCCAAGGCCAATCGGCGCCACGCCGTCCAATGCCAGCAGCGCCCGCGCGAAATCAGGAACCGCGGCCTCCGGCACCGAAATCTCGAACCCGTCCTCGCCGGTATAGCCTGACCGCGAGATCCAGAGCTCACCGAACACTGTCGGGACCGACGCGACATCCATGAACTGCATCGCCGTCACATCCGGCACCAGAACCGCCAGCACCGATTCTGCCGCTGGCCCCTGCAGCGCCAGCAGCGCCCGCCCGGTCTGGATGTCGATCTCGGCCTCATCGGCGAGATGCCGGGTCAGATGTGCGAAATCATGCGCCTTGCGCGCCGCATTCACCACCAGAAGGTAATCCGTCCCGCGATTGGCAAACATCAGATCATCAAGAATGCCGCCGGTCTCGCTGGTGAAAATGCCATAGCGCTGGCGGCCAGGTGCTACGCCCAGCACATCGACCGGCATCAGCCGCTCCAGCGCCAGCCCGAGACTCTCCATCGATCCTTTCGGGCGCAGCACGACCTGGCCCATATGGCTCACATCGAAGAGCCCGGCCGCCGCCCTGACATGCAGATGTTCCGCCATCACCCCGGCCGGATATTGCACCGGCATCTCATAGCCCGCGAAGGGCACCATTTTCCCGCCAAGCTCCAGATGGAGCCCGTGCAACGGAAGGCGCAAAAGGTCGGTCAAACCGCCTCTCCCCTGTCTGTCGGCCGAAAATATCCGGCACCGCTCACGGCAGTTCCCCTGCCGCCCGGTGCCCCCTCTGTCCTTGCCCGCGACTGGGGCGCCTGAGATCGTTATCCCTTCGGCGGGCGCCTCACGCGCCACTCTCCAGAGTCTTCAAATGCAGTAACGGTCCCTTGCGCCTGAGAGTTTACCGGGGCGGTTGCTCCTTCGGCACCGGACCCGCCCTGTCAGGGGCTGCCCGGATTCTCCCGATCCTGCCCGTTCTGACTAACCCGAGGCTCCCCCATCAGGCAAGTGAAAATCCGTATACGACGGTATTCCCCGCAAGACGACATGCGTGATACGGCAAGGGCCGGCGAAACTGTGGCTCAGTTCAGGCCCGCCGCTCGCCCGGCGCTGCGGCTTCCGCCTCGGGCTGGCTGACCGCGACCGGTGCCGGTGCACCGCGCCCTGTCGGCAGGTTCGGATGCGCAATCGCGAGGCGCGCGAAAATCACCGCCAGAAGGCCAAAGGCGACCCCGCCCACCGCCTGCCCGATCAGCACCCCCTGGGCGCCCCAGATCTGTCCGAACCAGATCGCCAAGGGAATCGTGCCGAGGGTATGGCGCCCCCAATTCACCACCGTGGACCAGAACGGCCGGCCAAGATTGTTGCAGACGGCGTTTCCGGCAAAGATCAGCCCGTTGAAAAACCACATCAAAGCCAGTGGTCCGCAGAACAGGTAGACGATCTCGCGCGTGAGGCCCTGCGCGTTGAAGAGATCGGCAATCAGCGCGCGCAGCAGGAACAAAAGCCCCGAGACCAAAAGGATCACCAGCCCGGTAAAGATCACCGCATCGCGAAAGGCCTGTCTGACACGGTCCATCCGCCCCGCGCCGATATTCTGCCCGATGATCGGCCCGATGGCGCCCGCCAACGCGAAAATCACCCCGAAGGCAACCGGCGTCAGCCGCCCGGCAATCGCCATCCCTGCGACCGCCGCCTCGCCAAATCCCGAGGCCGTGCGGGTCACGAATGCCTGCCCCACCGGCGTCGCCACCTGGGTCAGGATCGCGGGAATGCCAATCGCCCAGACCGGCGCCATATCATGCCATACCTGCCGCAGCGAAGGCCGGTCAAAGCCGCCGTAACGCGTCACAATCGGCCGCACCGCCATGAAAAGGATCACCGCCCGGCTGACCAGCCCGGCCAGCGCCGCACCGGTCAGATCAAGGCCGAAGCCGAAGATCAGCACCGGATCCAGCGCCGCCGTCACCACCGCGCCCCAGACCGTTGCCATCATCGCGGCCCGGGCATCGCCATGGGCGCGCAAAACGGCGGAACCGATCATCCCCAGCATCAGCATCGGCTGCCCTAGGGTCACGATCTGCAGATAATGTACTGCCAGATCATGGGTCTCGCCCTCAGCGCCCAAAAGCCGCACCATCGGCGACAGCAAAAGCCAGACCAGACCCGCAAAAGGCACCCCGAACAGAAACCCGAGCAGCATCCCGGTCGTCGCCTTCTCGCGCGCGAGCCGCAGATCCCGCTGCCCGATGGCCCGGCTCACCAGAGCCGAGACCGCAATCGACAACCCGATCCCGAAAGAGGTGGTAAAGAACAACACCGCCCCGGCATAGCCGACCGCCGCCGCAAGCTCGGATCGGCCCAGCCAGGAAATATAGGCCATATTGATCAGATCGACGACAAAGACCGCCATCAGGCCAATGGAGGATGTCAGCGACATCACCACGATGTGGCGGAAGAGATTTCCCTGAACGAATTTCGCCTCAGCCATCCCTTACCCCCATGAGAAAACGGGCCGGGCCTGCTTTCTCCTGATAAAAATACCCCCGGGAGAGGTGCAGGCAGAGCCTGCGACCGGGGGCGGGCAGCCCCCCGCTCCCCGGCGTCAGAGTGCAGGAAGTTTCTGCAAAAGCGGCAGGACATCCGACATATCCGGCCCATGTGCCTGGCCCGTCAACGCCTTGCGCAGTGGCATGAACAGATCCTTGCCCTTCCTGCCAGTGGCGGCTTTGACCGCGCCGGTCCATTGCCCCCAAGTCTCTTTCGTCCAGGGCCGCGGCGGCAACAGCGCAAGCGCCTCGCGCACGAAATCGCGGTCGGCCTCGTCAATAACCGGCTCTGCCCCTTCCGAGAACAGCTTCCACCAGCCCTCGAGATCCGCCGGCACGGTAATATTGTCTTTGGCCACGGTCCAGAACTGCACGGCCTGATCTTCAGGGACGCCAAGGGCCAGAATGCGCTCGCGCACCTGATCAAAGGGCCAGGCCTGGACGTAATGCCGGGTCAGCGGGAAAAGATCAGCCGGGTCGAATTTCGTCGGCGCCGCGCCGAAGCTTTCGATGTCGAACCCCTCGGCCAGCTCGTCGATCGAGGCAACCGGCTCCACCGGTTTCGAAGACCCCAGCCGCGCCATCAGCGACAAAAGCGCCATGGGCTCGACGCCCTGCGCGCGCAGATCACGCAGCGAAAGCGCGCCGAGGCGCTTGGACAGCTCTTCGCCTTTCGGGCCCGAGAGCAGCGAGTGGTGCGCGAATTCAGGCGGCGTGCCACCCATCGCTTCCATGATCTGGATCTGGGTCGCGGTATTGGTCACATGGTCGGCGCCGCGCACGATATGGGTCACGCCCATTTCCACGTCATCGACCGAGGAGGCGAAAGTATAAAGCACCTGGCCATCGGCGCGGATCAGCACCGGATCCGAGACCGAGGCCGCATCGATCGAGATATCGCCGATGATCCCGTCATGCCATTCGATGCGGTTCTGGTTCAGCAGGAAACGCCAGTAGCCGGCTTTGCCTTCGGCACGGAACGCGGCCTTTTGCTCTTCCGTCAGCCCGAGCGAGGCGCGGTCATAGACCGGCGGGCGGCCCATATTCAGCTGTTTCTTGCGCTTGAGGTCCAGCTCGGTCGGGCTTTCAAAGGCCTCGTAGAAACGACCACTGGCGCGCAGCTTTTCGGCGGCCTCGTGATAGCGGTCATAGCGGGCGGACTGACGTTCGATCTGGTCCCAATGCAGGCCGAGCCAGTCGAGATCCTGTTTCAGCCCGTCGATGTATTCCTGTTTCGAGCGTTCCTGGTCGGTATCGTCGAGGCGCAGGATGAAGGTCCCGCCGGCCTTACGGGCGATCAGGTAATTCATCAGCGCGGTGCGCAGATTGCCGACATGGATATAGCCGGTGGGCGACGGGGCAAAGCGGGTGACGACAGGTTTCGACACGGGTTTCGACATGGGCGGATCCTCGGGCAGGACAGATGGGGGCCTGCAAAGGCTTTCCTCTGTCACAGGCGCCCGGTTTTGTCCAGTTTTGCGCGGAGCAAAAACAGGGAGGGGGCCCGCCCCCTCGCCCGTTCCGGGCTCACCCCCGGGATATTTTCAGACAGATGAAAGCGGATCAGGATTCGAAAGCGAGCTGGTAGCTGTGGGGGACGAAGCGGAAGCCTGTGCCTTTCGGCTCGGCATAGCCAAGGCCCGGGAACGGCATGTGATAGCCGATGAAGGGCAGACGGTCGGCGGCGATCATGCCGAAGATGCGCTTGCGGGTGGCGGCGGCCTCGGTCTTGTCGAGATCGAACCGGACCTCCCAGTCGGGGTTTTCCAGGGACCAGACATAGTGATTTGCAGTATCGGCGGTGAGAACCAGCAGCTTGCCCTCGCTCTCGATCATCCAGGCCATATGGCCGGGGGTATGGCCATAGGCGGCCAATGCGGTGATGCCGGGCGCGGCCTCGCCTCCGTCGGTCACGAACCTCGTCAGATCGCGCAGAGGTCGGACCTTTTTCTCGAAGCCTTCATTTTCCTGGCCGGCCCAGTAGTCATATTCGATCTGCGAGGTGATGTAGCGTGCGCGGGGGAAAACCGGCGTGGCGCCATCCGACATGGTCAGCCCGCCGATATGGTCGGCATGCATATGGGTCAGCACCACCGCATCCACCTGTTGCGGCGAGACCCCCGCCTGGCCGAGCGCCGCCAGCACGCCTTCGGCCGCGAGCCCGGTGTCAAAGAGGATCAGTTCCTTGCCGGTATTGACCAGAACCGGCGTGAAGAAGTTCACGGCGCGGTCGACAGGGATAAACGCCGCCTGCGAGGAGGCGGCGAAATCCGCGTCGCTGACATTCAGCCCGAAAGTACCTTTCGGATTGGAATTCTCACCCGTACCGGCAAGGAGCGTCGTCACCTCGAATGCGCCATGGCGGAAGCGGCGGAAGAGCCCGCCTCCGGCACCCTGCAATTCGGCCTGGGCGCTGGCTTTTTGCGGCAGGCCGGCAGTTGCGGCGGCGGCAAAAGGCAGGGCGGCAGTGGCGAAAAACGCGTGGCGGCGGGTCAGTCCTGACATTCGGAATTCCTCTGGGCGGATCGGCGGATGGCGGCCCCGGCCGATGCGCAGGCATCAGAGAAACGCAGCGGGCGGGCGGCCCGCAGAAGATAGCCGCCCGATGTGACAGAGGCACATCACAGTCCCGTCAGGCGGGCGGGGGTCGGCGGGATCATTCCCACCAGCGGTCGACCTCGGAAATCTCCGCATCCGACCAGCCGAAATGATGCGCCAGTTCATGGATCACCACATGGCTGACCAGTTCCTGGAGCGAGACATTGCCGCGCTCGGCCCATTCGTCAAGGATCGGGCGACGGAAGAGCCAGACCATATCCGGATGCAGCGCCTGATCCGAAACCGATTTCTCGGTCAGGGGAATGCCTTCATAAAGGCCGGTCAGCTCGAACGGATCATTGAGATCCATCGCCTCGAGCATCTCTTCAGGCGCGAAATCCTCGACCCGGAGCACGACATGGGTCGCGGGCAGTCGCCAGGGTTCCGGCAGGGTCGCGACCGCCTCGCGGGCGAGGCTTTCGATCAGGTCAAGCGAAGGGGCGATGGCATCGGGCGAGGGATTTGTCATATGCCCAGACTAGCCCCGCTGCCCACGCGGGAAAAGGCCAAAGCCTCCGCCCGGCTGGACCGCGCCGCCGGTCTCTGCCATATCTGCCGCCTGACAGAACGGGGAGCATGACATGACGTTCGGTAAAGGCCATCACCTGCATCTGATCGACGGCTCGGCCTATATTTTCCGGGCCTATCATGCGCTGCCGCCTCTGACGAAATCCGATGGCACGCCGGTCGGCGCTGTGCAGGGGTTCTCGAATATCCTCTGGGGCGAAATCACGAAAGAGCGCTCTTCCGGCGCCGCCACCCATATCGCCGTGGTGTTTGACCATTCGTCAAAGACCTTCCGCAACGATATCTACCCCGACTATAAGGCGAACCGTCCGCCGCCGCCCGAGGATCTGCGCCCCCAGTTCCCGCTGACGCGCGAGGCGACGCGCGCCTTCAATGTCGCCTGTATCGAACAGGAGGGGTTTGAGGCCGATGACATCATCGCAACGCTGGCGCGGCTGGCGGTCGAGGCCGGGGGATCGGCCACGATCATTTCGTCCGACAAGGATCTGATGCAGCTGGTGCGCCCAGGTGTCGATATTCTGGAGCCGATGAAGAACCGCCAGATCGGCCCGGATGAGGTGTTCGAGAAATTCGGCGTAGGGCCCGAGCGCGTGATCGATGTCCAGGCGCTGGCCGGGGATGCGGTCGATAATGTGCCAGGCGCGCCGGGGATCGGGCTGAAAACGGCGGCTTTGCTGATCAATGAATATGGCTCGCTGGAAGAGCTGCTCGACCGCGCGAGCGAGATCAAACAGCCCAAACGGCGCGAGACATTGATCGACAACCGCGCCCAGATCCTGACCTCGAAACAGCTTGTCTCGCTTGATGCCGATGTGCCGCTGGAGGTGACGCTGGATCAGCTGGAAGTGCTGAAGCCCGATGCCGAAAAGCTGCTCGCGTTCCTGACCCATATGGAGTTTCGCGGCCTCTCGCGCCGGGTGGCCGAAAAGCTGAAGGTCGAGGTGCCGGTGATTGAGGCGGCTAAACCCGCCACCGCCGCCGTGACCGAGGTGGAGGCGCCCGCGATCAGCGAGGCGGGTTACGTCACCATCATCGATCATGCCACACTGGATGCCTGGATCGCGCGCATCCGCGAGATCGGCCATGTCGCGGTCGATACCGAGACCACCTCGCTGGATGAGATGCAGGCGGATCTGGTGGGGATCTCGCTTTCCGTCGATACCGGCATTGCCGCCTATATCCCGCTGGCGCATGTGAAGGGCGGTGATGATCTCTTCGGAGCCGCCGAGCGGGTTCCCGGCCAGCTGGATCCGGCGGAGGTGCTGGCAAAGCTGAAACCGGTGCTGGAAGATCCGGCGATCCTGAAAATCGGCCAGAATATCAAATATGACTGGAAGATTTTCGCGCGTCAGCATCCGTCAATCCGGATCGCGCCCTTCGACGATACGATGCTGATGAGCTATGCTATGTTCGCCGGCCTCAACAATCACGGCATGGACGAGCTTTCCGAGAAATACCTTGGCCATCACACCAAACCAATCAAGGATTTGATCGGCACCGGCAAATCTCAGGTGACCTTCGACAAGGTCGAGATCGCGGCAGCCAGCCACTATGCGGCGGAAGATGCCGATGTGACCTTGCGGTTCTGGCAGCAGTTCAGGCCGCGCCTGCACCGCGAAAAGGTCACCACCGTCTATGAAACGCTGGAACGCCCGCTGGTCACGGTGCTGGCGGAAATGGAGATGGCGGGGGTCAAAGTCGACCGCGATACGCTGTCGCGCATGTCGAATGCTTTCGCGCAAAAGCTCGCGCAATATGAAGACGAGATCGTTGAAATCGCGGGCGAAAAATTCAACCCCGGTTCCCCGAAACAGCTGGGTGAGGTGCTCTTTGACCGTCTTGGCGTGCCGGGGGGCGAAAAGGGCAAGACCGGCGCCTATGGCACCGGCGCCGATATCCTCGAAGACATCACCACCCTGGAAGACAGCCATCCGCAGGGCGCGAAGCTGGCGGCAAAGATCCTTGACTGGCGTCAGATCGCCAAACTGAAATCGACCTATACCGACGCGCTGCAACAGGCGATCAACCCCGAGACCGGGCGGGTGCATACGTCCTATTCCATCGCGGGCGCCAATACCGGGCGCCTCGCCTCGACCGATCCGAACCTGCAAAACATTCCCGTTCGCACCGAAGAAGGCCGCCGCATCCGGGAGGCCTTTGTGGCACCGGAAGGCCGGGTTCTGGTCTCGCTCGACTATTCCCAGATCGAGCTCAGGATCCTCGCCCATATCGCCAATATCCCGGCGCTGAAACAGGCGTTCAAAGACGGGCTGGACATCCACGCGATGACGGCCTCCGAGATGTTCGGCGTGCCGGTCGAAGGCATGGATCCGATGATCCGCCGCCAGGCGAAAGCGATCAATTTCGGGGTGATCTACGGGATTTCGGGCTTTGGTCTGGCGCGCAACCTCCGCATTCCCCGCGCCGAAGCCCAGGGCTTCATCGACCGCTATTTCGAACGTTTCCCCGGCATCCGCGCCTATATGGACGAGACCATCGACTTCGCGAAAAAGCATGAATTCGTGCAGACCCTGTTCGGGCGCCGCATCAACACACCGCAGATCAATGCGAAAGGCCCCGGCGCCGGTTTCGCCAAACGCGCCGCGATCAACGCGCCGATCCAGGGCACCGCTGCCGATGTGATCCGCCGCGCCATGATCCGGATGCCGGCCGCGATTGCGGGCATCGACGCGCGGATGCTCCTCCAGGTGCATGACGAGCTTTTGTTCGAGGTGGCGGAAGCTGAGGCAGACCGTCTGATTGCGGTTGCGAAAGAGGTGATGGAAACCGCCTCTGACCCGGCGGTAAAGCTGGATGTGCGTCTTGTTGTCGAGGCCGGAACCGGCCGCAACTGGGCCGAGGCGCATTAAGCCACCAGATCCCCGCGTTGCCCGGCGCAAAGCGCCACTGCGCGGGATCTGGTCTGCGACACGCCTCTGTTGCAGCGCCATCACCCTGAGAAAACGCTGCACGAAATGGCCTGCGGCCAAAGGTATAAAAGTCAATCAGTGCAGACAGACCTCTCCGTCGCGGAGTCGGAACGAAATCTGCATCGCCGGTCTGCGAAATGAAGGCCGGGGTTAGCGGGCTTTTTCAGTGATCGTCATGCGCATGGGCGCGGTCGATCTCGAACCGGCGGTCGCAATAGCCGCATTCGACAAAGCCGCTGTCCTGCGGGATCGCAAGCCAGACGCGCGGGTGACCCAGAGCGCCCTCGCCGCCGTCGCAGGCCACTTTCCAGGTGGTGACGATCTTGGTGTCCGGGGCTGGCAGGGTCATAGCGGGCATCCTTGGGGGCTTAACGTCTGTGCGCCTATATTACCCATATGGCCCCACCGGGTGCAAGAAGCCCCGGCGCAGCAGCCAGCGCCCGGCGTCTTAAGTCTGAATATTTATCCCAGAGTGCGGAGATCAGTCCTGGAAGAAATCACTCTGCCCCTGAGGCGGGCGCGGCGCCACGAGCCCGAGATGGCGCCAGGCTTTGGCGGCAAGCATCCGCCCGCGCGCGGGTGCGCTGAATCAGACCCTGTTGCAGCAGATAGGGCTCGATCACCTCTTCCAGCGCGTCGCGCGGCTCTGACAGCGCGGCGGCAATGGTCTCCACGCCGACCGGGCCGCCACCGTAATTCTCGGCAAGCAGCGAGAGGTAGCGGCGGTCGGCCCCATCGAGTCCGATCGTGTCAACGCCAAGCCGGGTCAAAGCACGATCGGCAAGCTCGCGGCTGATGCGGCCGCCGGCCTCGACCAGCGCGAAATCGACCACCCGGCGCAAAAGACGGCCGGCGATACGGGGCGTGCCACGCGCGCGCCGCGCGATCTCGCGGCAGCCCGGCTCGTCGGCCTCGATGCCAAGCAGGCCCGCGCCGCGCGAGACGATGCGAAACAGTTCATCCTCGGTATAGAATTGCAGCCGGGTCGGAATGCCGAACCGGTCGCGCAGGGGGGTGGTCAGAAGACCAAGGCGCGTGGTGGCGCCGACCAGAGTGAAGGGTTGCAGGTCAATCCGGACGGTGCGCGCCGCCGGCCCCTCGCCGATCACCAGATCCAGCGCGAAATCCTCCATCGCCGGGTAGAGCACCTCTTCGACGATCGGGGACAGCCGGTGGATCTCGTCGATGAACAGCACATCGCGCGGCTCGAGATTGGTGAGGATGGCGGCAAGATCGCCTGGACGCGCCAGTACGGGCCCCGAGGTCATGCGAAATCCCACGCCCAGTTCGCGTGCCATGATCTGCGCCAGGGTGGTTTTGCCAAGGCCAGGCGGGCCATGGAACAAGGTGTGATCCATCGCCTCGCCGCGCATTTTCGCGCTTTCGATGAAGACGCGCAGATTGGCGCGGGCCTCGGCCTGGCCGGTAAAATCCTCCAATGCCTGAGGGCGCAACGCGCGGTCACTGTCTTCGGGCAGGCGGTCAGGGCGAAGCGAGGGGTCGGGCTGGGTCATAGGCGGAACAATCCCCGAACGGCGCGCGCTTTGCAAGCCGCCGGAAGAGGCAAATCCGGGCAGCTTGTCGTGCCCTGCGGCGCGATGCCTCCGGCAGAAGCATTTAAGTCAGAGGGCGTTCATTTTCCCCTGATCCAGTTACTCAACTGAAGCCGGAAGGAGGCGCGCTCTCAGCCCCATGGGTCCTGGCGGATATTGCGGCCGGATTTCGGCACGGAACTGCGGCGGATATTGCCCTCCTGACGGGTCGGGCGCAGCTCCATCAGGGCCGCGATCCGGTTTTTCGTCGCGGGATGCGTGGAAAAGAGGTTATCGGCGCCGCGCCCGTTCAGCGGGTTTATGATGAACATATGCGCCAGCGCCGGATCCTTCTCGGCCTGGACATTCATCCGTCCCCGCGCCAGCCCGTCAATCTTGCGCAGCGCAGAGGCGAGCCAGTCCGGACGACCGCAGATTTCGGCACCAAGCCGGTCCGCCTCATATTCCCGGCTGCGCGAGATGGCCATTTGCACGATCCCCGCCGCCATCGGCGCGAGGATCATCAGCGCAATCGTTCCGATCATGCCACCAGGGCGCTCGCGGTCGGAATTACCGAAGAACATGCCGAAATTCGCAAGCATCGCGATGGCACCGGCGAAGGTCGCGGTCACTGTCATCGTCAGGGTGTCGCGGTTTTTGATATGGGCCAGTTCATGCGCCATCACTGCCGCGATCTCTTCGCGTGAAAGGCTGTTCAAAAGGCCCGTCGTCGCCGCCACTGCGGCATTCTCCGGGTTGCGCCCGGTGGCAAAGGCATTGGGTTGCGCGGTCTCCATTATATAGACCTTCGGGCGCGGCATCCCGGCGGCATCCGCCAGCTGGTTCACAATACCGACCAGATCCGGGGCTGAATGCTCATCCACGGCCCGGGCGCCGGTCATCCGCAAGACCGACTTGTCGGAATTCCAATATGTATAGAGGTTCATCGCCGCCGCGATCAAAAGCGCGACAACGGCGCCGGTGGCGCCTCCGAGCAACGCGCCCAGCCCCATAAACAGCGCGGTCAGCACCGCCATCAGGACGAAAGTGCGGATATTTCCCATCGGTTTGCGGTCTCCTTCTCTCAAAGATATGGAGAACGGCCGGTCCGCATCAAGCCCCGCTTAACGCGGCGCGAGATGTTTCAGCGCCAGCCGGATCAGCGCCGCCGTATCTGCCTCTGGATTTTCGCCCGAGACCCGCGCCACCGCTTCGGCTGCATCCGACGTGCCATAGCCGAGATTGGCCAGCGCCGAGAGCGCATCGGCGGTATAAGCGGCGCGGATCGCCCCCTCGGACGGGGGTTTCGGCTTTGCGGCTTTGCGCGGCACAGGCGCGGCCTCGGGTTCTTCCAGCACCGGCGCATCGCCATGGGCGAGGCCCGCGCCACGCGCCATGAGGGACGGTGCTTTCGATTTCAGCTCGAGGATCACGCGCTGCGCCAGTTTCGGGCCGACGCCGGGCGCCGCCTGCACCGCCCGCGCATCCCCGAGCGTGATTGCCCGCGCGGCCCCCTCGGCCCCGAGCGCACCGAGGATCGCCATCGAGGCCTTGGCCCCCACCCCCTGCACCGTCATCAAAAGCTTATGCCATTCCTTTTCTATCATGGTTGGAAAGCCGAAGAGCTGCAAAAGATCCTCGCGCACCAGCAGGTCGGTATAAAGCGCCACCATCTCGCCCTCAGGCGGCAGGCCCGCCAGCGTGCGGTCAGAGACATGAACAATATAGCCCACGCCCCGGCAATCGATCAGCACCGTGTCGATCCCCTTCCAGTCCAGCCGCCCCGAAATCTTTCCGATCATCCCCAAATCCTTTCAACCGGCAGCCCGCTTCACGGCCGCCTGCAACCGGCCCGCGCTTTGCGTGTGATGGGCGTGGCAGATCGCGATCGCAAGCGCATCCGCCGCATCCGGCCCCGCCACCTTCGCGCCCGGCAAATGCAGCCGCACCATATGATCCACCTGTTGTTTAGCGGCATGGCCGACCCGACCACCGTTTTTTTCACCGCATTTGGCGCATATTCCCCGACCTCCAGCCCGAATTGCGCCGGAACCAGCAATGCGATCCCCCGCGCCTGGCCGAGCTTCAGCGTCGCCACCGCGTCTTTATTGACGAAGGTATGTTCGACCGCCGCCGTTTCCGGCTGCCAGTCCTGAAACACCCGGGTCAGCTGGAAATGCAGCGAGGCGAGGCGGCGCGCGAGATCTCCGGTCGTCGCATCCGAGTGGCAGATGCCATTCGCGACATGGGTCAGGCGCGATCCCGCGACATCAATCACCCCCCAGCCAAGGTTCCTGAGCCCCGGATCAATGCCGATTACGCGCATCACTGCCCTCTTTTTGCTTTTGAACCGTACTAGCACGAAAAGAGAACATCCGCCAATCGCGTTCTTAGCGCCTGGAATTCCCGGGAACGGGTCCCGGCCAGGCCTGAAAACGACACCCGGCGCCATACCGCCGACAGAATGCTGCAAGTGCAGCATCAGACCAGCGAGAATCATGGCAGATTTGCGTCCTGAGCCATGCAATAACTGCATTGCGGGCTTGCTGGCGCATGGCTTGCTTTGCACCTGCAGCACGTTTATCTGGCTGCACGAGGCGATGATCGCCCGCAAAACAGTCAGTTTAAAAAGATAAGGAAACAGTCCCATGGCCGCCATCGAAACGAGCCGCCCTGCGCCGTTCGGCGCCATCACGACGTATCGCGCCGTAAACGGCTTTGGTGGCATTTTTTCTGCCTTCAAAGCCTGGAACGACGCACGCGTCACCCGGAAGGCCCTGTCGAAGCTCTCGGATCGCGAGCTTGACGATATCGGCCTGTGCCGCGGTGACATCGAGATGCTGGGTCGCTGAGGTCACTCCTCAGTCTCCCTGACCGAACGGGTCACAGGACAAGTAAGGGACCGTCTCGCGACAGAAGTCGCAGGCGGTCCTTCTGCTTTTCAGGGCCCTTGTTTTCTTTCTCCACGCCAGTCTGATACCAGTGCCTTTCGCCCATGCCTGATGCGCCTGGCTGCTCCACGAGTGAGAAAACCGCCACGCGGCATCGGCCGGGGCGGTCTCGCGCAGAACAGTATATGGAAGATCAGACGACAGCGACCAGCCGGTACGGAACCTGGGCGCGCAGCCGCGAGGCCTGGATTACTGGCGCTGTGCCGGGAAGACTTCGCCCAGGAAAGAGGCCACCAGCTTAGTTACCGGATCGGCGGACATGATTTTCGCCGCGATCGGGTCGAAATCGCTGCCGGTCGCGAGACCTGCCACGCGTTGCTCATAAACCTCGTCGCCAACATAAAAATAGATGGCGCCTTTCATGATCCAGCCAATCATGAGCAGGACCAATACCGCCCGGATCGTCTTGCCAAATGTACGCTCGCGCTGCCAGGTCGACGACCGGCCCATAGTGCCTTTGGCCTCGAAACCATAGCCCTTGCGATGGGCCTTTTCGATCCGGCGCAGACGCCCGGAGAAAGCTTTGTAATTCGGGTCAGCCAAAGTCATGACCAGCTACTCCCATGGCCCCCGCCATAAGGAATTCATGCGGTTTAAATATGGCGGAATTGGGGCAATTTCCTCGAACACCCTCAAATCATTGCAATTTTTATTTGCATCTTCAGGTGTTTACACACGCTCCATGATCAATGCCGACCATTCACCCAGATCGTTTCTGTCTTGCAAACGAAACTGTGAAGCCACGTAACTTTCAACGATGCTTTCCGCCTGAACGACCAGCAGGCCGGAAAGAATCACCTTCGATCCCGGCTTTGTCATTTTCGACATGACCGGTGCCAGTTCGACCAGCGGCCCTTTCAGGATATTGGCAAAGACCAGATCCCAGGGCGCCTCGTCGCGCAGCCTGCGGTGATCGAACCCGGCGGCCTCGACGCATTCGATCCGGCCCTCCAGATCATTGATCGCCACATTGGCCCTGGCAACATCCACCGCCACCGGGTCGATATCCGAGGCAATCACCAGCGCATCGGGCAGCATTTTCGCCGCCGCCATCGCCAGCACCGCCGTGCCCGCGCCGATATCGGCGACTTTGGCGGGGCGGCAGCCCTCCTCGTAAAGCTTGTCGAACGCCAGAAGGCAGCCCAGCGTGGTGCCGTGATGGCCGGTGCCAAAGGCCATGGTCGCCTCGATCTGCAGCGCGACGCGCCCCTCGGGCACCTTATCAGCGTCATGGCTGCCAAACACGAAGAAGCGCCCGGCATCGACCGGATGCAGCTCGCGCTGCACTTTGGCGACCCAGTCGACCTCGGGAAGCTCGGAAATCAGGAAGCTTTTCGCGCCATAGGCGGCGGCGAGGATATCCAGCACGATGTCATCGGGCACCTCGGTATAATAGGCGCCAACCTCCCAGAGGCCGGACCCGTCCTCGACCTCGAAAACGCCGACGCCATAGGGCTCGGGCTCCTGGTCCTCGATCGCTTCGCCAAGCGCGCGGGCGGCCTCCTCGCCGGTAAGCGTCGTCAGAGCGGACCAGGTTGGCATGGTGTTTTCTCCGGATCTGGGGTTGATCTGGTCCTAGACCCCGCCCCCGTCAGGGTCAACCTGCCATGGTCAGGCTGTGCCGCACATGGCGCCGGTCCGATCAGCCCGCTTGCGGCGCCAGCGCCTTCGCGCCAGGGTTGGCTGGCATATCCCGGAGTAACCGATGCCGAATGAGAGCCTGCGCGCGCCCGCAACCCGCATCCGCGATCATGCCTATGCGCCCTATTCGGGCTTTAAGGTCGGGGTGGCACTGCGCACGACCAGCGGCGCCGTCTTTACCGGTGTCAATGTTGAGAACATCGCCTATCCCGAAGGCACCTGCGCCGAGGCCGGCGCCATCGCCGCCATGTGCGCCGCCGGCGAGCGAAGGATCGCCGGCCTCCTGGTCATCGCCGACAGCCCCGAACCGGTGCCCTGTTGCGGTGGCTGCCGTCAGAAAATCGCCGAATTCGCTGCCCCTGACGTGGTGGTGACGCTCGCCACCACCGAGGGCAAGACCCTGAACATGACCGTGGCCGAGCTGTTGCCCGGCGCTTTCGGCGCAGCACATATGGCCCGCGCCGAAAGCGGCGGGGCCGCCTGAGATGGAGCCCGCCCGTGTCATCGCGACCCTCCGCGACGGCAATACCCCCGATGAGGAAGACCTGCGCGGCTTCGCGCTCGGGCTTGCCAGCGGCGCGGTCTCGGATGCCCAGGCGGGAGCTTTCGCGATGGCGGTGCTTTTGCGCGGTCTGTCGGATGAAGGGCGCGTCGCGCTGACGGAAGGCATGCGTGACAGCGGGCGCAGGTTGCGCTGGTCGCTGCCCGGCCCGGTGGTGGACAAGCATTCGACCGGCGGAATCGGCGATTGCATTTCGCTCTTGCTGGCGCCGGCGCTGGCCGCCTGTGACGCCTGGGTTCCGATGGTCTCGGGGCGCGGACTGGGGTTTACCGGCGGCACGCTTGATAAGCTCGAGGCGATCCCGGGGCTGCGCACCGCACTTCCCGAGGCCGAGATGCAGCTTCAGGTCTCACGGATCGGCTGCGCGATCGTCGCGGCGGGCGAGGCACTGGCCCCGGCGGACCGCCGGCTTTACGCGATCCGCGATGTCACCGGCACGGTCGAAAGCATCGACCTGATTACCGCCTCGATCCTGTCGAAAAAGCTCGCGGCCGGGGTGGGGGCGCTGGTGCTTGACGTGAAATGCGGCTCGGGGGCCTTTATGAAGACCCTGGAAGATGCCGAAAGGCTGGCGCGGGCCCTCGTGAGCGTGGCGCAGGGCGCGGGCTGTCAGGCGCGGGCGCTGATCACCGATATGGATCAGCCGCTTGCAACCGCCGCCGGCAATGCGCTGGAGGTGATCGAGGTGATGGAAACGCTGACCGGCACTTCGGTCAATTCCGACCTGCGGCTGTTGACCGGCGATCTGGGCGGCGAGGCGCTGGCGCTGGCCGGGCTGGCCTCTGATGCGCAGGCGGGGGCCGCGAAGATCCTCGCAGCCCTGGATTCCGGCCGGGCGGCCGAGATCTTTGGCCGAATGGTCGCAGCCCAGGGCGGGCCTTCGGATTTCGTCGAACGCTGGCCTGACCGCCTGCCCTCGGCCCCGGTGGTGATGGAAGTGCCACCGCCCGCCGGCCTGACAGATGGCGGTATCATCACCGCGATTGACGGCGAAGCGCTTGGCCATGTGGTGGTGGCGCTTGGTGGCGGCAGAACGCGCGAGGGGGCGCGGATCAACCCCTCGGTCGGGCTTTCCGATCTGGCGGCGCCGGGCGAAGATGTGGCGGATGGCGCGCCGCTGGCCATGGTCCATGCCAGCAGCATCGAAAGCGCCGAGGCCGCCGTGGCCGCAGTGCAGCGCGCCTACCGGATCTCGGATCCGGCGGGCTTTGCGCAGGATCGCATGGCCAGCGGCTGCACGCCTGGCGACGGGCCGCTTGTGCTGAAAAGGATCGGCTGAATGGCGCGCGCCTTTCTGATCGTGCTGGATTCCGTCGGCTGCGGTGGTGCCCCTGATGCGGCAGCTTTTGGCGATGAAGGCGCGAATACGCTCCTCCATATCGCCCGCGCCTGTGCGGCAGGGGCGGCGGATCAGGGCCGTAAAGGCCCGCTCTCTTTGCCCAATCTTGACCGGCTGGGCCTTGGCGCGGCAATTCGGCTGGCCTCGGGCGAGGCGGCGCCAGGGCTCGGGGCCACGCCCGAGGGCCTTTGGGGCGCGGCTGAGGAAGTCTCGAACGGCAAGGACACGCCTTCGGGTCATTGGGAGCTCGCGGGCGTGCCCGTGCCCTGGGACTGGACGCTTTTTCCCGATGCAACCCCCGCCTTTCCGCCGGATCTCGTGGCCGAGGTCTGTCGTCTGGCCGGAACCGGGGGGATACTGGGGAACTGCCATGCCTCGGGCCTGCCGGTGATCCGGCGCTTTTGCGAAGACCATAAACGCAGCGGCTGGCCGATCTGCTATACTTCGGCCGACAGCGTGTTCCAGATCGCGGCGCATGAGGACTGGTTCGGGCTGGACCGGCTGCTGGCCCTCTGTGCAGCGCTGGCGCCCTATCTGCATGCGCGCCGCGTCGGCCGGGTCATCGCGCGGCCCTTTACCGGAGATTGCGACGCGTTTCACCGCACCGCGAACCGGCGTGACTATGCCCATCTGCCCCCGGCCCCGACACTGCCGGAACATGTGATGGCTGCGGGCGGCATGGTGCATGGGATCGGCAAGATCGGCGATATTTTCTCGATGCGGGGGATCGGGAAACTCTGGAAGGGCCAGTCCGATGCCGATCTCTTCGACCATCTGGTCCGGATGGGGCGCGAGGCCGAAGACGGCGCCCTGGTATTCGCGAATTTCGTTGAATTCGATACGCTTTACGGCCATCCCCGCGATGTGGCGGGCTATGCGCGGGCCCTGGAAAGCTTTGACGCCGCCCTGCCCCGCTTTCTCGACCGGCTTGGGCCCGGGGATCTGGCGATCTTTACCGCAGATCATGGCAATGACCCGACCTGGCGCGGCACGGAACATACCCGAGAACGGGTGCCGGTGCTGGGCTATGGCGCGGGTCGGCGCGGGATCGGGCTCCGGGCCTTTGCGGATGTGGGGGCAAGTGTGGCGGCGCATCTGGGCGTGGCATTGCCCGGGCCCGGGCGGTCGTTTTTGTGAGGCGTTGGGCCGGGGGCCAGCCCCCGGAGCCCCGGGATATTTAAGGACAGATGAATATGAGCGAATTTGCAGAGCTGCCGAAGGTGGAGTTGCATCTGCATCTGGAAGGGGCAGCGCCGGCCTCTTTCATCCGGGGACTGGCCGCGGAAAAGCGCGAGGATATTTCCGGGATTTTTGGCGCGGATGGTGGCTATGCCTGGCGCGATTTTCCGCATTTCCTGAAGGTCTGTGAGGCGGCTGCTTCGGTATTGCGCCGGCCCGGAGATTACCACCGGCTGATGCTTGCCGTGGCGGAGCAGAGCGCTGCTTCGGGAGTGATCTATAGTGAGGTTTTCATCTCGCCCGATCTTTGTGGCGGTGGCGATGCGGCGGCATTCGCTGATTACATCGCGGCAATCCGCGAGGCAGCCGCCGCCGCCGAAGCGGGGTTTGGCGTCACATTCCGTGGCATCGCCACCGCGATCCGGCATTTTGGGCCGGAGCGTGCGAAACGCGCGGCGCTGGCGGCGGCAGAGGTGGCGGGGGGGTTCATCACCGGCTTTGGCATGGGGGGTGATGAGAGCGTGCTCGACCCCGGTGATTTCGCCTGGGGCTTTGACTGCGCCCGTGAGGCCGGGCTGTGCCTGAGCGTCCATGCCGGCGAATGGCGCGGCCCGGAGGCGATCCGCGAAACGCTGCGCGCGCTGAGACCTGCGCGGATCGGGCATGGCGTGCGCGCCATCGAAGATCTCGCGCTGGTGGAGGAACTGGCGGAACAGGGCATCGTATTGGAGGTCTGCCCGCTTTCGAATACCGCGTTCGGGCTTTACCCCGATATGCGCCACCATCCCGTCAGCGAGCTGGACCGGCGCGGCGTGAAGGTGACGATCTCGACCGCTGCCCCGCCGTTCTTTCACAGCAGCATGGCGCGCGAATATGAAGAATTGCACCGCGCCTTCGACTGGGATGAGGGGCAGTTCCGCAAACTGGGCCTTCAGGCGCTTGACGCCGCTTTCTGTGATGCGGATACGAAGAAGAGATTAGCCAAAAAGCTGGAGGCCTGACCCATGTCGGATATTCTGACCCCGAACCACCTGACGGTCGTCACCCATCCGCTGGTTCAGCACAAGCTTACGATCATGCGCGACAAGGACACTTCGACCGCGAGTTTCCGCAAATTGCTGCGCGAGATCAGCCTGTTGCTGGCCTATGAGGTGACGCGTGGCCTGCCGATGACGACGCGCCGCATCGAGACACCGATCGAGACGATGGATGCCCCGGCGATCGAAGGCAAGAAGCTTGCCCTGATCTCGATTCTGCGCGCCGGGAACGGGCTGCTCGACGGTATCCTGGAGCTGATTCCCGCCGCGCGTGTCGGCTTTATCGGCATGTATCGCGACCCTGAAACGCTGCAGCCGGTGCAATATTACTGCAAATTGCCGGAACATATGGAAGAGCGCATCTCGATCGTCGTCGATCCGATGCTGGCGACCGGCAATTCCTCGGCAGCGGCGGTGGATCTGCTGAAACAGTCGGGGGCGAAGAATATCCGCTTCCTGTGCCTGCTGGCCTCGCCCGAGGGAATCGCCAAGATGAAAGAGGCGCATCCCGATGTGCCCATCGTCACGGCGGCGGTTGACCGGCAACTTGACGATCACGGCTATATCGTGCCCGGGCTTGGCGATGCCGGGGACCGGATGTTCGGCACGAAATGACCCTGCCGGGGTAAACAAGGTCGCGGACAGGGGGCGGGGCGCGCAGAAAGGGGCAGACCCCCGTCGCAATCGGTCGCCTGTCAGGCGGGCTATGGCTTTACTCACCCGCAGAAACCCTTAAAAATCGGCTCAGCTGTCTCTTCCGCTGCCCTGGGAGTACCCCGATGTCTGCCAAGATCCTGCCCGTCGCCCTTCTGGCGGCGGTTTGTTTCGCTGCACCTGCATTTGCCGATCTGCGCGGCCCGGCGGAACTGCCGCCGGCCGGGTATAAAGGTCAACAATATGTCGACAGCCGCGGCTGCGTCTTTCTGCGGGCAGGCAATAGTGGGCGCGAGACCTGGGTGCCGCGCGTCGCGCGCGACCGCAAGCAGCTTTGCGGCTATGCGCCCTCGGGGCGGCCGACAGAGACCGCCGAAGCGGCACCGGCAGCAGGTACACCCGCAGCAGTTCCGGCTGCAAAATCTGCCGGGACGTCATTCTCACCCTCCGCCCCCAAACCAGGTGCTCCGCTGCCGCTGCCCGCTCCGATGCAGAGCGCCTTTGAGGCCGCCGGGAAAAAACCGGCCGCTGCGGCTTCTGCGCCTGCCGCTAAAACGGCTGCGACCAGCTTTGCCGCCGCCAAAGCCGCCGCCCCCACACCGCGCATCGTCACCGGCGCCGGGACTGAAAGCCATCGGCTCGCCTGCCCCGGATCGGCCCCGGTTGCGCAGAAATTCCGCGTCGAGGGCGGCGGCACCAGGACGCTTTGCACCAAAGGCGATGGCTCGCTTGAGGGCGCAAGCTTTCCCCGCCTTGTTACCGGCGGCACCGACAGCTGGGCAGGCACCGCCACGGCGGTGGCGACAGGGCAGACCATCACCGTGGCCCCCCGCAAGGCCGCAACGGCAAGCGCCATTCCAACGCCACCGCCGGGCTATAAACCCGCCTGGGAGGATGACCGGCTGAACCCGCAGCGCGGCCAGCAAACCGCGAAAGGCATCGCGGATCAGGAGACGGTCTGGACCAGAACAACCCCCGCAGAACTGCATGACGGCGCCGGTCGCGAGGTCATGGTGAAGGTGCGCCGCAGCGATGGCAGCACGCGGATGGAGCCCGCGATTGTGACCACCGCAGCCGATGGCGCGCAAAGCGTGGTCTTGCTGGCTGCCCCATCCATCTCGAACTCATCAAAATCCACGGTGACGGTGGCAAAACCGGCGGCAGCGCCTGCGGCCAATGGTCGGGTCTTTGTTCAGGTTGGAACATTCGGCGTCGCCGCCAATGCCGAGGGCACGGCGGGGCGGCTTAAAGGCCTGGGCCTGCCCGTGTCGCGCTCGACGATCCGGGGCGGGGCGCTCCAGGTGGTCTATGCCGGCCCCTTCGCCAGCACAGGCGAGGCCCGCGCCGCGCTGTCACAGGTGCGGGGCGCGGGTTTTGGCGATGCGGTGATCGTGCAGTAAGGCCGGATCGGACCTGCTGGCCCGCCCCGGCGGTGCCTGCGGGCCAAGCCTGATGCCGCCTCAGCCGCTGCAGACCGATTGCAGCGCAATCCAGTCGTCATCGGGCATCAGCGGGCTTGAGATGCGCCCCTGGAACGGGTCGGCGGCGACCAGTTCCGCCGCCTTTTCCGCCGGGATCACGCCATTGGCCGCCAGCCAGTTGGCGTAAGGCGTCAGCGGGACCTGGGCGGTCTCGAAAGCGGACTGGAGGCGCGACAGCGCCGGCAGCTCATGTTCGTCGCGAATAAACGCCTCGCCGAAGCCTTCCAGCGCATTGACCGGCAATTCGCCCGAAACCAGAAGGTCAAAACTCGCTTTCAGCCCGGCATGATCCAGAATGCCGCGCATCGGATCGGCGATCCCGGCCTTGATCCCCTCGGCCAGCGCCGCCCCGGCAAGGGCATCGGGCGCATCCTCGTCAATCAGCGAGCCCGGGAGCAGGATAACGCCGCCGGGCAGATGCGCCGGGCGCGCCAGGCCCTCGGGCAGGACATAGAGGATCGGCGTATTCTCTGCCCCGAAGACACGGTCCGACAGTTCGGCCAGCGCGGGCAGCCCCAGCTCTCCCGCACAAGGCGCCCCGGTCAGGCGGATCACATCATCGAGGGCCCGCATGCCGATCTCGACCTGTTTCGATGGCGGCACCACGGCAACCGTATGCGAGACGAGGATGCGCGGCAGAACCAGCGTCACAAGGCCGAGAAACCCAAGCGCCGCACCGCCGATCAGCGCGAAACGCAGCCGCCCGGGATGCGGCGAATCTGCGCGAACCGCCGAATTCACCATTTTCAGCGCGGCGAGCATGGTCTCATCGTCGATCTCGACCGATTCCGGGCTGTCTTCCCCGGGCGAGAACAGCGGCGGCTGCTGGCCCGGATTGATCCGCCTGACGGCGGGCAGCGACCAGTGGCTGAGTGGGGTTCCCGAACGCGGATCACTGAGCACCAGCGTCGCCTCCCCCATCAGCACCACCACCTCGCGGCGCTGGCCATCTTCGGTATCGCGCCACAGACCGAGCGATTCCAGTCGCTGGAATTTGCTCAGCGCGGTGCCTGATCCCTGTGCCAAAGAACTGCCCGTTCGTCTTTTCATCTCCCGACCTTAGCCGCCCCGCGCCTGCGCCACAACGCCCCGCATCGGGATGGGCAGGTATCGGGTGCCCGGGATGCACAGAGCAGGCCGCAAATGTCGCATTCAGACGCGCAGAGGTTGCGCCGCCGGGCTTCACAGGAAAGGGAATGGGAAGAGGAAGCCGATGACTGTCTCTGCGATGGCGCCCGACCGCACGCTGATGGCGGTGGGGCTGACCCTGATCTATGCCGCGATGGTCGGCTTCAGCGATAATTATGTGCAGGCGGTGGCCGGGAACACCGGGCTCTGGCAGTTCCATGCGACGCGCAGCTGTCTTGCGCTTCTGATGATGGGGCTGGTGGCGCCCTTTCTGGGCCTGCGGCTCAGACCGCGCAATGTAAAGGCAGTGGCGGCGCGGGCATTGCTGCAAGGCATTGCGATCATGATTTATTTCGGCGCTCTGGCCTTCATGCCGGTCGCGGTGGCGGCAGCGGGGCTTTTCACCGCGCCGATCTTCGTATTGCTGATTTCGCGCCTGGTTTATGGCGAGCGGATCGGCCCGGTGCGGCTGGTGGCGGTGGCTCTGGGGTTTCTTGGCGTCGTGCTGGTACTTGGTCCCGCGCGCTGGCCGGGGCGGGGCTCATCGGCCTTGTGCCGGCCCTGGCAGGCGCGGTTTATGCCATGACCAATATCGCCACACGGCGCTGGTGCGCCGACGAAAGTGCCAGCACCCTGCTGGCCGGGTTCTTCGTGAGCCTTGGCCTCCTTGGGCTGGCAGGGCTGGTGGTGCTGGCGATCTGGCCGCAAGCCGTGCCCGGAGGCAGCGATGGCTTTCTGTTGCGCGGCGCGGTCTGGCCGGATGGCGAATACCTGTCCTGGATGCTGCTCCATGCCAGTTTTTCCGCGATCGGGGTCGGGCTTTGCACCAGAGCCTATCTTCTGGCAGATGCGGGCCGGGTCAGTGTGGTGGAATACATGGTCCTGCCGACTTCCGCGATCTGGGGCTGGGCGATCTGGGGGGAACGCCTCGGAGCCCTCGCCTGGATCGGCATCGTGCTGATCATTCTCGCCGGCACGATCATCGCCCTGCGCGCGCGGGATCAGGAGCGGTGATCGAATTCCTTCAGAGGAATTCGGTGAAAAATTCCTTCTCAGGAATTTTTTCGCTCAGCGGTCGTTGACCGCCTCGCGCCAGTGGCGGCGGCAGAGGCTCTGATAGGTCTCATTACCGCCGATCACCACCTGGTCCCCATCGGTCAGAACCTGGCCATCGGCCCCCTTGCGCACCACCATCGTCGCCTTGCGGCCGCAATGGCAGATTGTGCGCACCTCGCGCATTTCATCGGCCCAGGCCAGCAGCGCCGCCGAGCCAGGGAAAAGATCGCCCCTGAAATCGACCCGGAGCCCGTAGCACATCACCGGCACGCCCAGATCATCCACCGCCTGAGCGAGCCGCCAGACCTGTCCCCGCGACAGGAACTGCGCCTCGTCGATAAAGACGCAATCGACCGGACCCAGCGTCTGCCGCGCCGCGATCATCGCGAAAAGATCATCTTCGGGCCCGAAAACATCCGCGTCCATCCCGATGCCGATGCGGCTTGCGATACGGCCAGCGCCGGCCCGGCCATCCATCTGCGCGGTGATCAGATAGGGCGACATGCCGCCTTCCTGATAGTTATAGGCCGCCTGCAACAGCAGCGTCGATTTGCCCGCATTCATCGTCGAATAGTGAAAATAGAGCTTGGCCATGCACCTGCCCTGCCCCTTTGGTCCGGGCTCTGTCAAGCCCGCAGGCGGATCCGGGTCAGTAGCGGGCCAGGCCTAAAAGATCACGCTCATGCTGCGCCCGCTTATTCGGCCTTGTGGACCTGTAGCCCCCGAATGTGCCGCAATCCCGCCTTTCCTCTCCGGCGCTTCTGCCGCACAGGCTCCCTGTCCCACGGAGCAGCACCGCCTCCCGGACACGTGGCCTCTTGCGCCCCGCCCAGGGCACCGCCGGCTCGGATTTTGTCATCAGCCGCCCTCTGATATGGGGCCGGGCCTGCGCGAAGCTGGAGGGCCATTCAGCCACCAATTACCTGCAGGCGAGGGCCTGCTTCACGCGTTACATCCTGTCCGGCCTGCGGGCTGCCACCCGCATCTGCGTGAAATCGGAAACCTCAGACAGCCCCCACCCGCGCGGGCAGTAGACCGAAGCTCTGCGGCGGTCCGGACACGCGCTTAGACCCCGGCTCTCCGGTCTCTCCTTTATCGGTGACAAAGGCTTGCAGTGAGATTAACAGGAAAATATTGAATTATTTAGCTCTGCTACACCCGGACCGCCCCGCCAGGCTGCCTCGCCAGACTGCCGCGCGCCGCATCCCGGATCTGAATGAGGTTGGCCATGTCTGTGGCGAGATATCTGAAAAAGCACAGCGAAACTCTGGTCAAGGATGTCGGCATCGAGGCCGCCTGCGCGCTGACCGGAAAGTCCAAAGCCACTCTGGGGCGCTATTATTCCGACAGCGAAGAGCATGCGGATCGTTTCATGCCAGTCGATGTGGTCGCCCAGCTCGAGGCCGCCGCGCGTTTCCCGCATGTCACCTCGGCCCTGGCCGATCTGCGCGGTATTACACTCGCCTATGACAATGACCGGAAAGAACCGGAAACCTCGGGCATCAACCAGGATGTTGTCGCCCTCGCGCAGCGCTTCGCGATGCTGATGAGCGAATACAACCTGGCGATTGCCGACGGGAAAATCAGCATCAACGAATCGAAACGGCTCCTGCGGGAGACCATCGCGATCCAGCATGTGCTGTTGCAGATGAAGCTGAACCTTGAGGATGAGGCGGTCTGAGCCGCCTCATCTGATCGCCTCAGCCGCGCGGTTTCGGGCGCCGCGACGGAGCCGCTGCGCCCCCCTGGGGCCGTGCTGCAGCAGGCTTCGCCCCACCCGGACGGCCGCCCTGTGGCTTGCCCGCGCCCGGGCGCGACGCTTTCGGTGGCAGCGGTTTTGACCCCGGTTTCTGCCCGCCACGATTCTGGCCACGCGCCTGATTTTGCCCGCGATTCTGCCCGGGCTTGGGAGCAGCCGCGATTGCGTCCGCCGCCCAGGGCGCGCCGCCCATCACTGGCAGCGCCTTTTTCAGCAGCTTTTCGATATCGGCCAGCTCGCCCATCTCGGCGGGCGAGCAAAAGCTGATCGAAGAGCCGCTGGCCCCGGCCCGTGCCGTCCGCCCGATCCGGTGCACATAATTGTCAGCGACATTCGGCAGATCGTAGTTATAGACGTGCCGCACGGTTGGAATATCGATGCCGCGCGCGGCGACATCGGTTGCGACCAGCACATCTACCGCGCCGGATTTGAATTCGGTCAGGATGCGGTCACGCTGATTCTGGCTGCGGTTGCCGTGAATCGCCCCCACTTTAAAGCCCCAGCCGCCCAGCACTTTGGCCAGCTTATCGGCACCGTGCTTGGTGCGCGAAAAGACCAGCGCCTGCTCGCCCGGGTGTTTTTTCAGATATTCCTCAAGCAGCTTTGCCTTGTCGCCATTGGGGATAAAATGCACGCCCTGGGTGACTTTCTCAGCCGGCTTGCCCGGCGGTGCGACCTGCACCTTGACCGGATCCCGCAGATAGGTCTCGGCGATCTCATTGATATCCTTCGGCATCGTCGCCGAGAACATCATCGTCTGGCGCCGCACCGGAATATGTTTCGCGATCTGGCGCAGTGAATGGATAAAGCCCATATCGAGCATATGGTCAGCCTCGTCGAGGACGAGATATCCGCATTTCTCAAGGCTGACATCGCCGCGCCCAAGGAGGTCGATCAGCCGGCCAGGCGTTGCCACCAGCACATCGGCGCCGCGCACCAGCGCCTGGGCCTGTTTGTTGATCGAAGCACCCCCGACCACAATCACCACCTTCACCGCAGTTCCCTGGGTGAACATGGTGATATTGTCCTTGATCTGCGTCGCCAGCTCGCGCGTCGGCACAAGGATCAGGGCGCGGATATTCTTCGGCCCCGGCGGGTGGCCAAGGTCAAGGATGCGGTGCAAAAGCGGCAGGCCGAATGCGGCGGTTTTGCCGGTTCCGGTCTGAGCGAGGCCCATCAGATCCTTCCCCGCCATGATATGCGGGATGGCCTGGGCCTGAATGGGGGTCGGCGCCTTCAGCTGGGTCTTTTCCAGCGCGGCGAGAATTTTCGGCGAAAGGCCGAGATCTGCGAAAGTCGTCATGTTCGTTCCATACGTCAAGGAAGACAGCGGCCCTCGCCCCCGGAGAATTCCGGATGCCGTGCGCGCCATCGGCGCCCCTGCGTGATGGTGGGAACCTGTCGTCCGGGCCTTTCAGTGCTCACGCGGCACGGGCTGTCGGACCGGGCAGAAATGGGCTTACCACGCCCGAAAGTCAAGACAGAACGACCCGCAGCTGACTGCGGGCCGTCCCGACCAGGATCGTGGGCATGGAAATGATCCTGGTCATACACCCGCCAGGCCCTGAGCCCGCCCGACGGGTGATCGGGATGAGACTTGCGCTTACTGCGCAGGCTCCCAGGCGGGCAGCGCTTTCAGCGCCTCGGCGCCAAGCGTAGTCGCCGCGATCACCGTGCCGCTCTCATTGCGGTAAAGGGTGACCTGATCATGGCCCAGATTGACGCGATGCGTGCCGATACCAAGGAAGCCGCCGACATCGGCGACGACGCCCTGAACCGGCCCTTCGGTGCTGAGCACAAGGTCGGCGACCGACCCCATATTCGAGCCATCTGCCGCATAGAGCGTGGCGCCCATAAGCTGATCGGCGGTCACAGCCGTCCAGTCGCTGACCACACTATACCCTTCGGGCACGGTGAAGGTTTCAGTGGCAGGCATTTCGGCGGGGGCCACCGGGGTCTCGGTCGCATCGGGCAAAGGCGGCACATCTGCGGTTGCCGGGTCAGGCGCTGCCGGCGTGGCCTCGGGTTGCCCCTCGATCAGCGGATCTGCAGGGGCGCCGGTCTCATCGACAGTGCCGGCTTCCGGCATCGTCTGCGCCGGATCAGATGTGGTCTCCTGCGCCAGGGCAGCGGTGCCAAGCATCAGCGAAGCGGCCAGCGCGATAACAGGCGGGGCGGCGAAGGGGGGATCCGTTTCATGGTCACTCCTTTGGTTCGTTAGCCTCACGTTCAGTGGACGCGGGGATAACTGGCCGAATGCGGAATGGGTCCATGCGCCCCGAAAGCATGGCGAAGCCCCGCCGGAATCGTCATGAAAATATGGGGGAAAACCGCCAGTTCACGAGATTGTTGAGAAAACTGACGCAAAAGCCGCCCCGAAGGGCGGCTTTTACCGGATGAGTGCTCTCGGGGCAGATCAGCCCTGCAGCGTCCTGACCCCATAGCCTTCGCCACGCGCTTTCATCGCGGCGACAGCGGCAACCGAGGCCGCGGCCGTGGTGAAATACGGGATGCGGTCCATCAGGGCCACCCGGCGAATGTCACGGCTGTCGGCGACGGACTGCGTGCCCTCGGTCGTGTTCATCACCAGCGCGATGTCTTCGTTTTTCAGCCGGTCGACGATATTCGGGCGGCCCTCATAGACTTTATTGACCGATTCCGCCTCGATCCCTTCGGCTTTCAGCCAGGAGGCCGTGCCGCGCGTGGCGACGATAGAAAAGCCCATCGAGATCAGATCGCGCGCCGCCGAGGCCAGCGCCTCAGACTTGTCGGCATCCTTGACCGAGAGGAACACGCGCCCTGTCTCGGGCAGCACCATGCCCGCGCCCATCTGCGCCTTGAGGAATGCCAGCGCGAAGCTGCGGTCCCAGCCCATCACCTCGCCGGTCGAGCGCATTTCCGGCCCGAGGAGCGGGTCAACACCGGGGAAGCGGGCGAAGGGCAGCACTGCCTCTTTCACCGAATACCAGGGCGTGATCGGGTCGGCGAGCGTCATCGCATCTGCCAGCGGCAGCGGGCTGTCCGGGCCGACGCCTGCATCATAGGGCGCGCGCTGCGGGAAGGCCGAGAGCTTCTCGCCCGCCATCAGCCGCGCCGCGATCGAGGCAATCGCCGAATCGGTGGCCTTGGCCACGAAAGGCACCGTACGCGAGGCGCGCGGGTTGACCTCAAGCACGTAGATCACATCATCCTTGATCGCGAACTGCACGTTCATCAGGCCGACAACCTGCAATGCCAGCGCCATCTGCACGGTCTGTTTCTTCAGCTCGGCCACGGTCTCAGCTGACAGCTGGTGTGGCGGCAGGCAGCAGGCAGAATCGCCCGAATGGACGCCCGCCTCTTCGATATGTTCCATGATCCCCGCGACATGGACCGATTCGCCATCCGAGAGCGCATCGACATCCACCTCGACCGCGCCCGAGAGATAGCTGTCGAGCAGCACGGGCGAGGTGCCCGAGACCTGCACGGCGGTCGCGATGTAACGCTCAAGCTGCGCGTCATCGCGCACGATCTCCATCGCGCGGCCACCGAGCACATAGGACGGGCGGATCACCAGCGGATAGCCGACACGGGCCGCGATCTCGAAAGCCTCGTCGCGGCTGTGGGCGATGCCGTTGACCGGCTGTTTCAGCCCGAGTTCGTTCAGGAGCGCCTGGAAGCGTTCGCGGTCTTCGGCGAGGTCAATCGCGTCCGGCGTGGTGCCAAGGATCGGAATGCCCTCATCCTTCAGCGCCTGGGCCAGTTTCAGCGGGGTCTGGCCACCGAACTGTACGATCACGCCATGCAGCGTGCCGTTTTCCTGCTCGACCCGCAAAATCTCCAGCACATGTTCCAGCGTCAGCGGCTCGAAATAGAGCCGGTCCGAGGTGTCGTAATCCGTCGAAACCGTTTCCGGATTGCAGTTGACCATGATGGTCTCATAGCCGGCCTCGGTCAGCGCGAAACAGGCATGGCAGCAGCAGTAATCGAACTCGATCCCCTGGCCGATCCGGTTCGGACCACCGCCGAGGATAACCACCTTTTTCGCCGCCGAAGGCCGCGATTCGCATTCGACATCGCCCATCGCGGGCATCTCATAGGTGGAATACATGTAAGGCGTCTGCGCCTCGAATTCGGCAGCACAGGTGTCGATCCGCTTGAAGACGGCAGTCACGCCAAGGCCACGACGTGCGCGGCGCACCGAAGATTCGGCCTGGCCGGTCAGCCGCGCCAGACGCGCATCTGTAAAGCCCATGATCTTCAGCGCGCGCAGGCCTTCCGCCGTAGATGGCAGGCCATGGCTGCGGATTTCATGTTCCTGATCGATGATTTCGCGGATCCGCGCGAGGAACCAGGGATCGAAAGAGGTGATCGCCTGGATTTCGTCATTGGTCAGACCCTCACGCATCGCCTGCGCGATCACACGCAGCCGGTCGGGGGTCGCCACGCTCAGAGCTTTGGAAATCGCGGCGCGGTCAGGCGCGCCGGCAATCTCGATCTCATCAAAGCCGGACAAGCCGGTTTCCAGCGAGGCCAGCGCTTTTTGCAGCGATTCGTGGATAGTGCGGCCAATCGCCATCACCTCGCCCACCGATTTCATCGCAGTGGTCAAAAGCGGCTCAGCGCCGGGGAATTTCTCAAACGCGAAGCGCGGGATCTTGGTCACAACATAGTCGATGGTCGGCTCGAACGAGGCCGGGGTCACCTTGGTGATGTCGTTGTCCAGCTCATCGAGCGTGTAGCCCACCGCCAGTTTCGCGGCGATTTTCGCGATCGGGAAGCCGGTCGCTTTCGAGGCCAGCGCCGAGGACCGCGACACGCGCGGGTTCATCTCGATCACAACCATCCGGCCGTCAGCCGGGTTGATCGCCCATTGCACGTTGGAGCCGCCGGTCTCGACCCCGATCTCGCGCAGGACGGCAATCGAGCCGTTGCGCATGATCTGGTATTCCTTATCGGTCAGCGTCAGCGCCGGGGCGACAGTGATCGAATCGCCGGTATGGACGCCCATCGGATCGATATTCTCGATGGCGCAAACGATGATGGCGTTATCCGCTTTGTCGCGGACCACCTCCATCTCGTATTCCTTCCAGCCAAGCAGCGATTCATCGACCAGAACCTGCGCCATCGGCGAAGCTTCAAGGCCGGACTTAACAATCGCTTCATAGTCGTCACGGTTGTAAGCCACGCCGCCGCCGGTTCCCCCGAGCGTGAAAGCGGGGCGAATGATCGCGGGCAGACCGATATGTTCCAGATCGCCCATGGCTTTCGCGACACCTGCCGCGATGTCGTATTTGCCGTTCGGCAGCTTCGGCGCCGCGACGATGGTCGCCTTCGGGTTCTCGATCCCCAGCCGGTCCATCGCCTCGCGGAACAGCTTGCGGTCCTCTGCCATTTCAATGGCTTCGCGCTTGGCCCCGATCAGCTCGACATTGAATTTATCGAGCACGCCCAGATCCGCCAGCGCCAGAGCGGTGTTCAGACCGGTCTGGCCGCCCATCGTCGGCAGAATCGCATCGGGGCGCTCTTTCTCGATGATCTTCGCCACGACTTCGGGGTGATCGGCTCGATATAGGTGGCATCCGCCAGCCCCGGATCGGTCATGATCGTTGCCGGGTTCGAGTTCACGAGGATGACCCGATAGCCCTCTTCGCGCAGCGCTTTGCAGGCCTGGGCACCGGAATAGTCGAATTCGCAGGCCTGGCCGATCACGATAGGACCAGCACCGATAATCATGATCGAGTGGATATCTGTCCGCTTCGGCATGTCGGGAACCTCAGGTTTTTGGGCTGGCTGTCGCTAAATTTTCCGGGGTTATAGAGGGGCGCGGCATGGGCGCAAGGGCAAACCGACACCCGCGCCAGAGCACGCCGGGCCGCGTCCCCCATCGCGCTCCCTGTCGCGCCACCGATCTCCGCCAGTGGTCGCAACGGCTCCCACCCGTTATTCCGGCTGGCGCAGTCCTCCGCCAGCCCCTATTCCTGTGCCCATTATGCAAAGCAGCAGACGCCAGATTTTTTTCGAACACGGCCCCGGGGAGCGCCCGGCGCTGTTTGATGACGCGTTGTCGGTGAAAACCGCACGCACCCCTGAGGAAGTCGAGACGGTATTGCGCGACGCCGAAGAGGCGCGCCGGGCCGGGGCATGGATTGCGGGTTATATCTCGTATGAGGCGGGATATGCGTTCGAGGACCGGCTTCTTCCGCTGATGCCCGGGGATCGCCGCCTGCCGCTGGTGCATCTCGCGACCTATACCGGCCCCTGTGACCCCGCACCGATTCTGGCGAGGATGGCGGAGGAAGCCGGGGCGACCCGTATTTCCGCGCCCGAGCCGGTGATCTCGCGCGAAGACTACAACCGTGCGATTGCCCGGGTGCTGGAGCTGATCGCGGCCGGCGATATCTACCAGGCCAATCTGACCTTTCCGTTGGTCTCGCGCCTGCTTTCGGGCACGCCCGAGGGGCTTTACGGCCGGCTGCGGCGCTCTGGCCCGGTCGGGCATGGCGCCTTTGTCGATCTGGCGGGCGAGCCGGCTCTGGTCTCGCGCAGCCCCGAACTGTTCTTCCGCCTTGAGGCCGATGGCCGGATCACCACCCGCCCGATGAAAGGCACCCGCCCCCGCGACGCCGACCCCGCCCGCGACGCGGGCCTGGCGCAAGAGCTGCGCTCAAGCCCAAGGACCGGGCCGAGAATCTGATGATCGTCGACCTGCTGAGGAATGATATCAGCCGGATCTCGCAGATCGGCAGCGTGAAAGTGCCCGAACTTTACGCCGTCGAACATTACGCGACCGTGCATCAGATGGTGTCCGAGGTGCAGGGCCAGCTTGCGCAGCCTGCCAGCCTGCCTGACCTGATCCGCGCCTTGTTCCCCTGCGGGTCGGTCACCGGCGCGCCGAAGATCCGCGCGATGGAGGTCATCCGCGAGGTCGAGCCTTTCGCGCGCGATGCCTATTGTGGCGCGATCGGCTGGATGGCCCCCGATGGCAGCGCCGATTTCTCGGTCGCTATCCGCACGCTGACGGTGGATGGCGGTGAAATCAGGATGAATGTCGGAGGCGGCGTGGTCTATGGCTCGACCGAGGCCGGCGAATGGGAGGAGGCGCTATGGAAAGCGCGCTTCGTCAATGCGGCGGTGAGCCGGGACTGACGCTGATCGAGACGGTGCTCTGGACCGGGCCACCGCGCCGCGCTGGCCGCTGCATCTGGCGCGGCTGCAGCGCAGCGCGCTGGCACTTGGCTGGGCGCGGCCGGAACCTGCGGCGCCTGCGGGGCCCGCGTCTTCTGCCCGGCTGCGGCTGACCCTGGATGCAACGGGGCGGCTGCTTTGGGAAACCCATCCCCTCCCCGCCGCGAAACCGCATTGGAGCGTCAGCCTCGCCGGACAACGGCTGGCTTCGGATGATCCCTGGCTTTCGGTAAAATCTTCGCACCGCGCTATTCATGATGCGGCCCGGGCGGCCTTGCCCGCCGGGATTGACGAGGCGCTGTTTCTGAACGAGCGCGGCGAGATCAGCGAGGGCACGATCACCACCGTATTTTTCGACCGTGGCGCCGGGCTGCGCACACCGCCGCTGAGCTCTGGCCTGCTGCCGGGTGTCCTGCGCAGTGAGCTGGCCTGCCCCGAAGAGATCCTGCGGCCCGAAGACCTGGGCATCGTCCGGCTTTGGGTCGGCAATGCGCTGCGGGGTCTGATTCCGGCAGAGTACCGCGCCAGGGCGTGACCGACCCGCGCCCCCGGGTGTCGCAGCCGGGCTACCCTCTTTAATGGGCCGCGCTTTTCCGGACCCTGGCCGCTCCCGGATCCGCTGCCGTCTGGCTCAATACGTCCTTCTGCTTACAGAGCCGGAGTTCATATCAACTTTTAATTGATTAAATCACGGCACGGTTGATTCACATATCGAAGCGATACAATCATGCGATGATCATCACTTCACTTCGAAAGAAGGGCCGGCCATCGTTGTTGCAGATCCAGCCCGAAAAATCACAACCATCAATTGAATTAAGTCGGTAAATTATCCGATATTTACAACCAAAGAGTCAGCAAAAATTATTAAATGACACAAAAAACAACCAGAGGAAAAAGACCTTAAACCGCATCAACCTGAGAAGGTACAAAATGTATAATTATATGATTTGTATACATATTTATTAATTACAAAAATCCCAAAGACAAAAATCGACATTATTGCGCCAAAATCATTACCGCATTTTCCCAAAATGGATCCAATCAGGCCAACATTAAAACAAATGTTGAATTCAGAAATGATACATCTTGCAAACAAAGGATCTCACCCGAAATGTCGACCAACATCACTGAACTGAAAAAAATCGCCGGCTTTATCGGCGCCTGCCTTGTTGACAGCGAAACCGGCCTGATGCTCGCAAGCGAGTCGAGCGGCATCAAATTCGACCTCGAAGCCGCCGGCGCTGCAAACACCGAAGTGGTGCGCGCAAAGAACGCTGCGATGGCCGCTCTGGGTCTTGATGATCATATCGAAGACATCCTGATCACGCTCGGCACCCAGCTGCACCTGATCCGCCCGCTGGCCTCGAACCCGAATGTCTTCGTTTATGTTGCGCTGGATCGCAGCAATGCGAACCTAGGTCTCGCCCGCATCTCCGTGAAAAACGTCGAAGGCAAGCTGAAGGTCTGATACGGCCCTGGCATTTGGGCATCTTCGGTCTTCGGGCGCCTTCCGGGACGCCAGAAGACCGGGCTGTGCCGGGGCGGTAAATGCCTGCAAGCCCCGAAGGGGACCGGACAGAGTGCGTTCCAGGACGTTCAAAGCCAAGACTTGGCCCTCAGACCGCCATAACCCAGCCACCATTAAGGATATCTGTCCGGCTGTGACGTAAAGCAATCGGACAGGGGTAACGAGTAGTGCGGCCAGAACGGCCCGACAGGGCCAGTATCCCCCCTTTGTCCCGGCGCGCGGCCGGGCAGCGGACTGTCAGCTGTGGCGAGATGTTTGCCCGGTGCTGGCCGTTTTTCCAGTCAGCGTGGCCGGAATCCCGGCCGGAAGGAGGCCGTCGTGAAAATCGCTCCGCAACTGCGGCAGGAGCTCGCCTTTTTGCGCGACGGGCTCGACAGGGCCGACCACCTGGTCGATCCGAAAACCAGGTCGAATTTTGCCCCCTTGCGCAACCGGCTGGAGGACTGGACCGCCCGCATCGCAGTGATCGGTCAGGTCAAGGCCGGGAAATCCACCTTCCTCAATGCCTTTTTGCAGCAGCATGATTTCCTGCCCTCGGATATCAATCCCTGGACATCGGTGGTCACCAATATCCGCGTCAATATCGCCTCGGATCCTGCCTCGGGCGCGCGTTTCGAATTCTTCGACGAAGCCGACTGGCAGGAGATCACCGACAGCGGCTCTGCCATCCGCCAGCTGACCGAAGACCTGTTGCCGGGCTTTGACAGCGACGTGCTGCGCCGCCAGAGCGAAGAGATGCGCGAACGCGCGCAGCGCCGGCTCGTGCGCCATTACCATGCGCTGCTTGGCAGCAGACATGACCATGACTACCTTTCGGCCGGTCTGCTGAAGCGCTATGTCTGCGCCGGCCCGGGAAGCGATGACGGGCTCGACCGCGAAGCGCTTGGCCGTTATGCCGCACTCACAAAAAGCGCCAGTGTTTACATGAGCTTGCCGGAATTCCAGGTGCCGGCCATCATCACCGACACCCCCGGGGTAAATGACCCGTTCCTTCTGCGTGACGAGCTGACCTGCCGCAGCCTCGACAAATCCGATGTCTTTATCATGGTGCTTTCGGCGCATCAGCCGCTGACCGATGTCGACGTCGCGCTGATCCGGATCCTGGCGCGCCAGGACGACAAGGATGTGGTGATCTTCATAAATCGCATCGACGAGCTTGACGATTACAGCGCCCAGGTGCCGCGCGTCATCGCCGATGTCGAATGCCGGCTGCGCGCCGCGATCCCGGAAATCGACTTTCGTATCGTTGCGGGATCTGCCTGGCTTGCCGATCTGGCGCTGCGCGAAGACGAAGGGGCCGATCAACTCCGCGAGGCCGCCGACAGTGACGAGCTTGCGCAGTATATCCGCGAAACCTGCGGCCGCCTGCCGCGCGACCGCAAAGACCGGCTGATGCTCGCCTCGGGGCTGAACCGGCTGAAAGACACGCTCTCGGCCACGCTTGACAGCGGTGTGGGCAGCCAGCAGCTCAACCAGTTGCGCGGTGATATCAGGGCCGAGCTGAATGCGGCCCGGTTCATCGACAACCGCGAACGCGACGCTTTGCGGGTGCAGATGGAAAGCCTGCGCAGCGATATCGCCAGAACTGCGGCCCGTGATGTGGGGTCTGAAATCTCAGGCATCCGCGATCTGCGCAACCGGCTTGAGGGCCTCGTCGACGCGGCGGATACGCAGATCGAACAGGTGGTGTCGAAATCCTGGACCGGGCTTGAGGCGCGGCTCATGGATGCGATCGGCGATTTTGTCGACCGCCAGAAAAACGCGTTCGAGGACCGGCTTTTCGGCGATGCTCAGTCAGGCGATGCCAGTACAACGCTCGATTTCGACCTGCTGCCGCTTCAGTCGGCGCTCGAGGCCGAAACGCGCCAATGCTATATAGGCTCGCGCAGCGGAACGGACGCCGCGCTGCAAAGCTGTATCCAGGCCTGCCGCCATGCGATTGGTTCGAAATTCCAGGACAGGACATCCGGGGATCCGACCGCCGAGATAACGCTGGAGGGACTGCCCTGCTACAGTTTCACCTCGACCCTGACCTTCGCGAAACGCAACCTGCGCGTCGGCATGATCGTTGACCGCAGCTGGGCCTTCTGGCGCAAGCCCTCGCTGAATGTCGACAAATCGCTGGGCGCTTTGCGCATGCTGACCACCGAAGAGCTGCGGCCTTCGGTCGAGAAAATTCTCGCGGCCTATAATGAGGCGCAGCTGGAGCGCGCCAGTGTGGGCATGTCGCGGATCCGTGTGATGCTCAGGATGTTCGATGCAATCCTGTCGGAAAACGCGAACCGGCTGCAACAGGACAAGACAGATATGGAACGCATTGCGCTTAACCCCGAAGCCCGGAAGGCCGTCTTGCGGCGCCTGCAAACCAAAATGGAGGCGCTGGAGCACCGTCTGACCGCGCTTGCCGCGCTGGAAACCGGGCTGAAGCTTCCCGAACCTGGGGCTGCCGCATGAAAATGACAGATCTGACCGCCCTTTTGCAGGAAAAACGCGCAGGTGCTGACACTGGTTCACCCTTGCGCGTGGTGATCTGCGGCGAAGTCAGTGCCGGAAAATCCACCGTGATGAATGCGCTGATGCGCGACCAGCTGCTGCCGGACAATATCGGGCAGAGCGCGCGCCCGGTGCTGGTCGCCGGCTGGCGCGAGATCCCCGGGATAGAGGCCTCCGGGCGGGATGGTCGCGAGATCCGCGCCGCCCTCCCCGGCACGAAAGAGCTGTTTCATGAGGCCGAATTTGTCCGTCTCTGGCTCGATCAGCCGCATCTGTCGGGATTTGAGCTGATCGAATTGCCGATGACCAGGGCCGAAGAGCTGACCGGCGATCAGATCGACCTCGTGCAATCGGCCGATGTGATGATCTGGGTCACCATCGGCTCGCAGGCCTGGCGGCTGACGGAAAAGGCGATTGTCGAAGCCCTGGGCGGGCCCAGGCCCGATCGCTCCATCCTGATCGTGTCGCGCGGCGACAAGCTGCGATCGGATAAGGATCGTGGCCGGCTGATGGAGCGGATGGAGCGTGAGACCGCAGCCCTTTTCGGGCATCGCTTCTTCCTCTTTGGCGACCGCCGCAAAATCGCGGCATCTGCCGGGTCAGAAGCGGAATGGCAGGAAACCGGCGGCGCGCCCCTTGCGGCGCTGCTGCGTGGCTTCGCCGGCCAGCCTGGCCGCACTATCTATGACCGGGAGCCACGCGAGAGGCCGGTGGAACCCCGGGCCGCCCCCGATTTTGAAGCCAGGTTCACGGCGGAAGCCGAAGAAGACCCGCCTCTCGTCGCGGAAGTTGCGAAAGTGGCTGAAACGATCCTTTCCGACGCCGGGTCAGATACGGAGGTCCCGACCCCTGAAAGCGCGGTTTCCGACACGGTTGCCGAAAGCGTTTCCGAGCCCGTCGCAGCGGTGGAACACCTGCCCGTCACGGCCACCGGGGCTAAAGTCGGGGTCGAGGCCGATGTTGCGGTTAGGCCAGACCCCGAACCGGTTGCACCCATTGCGAAAAAAGCCAAGCCAGTCCAGCCCGGGATCTTGCAGGCGGGCCTGCAGCATGAAGATGGCGCGGCCCATACCCTGCTTGCAGGCGATGCGGAAACCCTGGCACTGCTTGCCGATTTCTGCCGCGTGATGCTGACGCAGCTGCAAGATGAGCGGCTGACGGCAGAGGGTGGTCCGGTCAGCTTTTTCAGCCTCTCGACCGCAAAACGGCGGCTGCTGATCCAGGTGCAGAACGGCGCCGGCGCGGTCTTTATGCTCGCAGATGCGACGGTGATGAACCAGGGTATGGCGCAGATGGCGATCAGCCAGCTTGGCGGCGACAGGCGGGTGACCGGCTGAGCCGCGCCACCGGGCGGGAAGCCTCAGCGCGCACCGGCAGCCCGATGCAGGATATCAAGGAAGGCCGGGCCGAATCGCTCGGCCTTTTGCTGTCCCATGCCCTGAACCCGCTCCAGCTCGGTCAGGCTTGACGGGCGGCGTTCGGCAATCTGGCGCAAGGTGGTCGCATTGCAGGAAAGATGTTTGCCGATCCCGTCCTCGCCCCGCGCGAGCCGCAGCTGCGCCTCGGCCAGAAGGTCATAGACCGCGCCCGCCGCCTGCCCCGCCAGCGCCATCCGCGCCGGATGCGGCGCCTGCATCCCCGACGCGATCACCTGGAGGAATGCCAGCCCGTAGCTTTCCAGCTTTTTCGCACCAACCCCGGAAATCTGCGCCATCTGATCCAGGGTTTCGGGCCGTTTCTCGGCCATCTCGATCAGGGTGCGGTCGGCGAAAATCACATAGGCCGGGACCCCCGCCGCCTCGGCCAGCGCCCGGCGTTTGGCCTTCAGCGCCGAAAGGATCGGCGCGTCTTCCTCAGCCACCAGCGCCTTGACCACCGATTTCGGCGCGCGGATATCGGGGCGGCGAAGCTGGATGTCCACCTCGCCGCGCAAGACCGGGCGGGCGGCATCGGTCATTCTCAGCGCGCCGTGGCGTTCAAAATCCGGCCGCAGAAGATCGCGCCCCATCATCTGCAGAAAAACCGATCCCCAGGCGGCTTTCGAAAGCTCGCGCCCGACCCGAAGGTCGGCAGATCCTGATGCCCGCGCGCGCGCACCTTTTCGGTCGATGTGCCGGTGAGAATGTCGATCAGATGGCCCGCACCATAGCTTTCGCCGGTCCTGAGCACGGCGGAAAGCGCCTTGCGGACAGGTTCTGTGCCATCAAACACCGCCGGCGGCGTGGCGCAGAGATCACAATTGCCGCAAGGCCCGCTTGCCTCGCCGAAATAGGCCAGCAGCACCTGACGGCGGCAGGCCAGCGCCTCGGCCAGACCCAGAAGCGCGTTGAGGCGGCCATGATCGGCGGCCTTACGCTCGGGCGGCGCTGCGCCCTCGTCGATCTGAGTGCGGCGGTAGCGGATATCGTCGGCACCATAAAGCGTCAGCGCCTCGGCGGGTGCGCCATCACGACCGGCACGGCCGATCTCCTGGTAATAGGATTCGATGGATTTCGGCAGATCGGCATGGGCGACCCAGCGGATATCGGGCTTGTCGATCCCCATCCCGAAGGCCACCGTCGCCACCACGATCAGCCCGTCATCGCGCTGGAACCGGGTCTCGACATGGCGGCGCTCGCCCGCCTCCATGCCGCCATGGTAATGCAAGGCAGAATGGCCCGCCTCGCGCAAAGCCTGGGCCAGCGTCTCGGTCTTGGCGCGGGTGCCGCAATAAACAATGCCGGACTGACCACGCCGCGCGGCCGCATAGCGCAGGATCTGTTCGCGCGGCGTGTCTTTGGCCGCGAAGGAGAGGTGGATATTCGGGCGGTCAAAGCCGCGCAGAAACGTCTCGGGCTGCGCGCCATCAAACAGGCGCTGCACGATTTCGGCGCGGGTTTCCTCATCCGCGGTGGCGGTGAAGGCGGCAAGCGGCACGTTCAGCGCGCGCCTGAGTTCCCCGATGCGCAGATAATCAGGGCGGAAATCATGGCCCACTGGCTGACGCAATGCGCCTCATCGACCGCGATCAGCGTCACATTGATCCGGCGGAGCAGCGCCGAAGTCGCCCCCGCCGCCAGGCGTTCCGGCGCCATGTAAAGAAGCTTCAGCCGCCCCTCATCCAGCGCCTGAAAGACCTCTTCGGTTTCCTCATCGGTATTGCCGGAGGTCAGCGCGCCCGCCTCGACCCCCGCCTCGCGCAGGCCCCGGACCTGGTCGCGCATCAGGGCGATCAGCGGCGATATCACCACCGTCACACCGTCGCGGCACAGAGCAGGCAGCTGGAAACACAGCGATTTCCCGCCACCCGTCGGCATGATCGCCAGCGTGTTCAGCCCGGCCGTCACCGCCTCTACAATCTCGGCCTGGCCGGGGCGGAAGCCCTGAAAGCCGAATATCTCCGCCAGCAGCGCGGCGGGAGAGAGAGGGACGCTGTCGCGCATCACATGAAGGCGTATTGGTTGTTGAGAAGGATCATCCGAAGCCCGATGATCACGAGCAGGACCACCAGCGGCGCGAAATCAATGCCCTGCATCGATGGCAGAATGCTGCGGACGCGGTTGTAAACCGGCTCGAGCAGGCGGTTCAGGCTGTACCAGATCTGGGCCACCAGCGGCTGGCGGATATTCAGCACCTGGAAATTGATCAGCCAGCTGAGAATGACATGGGCGAGCACCACAAATTGCGCCACACCGAGGAGAAGCATCAGGATATCGAAAACGGACTTCATCTTTTCCTCATCATGCCAGCTTTGGAACAGGTAGCGCGAGCCGGGTCTCAGGGCAAGCCAAAGCAGGCTGACGCCAGTCTGTCATGCGCCCGCTCTGTCTGGCGCATGATCTGCCGTGCCCCAGGTCTGCCGTCCTGCAGGTCTGTCTCTCCCCAATGGTGACAGGGCAGCGGTGAAGCCCCGGTTAACGGATGCAGCCGGAGCGTTGCTGCGCGCGTGGAAACATCCTTGTTCTCAGGTTCGGATCCCCCCCGCGGCGCGCACGATCACGCGCAGTTCAGAGCCGGGCGCCATACAGAGAACACGATGTACCCCTGGATGGGCATGGCCCTCGTGATCGCCAGAGCACGGCGGCAGCCGGAACTTGCGCCCTTTGACACCCATCTCTGCCTGCCCCGGGATATCGCCCCCTGGCCTGAGCTGAACCATGGCCGAAGCGCCTGGCTTGCCGACCTGATGCCCGCCGTTTCCCGCCTGAATCACGGCCTGGTCACACGCCGATGTCACCCGCCCCTGGCCGCCGATGCAGGCCTGAGCGCTTGCGCCCGGGGCCGTTTCGCGATTCACTGATGACCGAAACAGAGGGCGTGCAAATGGTCAGTGCAAAGAAACGGATCTGGGGCTGGTATTTCTTTGACTGGGCCAGCCAGCCCTATAGCACGCTCCTGCTGACCTTCATCTTCGGCCCCTATTTCGCCGAGGTCGCACGCGGCTATTACATGGGCACCGGTCTCGACGAAGAGGCCGCCAAAGCCGCCGCCCAGAGCTTCTGGGGCTGGGGCATCGCCGCAACCTCGATCATCATCGCGCTTCTGGCGCCGATCCTTGGCGCCATTGCCGATTCCACCGGGCGGCGGCTGATCTGGGTCTGGATCTTCTCGTCCTTCTACGTGATCGGCGCCTGGGCGCTGTGGTGGGTCGCACCTGGCGGAGAGATCGGCATCCTGTGGTGGGCGGTCGTGTTCTTCGGCATGGGCTTTATCGGGATGGAATTCGCCACCATCTTCACCAATGCGCTGATGCCGTCTTTGTCTGATCACGAGGATCTCGGCGCGATCTCGGGCTATGGCTTTGCCTTTGGCTATCTGGGCGGGCTGATCGCACTGGTCCTGATGCTGGGCCTGTTCATCGCCGCACCCCAGGACGAAGGCGGCGAATATGCCGGCGCAATCGGCGAAGCCGGCCAGCCACTGGTCGAGGATGACAGCCTCGCCGGGCCGGAACTCAGCGCAATCGAAACGGCCGAGGCCGGGCCGCGCACCTATCTTGGCATCCGGCCGATCCTCGGCGAAGACAGCGAAACGATGATCGGCACCCGCATCGTCGGCCCCTTCACCGCCATCTGGTTCATGGTCTTCATGGTTCCCTTCTTCCTTTGGGTCAAAGAACCGAAAACCGTCAGCCGGCCACTGCAACTGGGCCGCGCGCTGACTGAGCTGAAGGATCTGATTGCCTCGCTGCGGTTCCGCCGCAGCCTGAGCGCCTATCTCGGCTCCTCACTTTTGTACCGCGACGCGCTGAACGCGCTTTATGCCTTTGGCGGGGTCTATGCCTCGGGCGTTCTGGGCTGGAGCGTCGGGCAGATCGGCATTTTCGGCATCGTCGGCGCGGTGGCTGCTGTGGCCTGTTCCTGGGCAGGCGGCCGCGCCGACCGCGCTTTCGGGCCCAAGCCGGTGATCGCAGTGGCGGTTCTGGTGCTGACGCTGGTTTGCCTTGTGCTGCTGGGCCTGACCCGCGACCAGATCTGGGGCATCGCGCTGGATTCCGCATCCAATGAATCCGACCGGATCTTCATGATCTGCGGCGCGCTGATCGGCGGCGCGGGCGGCGTGGTCCAGGCGGCATCGCGCACCATGATGCTGCGCCACACCACCCCCGACCGCGCCACCGAAGCCTTCGGCCTCTTCGCGCTTTCCGGCAAGGTCGCGAGCTTCATCGCCCCCTCGGCCATCGCGCTGGTCAGCATGATCTCGGGCTCGCAACGTATCGGGATCGGCCTGCCGCTGATCGCGCTTTTCCTGCTCGGGCTGGTGCTGCTGGCCTTCGTCAATGCCAAAGGTGAACAGCCATGATGAAACTGCGTGCCCTCCCTCTGCTCGCGGCGCTTTGTGCAGGTCTGATCGCGCCGCTTCCGGCAGCCTCGCAGCAGCTGGCCAAGGATCTGCTCGGCGCCTGGAAGACGCCCTCGCAACAAGATCCGATGCCGATCGGATCCTATGCGAAAGGCTGCGCGGCGGGGCTGTTGAAAATGCCGGAAAACGGCCCGCACTGGCAGTCGATGCGCCTGTCCAGAAACCGCAACTGGGGCCAGCCGGTGATGGTCGAATTCCTGATGGACCTGTCCTATGCCGCAAGCCAGATCGGCTGGGGCAAAGGTCTCTATATCGGCGATATCAGCCAGCCGAGGGGCGGCCCGATGATCACAGGGCATGCCAGCCATCAGATCGGGCTGGATGCGGATATCTGGTGGCTCGCGCCAAAACGCCTCGACCTATCGGTGGCAGAGCGCGAGAGCCTCTCGTCGATCCCGATGCGTTCGGCCGATCAGAAATCGGTCACCCGCGCCTGGGGGCCGACAGCGCAGAACCTGCTGAAGGTCGCGGCGTCAGACCCGCGCGTGGACCGGATCTTTGTTGCCGCCGCGATCAAACTGGAAATCTGCAAGACCGCGAAGAAGTCCGACACCGCCTGGCTGCAAAAGCTGCGCCCGGTGGCGGGACATGACACCCATTTCCACGTGCGGCTGAAATGTCCGGCGGGCGCCACCGCCTGCGAGACCCAGACGCCCACGGTGGCCGACCTCTCCAAAGGCGGCAATGGCTGTGACGAGACACTGAACTGGTGGGTCACCGACTATCTGAACCCGCCAAAGCAGCAACCTGGCAAGAAGGACCCGGACGAAGAAGATCCGCCGAAGAAAAAACACCCGCGCCAGTTCACCATGGCCGACCTGCCACGCCAGTGCCAGGCCGTGCTCGACTCGAACTGAAGCAACAGATGTTCCCGGAGCCGCATACGGCCCCGGGAAGGCCTCCGGCGGGGATATTTAAGGACAGATGAAAAGCAGCCCTTCTTTCATCTGTCTCTAAATATCCCGGGGGACTCCGAAGGGGGCGGGGGGCAGCGCCCCCCGATGCCCGCGCAGCAGGCATCCGCGCGATTGACGGCCAGGCGGGACAGGCGTAATGAGCGCCGTCCCCCGCGCAGGTGGGGGCCAAGTCTCCGCTACCTTGTCAAAACGGAAAACAAATCCATGACCCGCCTTCTGCCTGGCATTCTTGCCATGGCCGCCATCGTGCTGGCCTCGAACATCCTCGTGCAGTTTCCCTTTGGGGATTTCCTGACCTGGGGTGCCTTTACCTACCCCTTCGCCTTCCTTGTCGGAGATCTGGTCAACCGCTTTCAGGGACCGCGCGCCGCACGGATCGTGGTGCTGGCAGGGTTCCTGACCGGGCTTATCTGTTCCCTGATCGGCACACAGATCATGGGTGTGTCCGGCCCCCTGGTCACGCTGCGCGTCGCCATCGGCTCGGCACTGGCCTATCTGGTCGCGCAGATGACCGATGTCTCTATCTTTACCGCGCTCCGCAACCGTCCCTGGTGGCAGGCGCCGCTGATCTCGTCGCTGATCTCGTCCAGCATCGACACCGTGATCTTTTTCTCCATCGCCTTCTCCGCCCTCTTCACCTTCCTCGAGCCAGGCGTCGATGTCTCCTGGGCCGCCGCACCCGGGCCGCTCTTGGGCTTTGGACCGGCTGCTCCGTTCTGGGTCTCTCTCGCGATTGGGGACTGGTGCGTAAAAATTGCGCTTGCCCTGGTCGCACTGGTGCCTTTCCGCATCATAATCGGCAAAGTGACCGCTAGATTTGCGTAAATTTACTTGATCGATACCAAATCTGTGCCAGCATCACCCTATCGGAAACTTTTCGAAAGGAGGTGATCCAGTGTCTAGAGTGATATTGGAGAGAGGTGTCAAGACAGTCAGGAGGGGTGTTTTCTGAGGGCAGCCCCTCAGTAAGACGAACGACTGATTGGGCCTTCAATTCCTAACTGGCCCATCTCCTTGGAACTCGGAAAGGGTCGCCGATCAGGCGGCCCTTTCTCTGCTTTGCGCCCCATTTTCCCATGTTATATGTCACCGAAACCATCTCTCTCGCCGACTGGGAGCTCTCGGAGAGCTTCATGCGCGCCTCCGGTCCCGGCGGGCAGAATGTCAACAAGGTCTCGACCGCGGTAGAGCTGCGATTCGAGGCCGAACGCTCGCCGCATCTGACAGGCCCGGTCAAAACCAGGCTGAAACGCCTCGCCGGGCGGAAATGGACGCTGGAAGGCGCGCTGGTCATTCAGGTTGATGAGACCCGCAGCCAGGCCCGCAATCGCGAGATCGCCCGCGAGCGGCTAATTGAACTGATCCGCCAGGCGCTGGTCGTCCCGAAGCGCCGCATTGCGACCAAAGCCACCTGGGGCAGCCAGCAGCGCAGGCTCGCGTCAAAATCCGCGCGCGGTGAGGTCAAATCGATGCGGGGCAAGGTGGGCGACGATGACTGACAGCCACACTGATACAGATAGAGCGACGATGATCCGTCCGGCCGAGGCCTCAGACGAAGCCGCCATTCTTGCCTGTGCCGAACAGGCCTATTCCAGATATATCCCGCTGATCGGGCGCAGGCCGGCGCCAATGCTGGCGGATTACTGCGGTCAGATCGCTGCCGGTCATGTCTGGATCGCAGAAGATGGCAGTGATCTCCTGGGCTTCATCGTCTTTGCACCGCAAGGGGATGTGATGCTGCTGGAAAATGTCGCGGTGCTGCCCGCGGCCGCCGGGCGCGGCATCGGCAAGGCGCTGATCGGCTGTTGCGAGGCAGAGGCGCGGCGCCTGGGGCTCCGGGCCATTTCTCTCTATACAAATGAGAAAATGGTCGAAAATATCGCGATTTACCCGAAGCTTGGCTATGTCGAGACGCGACGGGGCGAAGAAGACGGCTTCCGCAGGGTCTGGTTCGAAAAGCCGCTCTGACCGCGTGACGGGCGCGCATATCCTGGTGCGATCACGGGCCTCTGCGGGAAATGCACCTTGCCCTGTTTCCGGCCCGGCGAATCAGAGGCCGGAGCTGCGGCAGACCACCGGGCCATATGCGACGTGAGATCAGTTTACCCGCTATCGCCGCGCGCTCCGCGTCACGCCCGCTCGCGCAGCCAGAGGTAAAGCGGCAGCGACAGTGACAGACCGACGAAGATGCTCGCGGGCAGCACCAGCCACCAGTGCCGGATCCTGTTGCGCGCAGCATCCCGCCAGGACCAGACCCAGAAGACGAGGATCGACAAAAGCACGTCGATGGAAAAACCCGCTGCGGCCCCGTTCGCGAAAAGCGATTGCAGGAAGAGCGGGATATCGAGGCCGTTCAGGGCAAAGAACGAGCCGAAGAACAGCCAGGGCACCAGCGTGCCGATAATAGCCATCGCCAGATAGAAATGTCTGACCGTCACAGTAATACTCCCGCTCCGCCCCTGCTCCCGGGGATGCGCCAGATCAGACCAGCACCTCTTGCGCCTGCTGGTCGCCAACCGCGAAGACGCGCTTGTAGCGCGCGATTTCCGCCGCCGGCCCCATTGCCTTGTTCGGGTTGTCGGACAGTTTCACCGTCGGGCGGCCATTGGCCGAGATCGCCTTGCAGACAAGGCTGAACGGCGCCAGCGCGTCATTCGGCACAAAGCCGCGGAAGTCATTGGTCAGATTGGTGCCCCAGCCGAAGGAGACCTTCACCCGGCCCTGGAATTGAATATGCAGCTTTTCGATCATCGCCACATCCAGCCCGTCCGAGAAGATCACCAGCTTTTCGCGCGGGTCTTCGCCGCGCTCTTTCCACCAGCGGATCGCCCGCTCTGCCGCCGCTGCCGGATCGCCGCTGTCAATCCGGATGCCGGTCCAGCCCGCCAGCCAGTCAGGCGCGCGTTTCAGAAAGCCCTCGGTCCCGAATGTGTCGGGCAGGATCATCCTGAGATTGCCGTCATGTTCGTCATGCCAGTCGGCCAGAACCTGATAGGGCGCCTGGGCGAGTTCGGCATCATCCTTAGCCAGTGCCGCATAGACCATCGGCAGCTCATGCGCGTTGGTGCCGATCGCCTCGATATCGCGCTTCATCGCGATCAGGCAATTCGAGGTGCCGGTAAAGGCCTCTCCCAGCCCCTCCTGCAGCGCCTGGACGCACCAGTCCTGCCAGAGATAGCTGTGCCGCCGGCGTGTGCCGAAATCGGCCATTTTCAGCCCCGGGATCGCCCGGAGCCGTTCGACCTTTTCCCAAAGCCGGGTCATGGCGCGCGCATAAAGCACCTGGAGCTCGAATTTGTGCATATCCTTCAGCACAGCCCGCGAGCGCAGCTCCATGATCACTGCCAGCGCCGGGATCTCCCAGAGCATGACCTCGGGCCATTTGCCCTCAAAGGTCAGCTCATACTGGCCGTCGCGCTTTTCCAGGTAATAGGGCGGCAGTTTCAGCCCCTCGAACCATTCCATGAAATCGGGGCGGAACATCTGGCGCTTGCCGTAAAAGGTATTGCCGCGCAGCCAGGTGCTTTCTCCGCGCCTGAGGCTCAGCGAACGCACATGATCCAGCTGCTCGCGCAGCTCGCCCTCGTCGATCAGATCGGCAAGGCGCACAGACTTCGTGCGGTTGATCAGCGAGAAGGTGACATTCGTATCCGGGCGGTTCCGGTAAATCGACTGGCACATCAACAACTTGTAGAAATCGGTGTCCAGCAGAGACCGGACAATCGGGTCGATCTTCCAGTTGTGATTGTGCACGCGCGTTGCGATATCGACCATGTCTCAGCCTCCTCCAGGCAGTGAAGCGGTTAAAGCAACCCCCCGCGTCACTGTCCAGCACCCTGACCAGCATTCCTGTCAGGAAATATCAGCGCGGATCGACCATCACGACGCCCGCATCGGCCATTTGCGCCCGCGCCTCTTCCAGCGAGCCATCCAGATCAATCGCGCGGCTGAGATCCTCGCGCAATTCGACCCGGAACCCAAGCCGCACTGCATCCAGCGCCGAATAGGCCACGCAATAATCGGTGGCGAGGCCTGCCAGCACCAAAGTCGTGATCCCGCGCGCGCGGAGCCAGGCCTCTAGTCCGGTCGCGGTTTCCCGGTCATTCTCGAAAAAGGCCGAATAGCTGTCGATCCCGGCGCGAAACCCCTTTCTGAGGATCAGCTGCGCCGGGTCGGTCGCCAGATCCGGGTGAAACTCCGCCCCCTCTGACCCGATCACACAATGGCGCGGCCAGAGCACCTGCGGCCCGTAGGGCATCTCCGTCACCGTAAACGGCGCAGCCCCGGGATGATTGTCGGCGAAAGAGCTGTGATCCGCCGGATGCCAGTCCTGGGTCAGCACCACGCAGCCAAAGTCCGGCATCAGCGCATTGATCCCGGCGATGATCTCATGACCGCCTTCGACCGCCAATGTGCCGCCGGGGCAGAAGTCATTCTGAACATCAATGACGATCAGCGCCGCATCGGTTTCGCGCATCTCAGGCCCTCCGAATTTTGGTCACCCTCACGCGGGCGGGCGCCTGCGTCAACCAATCCGCTTGATTTCACGCCCCCGGAGGTCCATTTCGCGCCTATGATCACCATCGCAGCCCTCTATCACTTTACCAGATTCCCCGACCCTGCCGCCCTGCGCCAGCCGCTGCTGGATCTTTGCGCGCGCGAAGGCGTGAAAGGATCGCTTTTGCTTGCGACCGAAGGCGTGAACGGCACCATCGCCGGCCCACGTGCGGGCATCGACGCCGTGCTGGCGCATCTGCGCGCCCTGCCCGGCTGCGCGGATCTCGACTGGAAAGAAGCGCAGTCGGACGAGATGCCCTTCGGCCGCATGAAGGTGAAACTGAAGCGCGAAATCGTCACCATGGGCATCGAAGGCGTCGATCCACGCGCCTCGGTCGGCCATTACCTCTCGCCCGCCGAATGGAACGAGATGATCACCGCCCCCGATGTCGCGGTGATTGACACCCGCAATGATTACGAGGTGGGCATCGGCACATTCCAGGGCGCCATCGACCCCGGCACAAAAAGCTTCCGCGACTTCCCCGCCTGGTGGGAGGCCAATCGCGAACGCTTTCACAACAAGCGGATCGCGATGTTCTGCACCGGCGGCATCCGCTGCGAGAAATCCACCAATTACCTGATCTCGCAAGGCGTTGAGGATGTCTTCCACCTCAAGGGCGGCATCCTGAAATATCTCGAAGATGTGCCGGAAGAACAGTCGCTCTGGAACGGCGAATGCTACGTCTTTGATGGCCGCGTCTCGGTCGGCCATGGCCTTGTCCCCGGCGATTACCTCAGCTGCGGCGCCTGCCGCCGCCCGATCTCAGCCGCAGATCGCCGGCACCCTTCCTATGAAGAAGGCGTCTGCTGCCCGGCCTGCGTATCGGAATACACTCCCGATGATCGCGCCCGTTTCCGCGAGCGCGAAAAACAGATGCGCCTGGCAAAGGCCCGCGGCGAAAGGCATCTGGGCGCCAACCCGTCCGACGCCTGATCCTGCCCCCTTTCGGGTCCGGACACAGAAAAAGGGGCGCGTTGCGCCCCTTTCCTTTTGCCTGAAACACGCCTGCCGGAGACCGCCGCGCCCGAAAGGGCGGGCGGTCTTTGGCAGGTTGTCCTTAATAGACCACGACCGCCCGGATCGACTTGCCCTCATGCATCAGATCGAAACCATGGTTGATCTCTTCCAGCTTCAGCTGATGGGTGATCATCGGATCGATCTCGATCTTGCCATCCATGTACCAGTCGACGAATTTCGGCACATCCCGGCGGCCTTTCGCGCCGCCGAATGCGGTGCCTTTCCAGACCCGCCCCGTCACCAGCTGGAACGGACGGGTCGAGATCTCGGCCCCCGCCGGCGCCACGCCGATGATCACCGACACACCCCAGCCGCGATGCGAGCATTCCAGCGCGTCGCGCATCACTTTGACATTGCCGGTCGCATCGAACGAATAATCAACACCGCCGAGATGATCCGCGCCGCGCTTCGTCAGATTGACGATCTCCTGCACCACCGAACCTTCGATTTTTGACGGATTCACGAAATGCGTCATGCCGAATTTGCGCGCCATTTCCTCTTTATCGTCATTCAGATCGACGCCGATGATCATATCGGCCCCGGCCATTCTGAGGCCCTGGATCACGTTCAGCCCGATACCGCCAAGGCCAAACACCGCTGCGGTCGAGCCGATCTCGACGCCTGCGGTATTGATCACCGCGCCGATACCGGTGGTCACGCCGCAGCCGATATAGCAGATCTTGTCGAACGGCGCGTCATCGCGGACCTTGGCCAGCGCGATCTCCGGCATCACCGTATGGTTCGCAAAGGTAGAGCAGCCCATATAGTGGTAAACCGGCGTGCCATCGAGCAGCGAAAACCGCGTGGTGCCATCGGGCATCAGCCCCTGGCCCTGGGTATTGCGGATCGCGGTGCAGAGATTGGTCTTGCCCGAGAGGCAGGAATAGCATTCCCGGCATTCCGGCGTGTAAAGCGGGATCACATGATCGCCGGGCTTCAGCGTCGTCACGCCCTCGCCGACCTCGATCACGATCCCGGCCCCCTCATGCCCGAGGATACAGGGGAAGATCCCCTCCGGATCCGCGCCCGAACGGGTGAATTCATCGGTATGGCAAAGCCCCGTCGCCTTGATCTCCACCAGAACCTCGCCCCGTTTCGGGCCTTCAAGGTTCACTTCCATGATTTCAAGCGGTTTGCCTGCAGCAAGAGCGACGGCGGCACGGGTACGCATGGCTGATGTTTCTCCCTTAACAATCGCGCGTAACCTGGGGCAGACGGGCGCGGAAAGCAACGCAGGAAGAGACATGTTTTCTATGGTTTCCCGCTTTGCCGCGGCCTCTCTGTTGCGCGGGGCCAGCCTGGAGTGAATACGGGCCAGAGAGCTGCCGCCTCGCAAGGGATCGGCGCGAAAAATGGCCTGCCTTCAGGGATCATCCCGCCAGGCATCCCGCCGCGCGGCATCGTCGGTCACGGCGATGGCAAGCCTCAGCGGATCACTGCGTATGTCGTCGATCAGGGGATCATAACCCGGGCGGAATGTGATTAAATCCACCGACACTGCCGGGAGGAAGATGATGCGAAGCCGCGCCTTTGGATTTGGACTGATGCTGTTTGCGGGCTTTGGCCTTGCGGGCTGTGCCGGAAGCGGCGGAGGCGGCCCGGCCCCGCGCAAGGTCGCTGATCCGGCGCTTTGCGGCGCGGATCGCATGGCGCATCTGACCGGCGGCCCGGCAACCTCGCTGCCTGGAGACGAGGTGGACGGCCCGCTGCGTCTGATCCGCCCCGGCGATATGGTCACCGAAGATTTCAACCCTGCGCGCCTGAATGTCGCGCTGGATGCGCAGGATCACATCACCAGCCTCACCTGCGGCTGACACCAGTCCCGGTTCGCCGGACAGAAGGAGGAAAGCAATGCCCCTGTTACGTCTGACTCTGCTGCCGCTTTGCGCGGGACTTGCCCTCGGCGCCTGCGTCCCTGCGCCCCCGGCGGATACCACGCCGAGCCTGCCCGCGCCTGCCGATGACACTTGCGGCGCCCGCGCCGCCGGCCATCTGATCGGTCAGGATAAGGCCATGCTCGCGAGCCTTGCGGGGCGCCGCGATCCGATGCGGGTGATTTCGCCGGGCCAGGCGGTGACGATGGATTACAACCAGGCGCGGCTGAATGTCCAACTGGACGCGGCAGGAAAGATCACCAGCATGAACTGCGCCTGACCCGGCGCCTCAACAGGAAGCTGAAAACCCCTGCCTCGAGGGGCGGCGACCGGATCGCTGTGCAGCGACGTCGCCCCCGGGGAGCGAATCCCGGCACGGCATCCGCTGCGCAAGATCCGGTCCCGGCACCAGCTCAGCGCGCAGACGGTTGCAACCTGCTGTTTCGCCGTTTCGCTGGTTCGTGCGCCCTGGGATCGACGACGCTGTCCTGGTCCCGACCCGTGCTCACGAAAAAACCGTGACCGGGTGCTGACCACGGAAATGTCCCGTCGGGTCATGACTGTCCCCTCAGGCGCACAGTCCCCCGGAATGTCTGCTGATCATCCCCGGCCTGGCGCATCGTGATGCAGAACCGCTGCTGTCAGACGATCGCTTCCCGGTCTATGGTACCCTGGTGACGTGCCGGGCATCCATCAAGCGCTTCCAGCCGAAGGACAGCGTGACCTCCGACGGAGGCGTTGATCCAGGCGATCCGCCAGAAACCCGCGCGCCGCCCATATCCTCCCCCACCCCACATGCCGCAAGCGCAATGCCGAAGTCGATTTGCGCAGCGAGAAACGCTCCTCCGGCGCGCGCCATGCTTCGACGACCGGTCCGGAGACCCGGGTCGTCCGGGCCGATCTGACCCGGGCGGCAGACCGCGGCTCTGACAGTGCCGAATGGGTCGCCGAGGCTGCGCCAGATGCGGGTCACACCGCAAATCGCCGCACGCTCGCCAGGAATTCCCGTCGCACCGCCATCGACGGCAGACCTGACCGTCAGGCCGGCTATACCAAGGCCCGGCGGCATCGTGCCCTGCTCAAGGCAAACAGGCCCGCACACCAGATTTTTTCAGCGTTCTGTTAAACCAGAAAAGCCGCTCCAGCGCGATGCGGCGCGGCTTTTTTCAGGGCAAGAGGCTAAAACGGATTATTCGCGAAAGACCGAATGACAGGCTTTGCAGCTGGCACCGATCGAGGCCATACCTGTCTTGATAGTCTCGGCCGAGCTGGTGTCCAGCGCTCCGGCCGCCTGCCCGAAACCGGCGGATTTTGTGGTGAAATCCTCCCAGCTGGTCCAGATCGCAGGGAGGGCCTCTGAGACCGGGTCCTCTGCGCCTGCGGTTGCGAAAACCGTGTCGATCCGGCCTGCGGCGGCGATCAGGACGGTTTTGGCGGCGTCGGCGGCAGCGGCATCATAGGGCGCTTTGCCGCTGGCCATCTCGCCCAGGATCTTCGAGTTAGTGCCGATCTCTTTCATCAGCTTTGCGCGTTCAATGGCTTCGGGCTGGCTCGGTTCGGCAGCAAAGGCGGCGGTTGCAAGCAGGATTGAGGCGAAAAGCGCGGCGGTGACGGGTCTCATGGTCTGGCTCCGGTGCTGGACATGGATGGGTGGAGTTAAGCATGTGACCGGGCACGGCGATAGCGGGGTGATCGAGGCATGCTTCACAGCAGCGTGAACATGCCTGCGGACGCGCGGGCGGACGCGGGGCGGCACCGGAATGATTGCCAACGCCGCCACCCGTGCGGTCGCGGCGATGGGCCGGGATGGCTGTTTCCATAACCGCCTCCCCGCCCCCCCTGCCTGCTGGCGCCAAGACCGCGGGGGGAGGCGACATACCAAAGGGATGAGGCCGCCGCGCAAGGTGCTGCGGCGGGCGCGGGTAGGGCAAGGGATGTCGAGGAACGAAGGCCAGGATTGCGCGGCACGCGCGCCCGGAGCAGATCTTCTGAATATCGGTGACAGGTAGCGCGGGGCGCGGTGGGTCTGCGCCGCCGTGACGCTGGCGGAGACTGAAGTGGTGATCCGCTCCATCGGGGTGGTGCCGCGCGATCCTGGCCTTCGTGCCGGGATGAGCTTGCATGTGCTGCGCGACGCTGATCGGCTGGCGGGGAGTGAAGTCCGGCGCTCGTATTGCGATGTCAGGGGCCAGGAGTGCCGGGTTTGATGTGGTGAGATGTCTTGTGGGGACGCAATACCTGGCCAGTACGGGCCCGGGCGCCGCGCGGCGGGATTGCGGGCGGCCCGTTCAGCTGGCAGGACCCGTATATAATCTGATCGGGGGCGCGACCGGGGCCGCCGGGCCGGTTGCGAAACGCGCCGTTGATCAGCGCGCCATTGTTCAGGCGGTGAGGCTGGCGATCACGCTTTCACGCACCGCAAAGGGAGGAAAAGGGTTGGGGGGCGGCCCGGACGCCACCCCCCTGTCTGCTGCGTATCTGCCGCGTTACTGCGCGGGCAGCTGTACGATGCCTGCATCAACTGCGGCCTGCAATTCCTCCGGCGAGACCGCGCCATTGGCATCGGTATCGATGGCAGCGAAGCCCTCTGCGGTCAGATCTGGCCACACCGATTGCAGCTCGGCATGCGACCAGTCACCGCTGGCATCCAGGTCCTCGATCATCGGCAGGGCGGTCTGAGCGACTGCTGCGCCTGCGAAAAGGCCAAGCGACATTGCGAAGAGAGCCATGCGTTTCATCGGGCGTTTCATCGGGTCATCCTTTCGGTGTTTCCGTTTCAGTCTGACGGGGCGCGGCATTACCGGCCCCGACCTCCAATCTGGGCAGGATCGCGGCAGGGTAAAGAGCCGCCGCCAACCGGCGGGGATCGCCCGCTGAAACCGTCCCTGCACGCGGATTTTCTCCGCCTGGAGCGGCTTTGCGCCCTTTTCCCGCCAGGGCCGGCCCGCGCTTTGCGCAAGGCCCTGCCTGTCGGATGGGCACAGACAAACCGCCCATCCGGACCAGGGTCGCCGTTTCCGTGCCTTCAACGATCCCTGCAAATTCCCCGGATAGGTCGCGTCTCTGCCCCGATCCCGCCCGAATTGGGGGGCAAAGAGAGCGAAGGCCCAGGATCTGGAGGGTCTTTCCCGGGCAAAGATGCGCTGACTGCGCAGCCCGGACCTCCGGGCACTATGGCTGCGTCGCTACCCCAGTTTTCTGCCCTCAATTCTGCTGCCGAGGAACCCGATGGATCGACTGACCGAGATGGAAGCTTTTGCCACCGTTGTGGATCAGGGCGGATTCACAGATGCGGCCAAGAAGATGGGGATCTCGAAATCCGCCGTCTCGAAACATGTCTCCTCGCTTGAGGCACGGCTTGGTGCGCGACTGCTGAACCGGACCACCAGACGTGTCTCACCGACCGAGATTGGCCTTGCCTATTACGACCGCGCCCGCCGCGTGCTGAATGACGCCGGCGAAGCGGATGCGCTGGTGACGTCGATGCAATCGGCCCCTTCAGGGCTGCTCAGGATTTCGGTTGCGACCGATTTCGGGGTGAACCTGCTTTCGCCCATTCTGGGGATTTCCTGCTGGAATACCCCGATATCACCGTGAATATGGTGCTCAACAACCGTTATGTAGAGCTGATCTCGGAAGGGTTCGACATGGCGATCCGGGTGGGTGAGCTGGAAGACAGTTCGCTTCGCGCCCGCAAACTGACCGAGACCACCAAGCGCATGATCGCCTCGCCGAGCTATTTCCAGCGCTATGGCCGCCCGATGAAGATCGACGATCTGAACGAACACAAGCTCCTGCATTATTCCAACCAGGCCAATGGCAATGTCTGGAAGCTGACCGCGCCCTCGGGTGAACGCCGCCAGGTGCGCTCGAATGGCTGGCTGACGGTGAATGACGGGCAGAGCCTGCTGAACGCCGCCCTGGCGGGGCTTGGGATCGCTTATCTGCCCTCGTTCCTTTATGCGGATTCGATGCGCCAGGGCCAGGTCGAAGAGGCCATTCCCGGCCTGCCGACCGAAGTTCTGGGCATCTATGCGGTCTACCCGCCGGGCAGGTTCACCCAACCGAAAGTGCGCGCCTTCATCGACTTCCTCGCACGCCGCTTTATCGACAAAGGGCCGGATAAGTGGTGACCCCGCAAAGGAGAGCCGCACAGGTAACCACCGGGGCGACTGAGTGCCCCGGAATCTGAAATTCCGCTGTCCCGTTACACGCCTTGTCGGGAAGCCAAACTCAGGTCGGGGCCGGAATGGCCTCGACCCTTCTGTTTTTCTGGCGCCCCTCATCATTCGCATTGCTGGCGCGCGGCGCAAGCGGGCCAGCGCCTTCGGCGGTCATCCGGGCGGCCGGAATGCCGAAATCGGTGATCAGGGCCTGACGCACCGCCTCGGCCCGCCGCTTCGACAGCGCGATATTGGCACCAAGCGCACCCGAGAGATCGGTATGCCCGACCAGGATGAGACGCCGGGCCGGATCGGCCTGCAACCAGGCCGCGACCAGGGTGAGCGAGGCGTAATCGCGATCGCTGAGCGCGGCGGAGCCGGTCTCGAATACCAGATCGTCCAGTGCAAAGGGCAGGCCGGCATCAAGCTGCGACTGCCCGTCTGCCTCAGCCCCGGGGCGGCAGGCGTCACGGGTTTGATCAGGGGAACCGCCACAGGATCTGGCCGACCGGGGCTTGTGCCCGACATACCAGGCTCCGAATTACCCGGGACCCCGATACCGGGATTGGCGCCGGCAGCGCCTCGCGTCCGACTGAAATCACCTGCACAAATCCCGCGCTGGCCGAGCGGCTGACCATCAGCCCCACGGCCTCATCGCCCCGTCGGGCAGAGAGAAAGCGGAATTCGTTGAGATCAACATGCATCCCCGGCTCTGGCAGCACTTCGGTTGCGAAACGGAAATCAAAACCGCCACATCTGCGTGCCTCGCAATCCAGCACGACCTCGTATCCCAGCGCCAGAAGCTGGTCGCGCAACGGCGCCAGCAATTCCAGGGGCGAGGCACCGGCGCTTTCCAGCTGCCAGGCGCGGCGGTCGACCTGACCCTCGAAAGTTTCCACCGTCAGCTCGTCATTGCGCCAGGGCGCCACCGGCAGATCATAGCTGTCATAGGCTGCAGGCTGCGCGGTGGCGCCTGCCACAGGAAACGAGAACAGCGGCTGAAATGGTTCTGCCGCGCGCAAGGGTTGCGGCGCGGCGAAGGGCAGCACAGGGACAAGAACCAGCACAAGGGCCGGCAGGGGCAAGCGGAAGGTCACGGCAAACGGAACCCCTGTAACGACCTCGGTCAGACCGGACCAAAGAGCCTGAACTCAGCCCTTTCGGATCCGGTAATGGTATTTTCCCACAATCGACATGCCGGCGCGATCATAAAGCGCGCGGGCGGCGGTGTTCTGCTCTGTCACTGCGAGGCTGAGCGAATGGCCCCCCGCATCTGCGGCCCAGTTTGCCGCCGCAGCCAGAAGACTGGCGCCTGCGCCCTGGCGGCGCATATGCGGCGCGACCTCGATCGCATGGATCATCGCATGATGCCCGGAAAGCGCCACGAAACAGGCGCCGGCCGGGCGGTCGCTGTGCCGCGCGAGGATCGCGGTCTTTGCGCCGGACACGCGCTCCATCACCCGGATCCGGGCGGGGCCGATCCCACCCTGTTCCCAGATTTCGCGGGCGGTCTCCAGCGGCGGCCAATGCGGGAAAGCGGCCAGCGGCGGCAGATCCTGTTGCAGATCCGCGACCGGGGCAGCATAGATCACCACCGGATCAATCACCTCATAGCCCGCGTCTCAAGCGCGGCATCAAGGGCTGCGTCACCATCGTAAATCGTGAAAAGCGGCTCGGCCATTGCGGCCTCGGCAGCGCTGAGCGTCGCCTCGTTCCAGGACCCATGCACGGTGGCCGCCGAGACGCGTTTGCCGCCCCCTGCCCCGTCGCGCAGGTGGAACGGCCCAGGATACGGGTGGCAAAGGGCGGCCAGGTGGCCTCCATAACATCGGCTATGAGTTTTCCCGGCCAGTTCATCCAAACATCCCCACAAGACGCATCATCGCCTGATCAAGCCGCCCCGGATCGGTGCCGCGGATCACCAGATTGGTGCCGAAAGCGCCGTTCTGCTGGAACGGGTAAGACCCCATGCTGAGATCGGGATACTCTTCGGCCAGACGGCCAAAATCGCCGGCAATCTCGCCCTCGCCACGCATGACACGCAGGTTTTGCGACAAAAGCGGCGCGCCGCCGGTGAGGCGCGGGAGGACCGAGGCCAGCATGGATTCGAAGATATTCGGCACCCCTGCCATGACATGGACATTGCCGAGGATGAAGCCGGGCGCGACCGAGATCGGATTGTCGATCAGCGTTGCACCATCCGGGATACGGGCCATGCGCTGGCGGGCCTCGTTGAAGGGGAGGCTCTGACGATCGTAATGCGCCCTGAGCAGCGCCATCGCGTCCGCCCTGTGGGAGATTGCGGCCCCATCGCCTCGGCCACCGCATCGGCGGTGATATCGTCATGGGTCGGACCGATGCCGCCCGAGGTGAAGACATAGTCATGCGAGGTCGAGAGCGCCCGGACCGCCGCGACGATGGTGGCATGCGCGTCGCCGACCACACGGGCCTCGGTCAGGTCGATGCCGGCGCGGGTCAGTTCACCCGCCAGGTGCCAGAGATTGGAATCGCGGGTGCGGCCGGAGAGGATCTCGTCCCGATAACCAGCATTGCGGCTTTGGGATTGGCCATAGGCGCCTCATCAGATGCATTGCGCGTAAAGGTATAGCGTGGCGGCGGGGGTTTTCCACCCCCACACCCCCGGAGGGTATTTTCAGACAGAAAATGGCAAGGGGCCGCTGGCTCTGGTGTTTTTCTTTGCGATTGCCTATTTACGGCGTTGAAAGCGAGGGGCGATGGACACGCGCGGACGGATCACGAAAGACGGTATTCGCATCTATGAAGAGGCGGATTTTGCGGGGATGCGTGCGGCGGGGCGGCAGGTGGCCGAGATCCTCGACATGGTTGCGCCTCTGGTGCAGCCGGGGGTGACCACGGCGTCCATCGACGATTTCATCCGCGAGGAGATCCGGCGGCGCGGGCTGATTTCGGCAACCATCGGCTATAAAGGCTATCAGCACGCCTCCTGCATTTCGATCAACCATGTCGTCTGTCACGGGATCCCGGGGCCGAAGGTGCTGGCCGAGGGCGATATCACCAATATCGACGTGACGGTGATTGTCGATGGCTGGTATGGCGACAGCAGCCGGATGTATGCGGCCGGCAAGATGCCGCGCAAGGCCGAGCGGCTGATCGAGGTCACCCATGAAAGCCTGATGCGTGGCATTGCCGAGGTGAAGCCCGGCGCGAGCTTTGGCGATATCGGCCGCGCGATCCAGACCCATGTCGAAGCGCAGCGCATGTCGGTGGTGCGCGATTTCTGCGGCCACGGGCTGGGGCTGGTGTTCCATGCGCCGCCGAATGTGCTGCATTACCATACCCGCAGCGCCGATAAGATCATCCTCGAAGAGGGTATGTTCTTTACCATCGAGCCGATGGTCAATCTGGGCCGCCCGGAGACCAAGACACTGGCCGATGACTGGACCGCAGTCACGCGCGACAAATCGCTTTCGGCGCAATATGAGCATTCGATCGGGGTGACCGCGACGGGCTGCGAGATCTTTACCCTCTCGCCTGCGGGCACCTTTTTCCGGACCTGGGATCAGGCGGCGGCGTAATGGCGGCGACGCGCGGCACCGATCAGCTGACGCGCGCGGGTGTGGCGTTCACGCTTCACCCTTATGACTATGATCCGGGAGCAGAAAAGATCGGCATGGCGGCGGCTGAGGCGCTTGGCCTTGACCCGCATCTGGCGCTGAAATGCCTGATGGTCGAGGTTGACGGCAAGCCCGCCTGCTGTGTGATCCCGTCGGATGCAAGCCTGTCAATGAAGAAGGTGGCGGCGGCTTTTGGGGCCAAACAGGCGGCGATGATGCAGCCGGCAAAGGCCGAGAAGCTGACAGGCTATCATACCGGCGGCATATCGCCTTTCGGGCAGCGCAAAGCGGTGCCGGTTGCGCTGGAAGTGACGGTCTCGACGGCGGAAAAGGTCTGGATCAATGCCGGCCAGCGCGGGCTTTTGCTGGGGATAGCCCCCGGGGATGCCCTGACGGTGAGCGGTGGCAAAGCGGCAGCTCTGATCGCCTGAGATATGCATTTATTGATGCACGCATGCAAATTTTGCATATCAGGTCTTCGCATACTTTCGCATACAAAAGTTGCGTGGCAGGCGCGCAGCCCCTAGCAGGGGTCAGCCAGCCATGATGCCACAGGAGCACTGCCATGTATGAGGACCGGATCCGTCACGGGGCCCTGCGCGACAAGGTGGTCTCTGCCGCTGAGGCGGCAAGCCTGATCCGGGACGGGATGGTGGTCGGCATGTCGGGCTTTACCCGTGCGGGTGAGGCGATGGCCGTGCCGCTGGCGCTGGCGGAGCGGGCAAAGACCGACCCGCTGAAGATCACGCTGCTGACCGGGGCGAGCCTCGGCCATGACCTAGATAAGATCCTGGCAGAGGCGAAAGTGACGGCGCGGCGAATGCCGTTTCAGTCAGATCCGGGACTGCGCCGGGCGATCAATGCGGGTGAGGTCATGTTCATTGACCAACATCTGTCGGAAACCGTTGAACAGCTCCGGCGTGGCCAGATCCCGGGGGTGGATGTGGCGGTGATCGAGGCGGTGGCGATCACCTCGGATGGCGGCATCATTCCCACGACCTCGATCGGCAATTCCGCGAGTTTCGCCATTCTGGCGGATAAGGTGATCGTCGAGATCAACCTTTCGCAGCCGCTGAGTTTTGAGGGGCTGCATGATGTCTTTATCCCGACCTATGCGCCGAACCGGATGCCTATCCCGGTGGTGACGGTGGACAGCCGGATCGGCACGCCCTGGATCGCCATTCCGCCCGAGAAGATCGCCGCAATTGTAATCACCGAGAAACAGGATTCGGCAGCGGCGATTTCTGCGCCTGACGATGAGACGCGGGCGATTGCCGGCCATCTGATCCGGTTTTTCGAGGGAGAGATGGCAGCGGGACGGCTGACAAAACGGCTCGCGCCTTTGCAGGCCGGGATCGGGACGATTGCGAATGCGGTGTTGCACGGGCTGATCGCCAGCCCGTTTGAAGACATGCGGATGTATTCCGAAGTGCTGCAGGACAGCACGTTCGATCTGATGGATGCAGGCAAGCTGAGTTTCGCCTCGGGTTCGTCGATCACCCTGTCAGCCGGGTGCAATGCAAGGGTGATGGCGCAGTTCGACCGCTATAAGCCAAAGCTGATCCTGCGGCCGCAGGAGATCTCGAACCATCCCGAAGTTGTGCGCCGGCTGGGTCTGATCGCGATCAATACCGCGCTGGAATTCGACATTTACGGCAATGTGAATTCAACCCATGTGATGGGAACGAATATGATGAACGGGATCGGGGGATCGGGGGATTTTGCGCGAAACTCCATGCTTTCGGTCTTTGTGACCAAGTCGATTGCGAAAGCGGGCGCGATTTCATCGGTGGTGCCGATGGTCAGCCATGTCGACCACACCGAACATGACGTGGATATTCTGGTGACGGAACAGGGGCTTGCGGATCTGCGCGGGCTGGCCCCGCGCGAACGGGCGGTGCGGATCATCGCCAGTTGCGCCCATCCCGACTGGCGGGCGGGCCTTGGCGATTACTATGAGCGGGCGCTGAGCTTTGGCGGCCATACGCCGCATATTCTGGAAGAGGCTTTGTCCTGGCATGTCCGGCTCAGGAAAACCGGGCGGATGTGACTGTTTCACCGCCATTCAGGGCGCGAAGCGCCTCCGGCGGGGAAGTATTTACGTCAAGAGAAAGCCCGGATCGGGTTTTCTGTCCTCGCCTCCCTCTGGCGTCACTCGTTCAGCCGGATGTCAGCTCCGGCCGGCGGCTTCCAGGCAATGGCGGCGGAAGGCGCGTTTGAGCATATCGAGCTCGGCGCGCAGGAGGTCGAATTCGGCGCGCAGGTCGTCTTCCATGGCGACGCCGGTGATGATGGTGAAATGGGCGAGCACCGGCTCGGCCGCCGCCCCCTTGCGCCGGATCAGGAAGGTCTGGACGCCTTCCGAGAGCACCTCGGACCGGACCGGCACTTTCACCGCGTAATCGCCGGAGCGGCCGGGGATCGGCGTGACGGTGACGCCGGGCTGCATTGTGCCGTCCAGCGTGACTTCAAGGGTCGGGGCGGTGTCACCTGCACCCGAGAGGATCCCCTCCCAGGTGCCGGCGCGGATGCGGGTGCGGGTCAGGGTGACGGCGTCCGGCATGGTCAGTTCCTTACAGTTCGGCCCTGGGGCGCCGGCTGATCGTCAGATCGCGCAGCGTCACCTGGTTCATTTCGGGCCCTTCGAAAATCAGGTCGATCCAGAGCTTTTCGATCCGTTTCTCATTGACCCTTGTATAGGCGAGGTCGAATTCGACACAGGCGTCTTTGCCGTTCAGCGGCAGCTCGCGCACCACCTGTTCGACATTCGGCCCATGGCGGATGTTCAGCCTTGCAAAGACTTCGAGCGGTTTTTCCACCTCGATGATGGCGTCAAGCCGGATCAGGTGCCGCAACCGCAGCCCCTGCGCCGCCGCATCGGGCAGATCCAGCACCAGCGACAGGAAACTGCCGTCAAAGCGGAAGACATCCATACGAAAACCAAAAGGCGCCACATCCTCTTCGCGGGTATTGCGCAGCTGGCGGACGGTCAGTTCCGAACGACGGCAGTCATGGAACAGCGTGGTGCCCTCGCAGATCAGCGATTTGCCCTCGACCGCCGTCATGCCCGGGACGGGGATCGGGCCTTTCCACAGATCCGGGCGCCAGGCCCAGTCGGTACCCGGCAGGCGGCGGAAGGATCCTGCGCCGATCAGCGGCAGGGTCAGGCGGTATTCGGCCTCGAACAGGACGCGGTCGACCTCGCGGCGGGTCTGACGGGCAAGGCCGCGCAGGCTGCGCAGGCGGTCAAGCGGGGTCGTGGCGGCTTCGCCGGCGTTTTCCGACCAGCGCGCCAGCGCGCGGCGGAAGATGAGCCGGTCAAGTTTCTCTCTCAGTCGCCCTGCCATTGCTTTCCGTTTCGTATGTCTGGCCAAAATTCCCGGGGCCGGATGCCGCGTTGTGTCCCGCCCGCCGAAACAGTCCCTGGCCCACATCTGGCCCATGCCCTGGTTAGCAGGCCGGGCCGGGTGTTGCAGCAGAAAACATCGCCCCCGCTGCGGGCCAGATCCCCGGCGCCCTTTTCAGGGTGCCGCAACCGCTGGCTTTTTCACCGTCGAACCGTTGGCGGCGCGGATCGAAGTGATGGATTTTTCCAGCAGCGCGCGGCTTTGGTCGGGGGACAGGCTGCTCGTCTCGGGCGCCATGACCGAGACCGAGACCAGACGCCCCCGCAGCCCCAGCACCGCGCGCCAGTATTCCCCCACCTGGCGGTCAAACATCCGCATGACCAGCGCGCCTCCCGACAGCGCTGTCTGGCGCACAACGACCGAGGCAGGGTTGCCATCACGCGCAAGGGCGGCGCGACCGGGGCGCGACATGAAATAATCCGACAGCGCTTTGGCGCCGGATTGCAGGATCTCGGCCGATCCCTCGCCGCCGATGGTGACACTGATCACGGCAGGAACCACAGCACCTTTCGCCGCACATTCACCGATCAGCACCACCGCGCCATCGGACGAATCGCTGCTGGCACCGGGATGGATACAATAGCCGGCGGGCGGCTCGATCCGGATCTCTCCGCCGATAAAGCTCATCGCGCCGCCTTTGCTGGCCGTGCCGCCCCCCGTGCCCCCACCCGTTCCAGCGGGCGCAACACAGGCCGAGAGCAGCGCGGCGCAGGCAAGCCAGGCGAAGACGCGCGTGCCACTGCTCCCGGATCTGGTCTCAGGTCTGGCCCCGGGCCCGGTTCGGTGCCTGGTCGCGGTCGCAATCTGCTTATTCCGGGAAATCGTCGATGTTGAAATCAGAGGCGCGTCATACAAAGCACTTTTCCTTCACACTGTCCGGCCCGCCGCCTGTCACACTGTCTGTCATCTGTTCCGGCACGTTTTCGGGCGCGTAACGGTCCGGTGATGGTTAAATCGCCCGGCCCTTCCGGGCAAGCATTCTGTCGAGGCGCCGGGCTTGCCGCCCGGGTCATTCCTGCTGCCCGTTACAGGGCATATGCCGCTGCCGCCTTTCCCTTTGAGCGCCGTTGCGCTAATGCCCTTTGCGATACAAGCGACTGCCCACCTGCGACACCACCGGCTGCCCTATAGCCTCGCCTCAGCGGAACCTGACGATGAAATTCACCCTCTCCTGGCTCAAAGACCATCTGGAAACCGGCGCTTCCGTCACGGAAATCGCCGATGCGCTGACCGATCTGGGGCTTGAGGTCGAGGGGATCGAAGACCCGGCGGCACGGCTCGGGGCCTTCCGCATCTGCCGCGTGATCGAGGCGGTGCAGCACCCCAATGCCGACCGGCTCCGCGTTTGCCGTGTTGCGACCTATCCGGGCGGGCCGGGATCGGATCCGGTCGAGGTCCAGGTGGTCTGCGGCGCGCCCAATGCGAAAACCGGGCTGGTCGGTGTGTTCGCGCCGGTGGGCACCCATGTGCCCGGCACCGGAGTCGATCTGAAACCCGGTAACATCCGCGGCGTCGATTCAAACGGGATGCTGTGTTCCGAACGCGAGCTGGAACTGTCGGACGATCATGACGGCATTATCGAACTGCCCTCGGATGCGCCGCTGGGCGCGCGCTACATCGATTATAAGGGCGTCAATGATCCGGTGATCGAGATCAAGATCACCCCGAACCGCCCCGATGCGCTTGGGATCCGGGGCGTGGCGCGCGATCTGGCCGCGCGTGGGCTGGGCCAGCTGAAACCGCTGGAAATCACGCCGGTTGCCGGCACATTCGACAGCCCGGTGACGGTGCGGATCGAGCCTGCGCTGAAATCCAAAGCCGCGCCGCATTTCGCGGGCCGCGTGATCCGGGGGGTGACGAACGGACCCTCGCCCGCCTGGCTGCAAAACCGGCTGAAGGCCATTGGGCTGCGCCCGATCTCGACCCTGGTCGATATCACCAATTATTTCACCTTCGCGCTGAACCGCCCGCTGCATGTCTTTGACGTCGACCGGATGGAGGGCAGCGCGCTGCATATCCGCCCGGCAGTTGCCGGCGAGACCCTGCTGGCGCTGGATGGCAAGACCTATGCTGTGCGCGCCGGTGATATGGTCATCGCAGACGCGCGCGGGCCGGAAAGCCTGGCCGGCATCATGGGGGGCGAGGACTCGGGCTGCACCGACGCGACCACCACGGTCTTTCTGGAATCCGCCTTCTGGGATGCGATCACCGTCGCCGCCACCGGGCGCGCGCTCAAGATCAACTCGGATGCGCGCTATCGGTTCGAGCGCGGCGTTGACCCGGCTTTCACCCTGCCGGGGCTGGAACTGGCGACGCAGATGGTGCTGGATCTGTGCGGCGGCGAGGCCAGCCATGTCGTGAGCGATGGCGCCGCCCCCGACACCACCCGCGCCTACCGGCTGGACCCGGCACGGCTGATCAGCCTTGTCGGCATGGAGATCCCCGAGGCCGAACAGATCCGCACGCTGCAAGCCCTTGGCTTCACGATGAACGGGCTGATGGCCGCCCCCCCCTCCTGGCGCCCCGATGTCCAGGGCGAGGCGGATCTGGTCGAGGAAGTCGCGCGGATCGCGAGCCTGACGAAACTGGTCGGCGCGCCTTTGACCCGAGCGCTCCCGGGCGTGCCGAAGCCGATCCTCACGCCGATGCAAATCCGCGAGAAAGCCGCGCGGCGCCAGATCGCCGGCCTCGGCTATAATGAATGCGTGACCTACAGCTTTATCGACGGCGCTTCTGCGGCCCTGTTCGGGGGTGGCACGGATGCGGTGAAGGTCGACAATCCGATCTCGTCCGAGATGAGCCATCTGCGCCCCGACTTGCTGTCGGGATTGCTGGCGGCAGCGGCGCGCAATCAGGCGCGCGGCTTCCAGGATATGGCGCTTTTCGAGGTTGGCCCGGTTTTCTCCGGCGGTGAGCCCGGGGAACAGGTGCTGCTGGCCTCGGGCCTGCTGGTCGGCGCCTCGGCGCCGCGCGATCCATGGGCCTCGCGCCGTCCGGTCGATGTCTTCGATGCGAAAGCCGATGTCGAGGCGGTGCTGGCCACACTTGGCGCGCCCGCAAAGGTGCAGATCACCCGCAAAGCCGATGCCTGGTGGCATCCCGGCCGCTCGGGCGTGATCGGCCTTGGGCCGAATACGCTTGCGACTTACGGCGAGATCCATCCGCGCGTTCTGGCCGCGATGGGGGTCAAAGGCCCGGCGGTCGGCTTTACCGTACAGATCGCCAATATCCCGGCGCCCAAGGTGAAGACACCGACCCGCCCGGCGCTGGTGATCAGCGACCTCCAGGCGGTCGAGCGTGATTTCGCCTTCGTGGTCGATGCAAAGACCGAAGCCCTGGTGGCCGTCAACGCCGCCCTTGGTGCCGATAAGGCCCTGATCGAGTCTGTCCGCGTCTTTGACCACTTCACCGGCGACAAGGCCGAGGCACAGATGGGCGCGGGCAAGAAATCGCTCGGGCTGACTGTCCGGCTGCAACCGACCGCCGCCACGCTGACCGACGCAGATATCGAAGCCGTCTCGGCAAAGGTCATTGAAAAGGTCACCAAAGCGACCGGCGGCGCGCTGCGCTCGTAACCCCTTCCGGCGCGGGGGCCTCTCCTCGCGCCGCTCACCTCTCCGGGAGAATGCCATGAAGATCGCCACCTTCAACATCAACGGCATCAAGGCCCGGATCGAGGCACTGCCGCGCTGGCTGCGCGAGGCCGAACCCGATGTGGTCTGCCTGCAAGAGATCAAATCCGTCGATGAGGGCTTCCCGCGCGAGCTCTTTGAGGAGATGGGCTATCAGGTCGAGACCCATGGCCAGAAAAGCTTCAACGGGGTGGCGATCCTGTCGAAATACCCGCTTTCCGATGTGACACGGGGCCTGCCGGGGGATGACAGCGACGAACAGGCGCGCTGGATCGAGGCTGTGGTTGAAGGCCCGCGCGTGGTGCGGGTCTGCGGGCTTTATCTGCCGAACGGGAACCCGGCGCCGGGGCCGAAATATGACTATAAACTCGCCTGGATGGAACGACTTGAGGCCCGCGCGCGCACCCTGCTGGCGCTGGAAGAGCCGACGCTTTTCCTGGGCGATTACAATGTGATCCCCAGTCCGAGGATGCCGCAAAGCCCGAGGCCTGGCTGGAAGATGCGCTTTTCCTGCCCGCAAGCCGGGCTGCGTTCCGCAGGCTTCTGAACCTCGGCCTGACCGAAGCGATCCGCACCCGCGACCCGCGCCCCGGTGTATACACATTCTGGGATTACCAGGCCAATTCCTGGGAGCGCGGCAACGGGATCCGTATCGACCATGTGCTGATGACGCCCCAGGCAGCGGATCTGCTGCAAGAGACCGGCATCGACAAGGATGTTCGCGCCGGCGACAAACCGTCAGACCATGTGCCGGTCTGGGTGCGTCTGGCGGCGTAAGCGATCTCAGCCGATCTTCGTCACATCGTAATCATAAAGCCAGTTGAACCGCGACAGCGCGGCACCGGGGGCAATGCGGCCACCAAGCCGCAGCCCCAGATGCGCGACCGCGCGCAAAGGGCCCGAAAGGTGATAGGCGCGCGCATTGCGGCTGGCCGCCGTCACGATGCGCTGCGTGCGCCGCGCGCGCGCCACCTGATAGGCCACCAGCCCGGCCGTGCCGTGGCGCTCGAGGATCGCCGCCAGCGTCCAGACATCCTCCAGCGCCATATTCGCGCCCTGAGCAAGGAAGGGCAAAGTCGGATGCGCGGCATCGCCAATGAGCGCCACCGCACCTTCGGGCAGCACCCGGACCCAGGTCTTCGCGACCGGATGGCGGAAGAGACCCCAGAGCCAGACATCCCCGGCCTGGTCGAGCCAGCCCTTCACCCGCGGGCTGAAATCTGCAAAGGCCAGCCGCATCTCCATCGTATCATCGCGGATCGACCAACCCTCTTCGGTCCAGCGGTCACGCTCTTCGACGGCGACGATATTGCGCAGCGTGCCGCCGCGCAGCGGATAGCTGACAAGATGCCGCCCCGGCCCCATATGGACCTCGGCGACCTTCGGCTCGGACGGATCGCAGGGCACAAGGCAGCGCCAGGCGACCTGCCTGGTGAAAACCGGCTTCGCCTCGCCATTCAGCGCGGCGCGGGTATGGGATTGCAGCCCATCGGCCCCGATCAGGATCGAGGCGGGTTCCAATGCACCGGTGCAGGTCTCAACCACCGGCTGCGCCCCGCTCAGATCGACGCGGCGCACTTTTTGCAACAGCCGCAACTCGGCGCCGGCAGCTTTGGCGCCATCAAGCAAAAGCGAGATCAGATCGGCGCGGTGCAGGAAATGCCAGCCCTGATCAGGGCGGAGCCGCGCCACATCGAGCCGCGTCACGAGGCTGCCGTCAAAGCCGTCGCGCAGTTCAACCGCCCCGGCGCGCAGCGAGGCGGCCTCCAGCGCGGGCCCCAGGCCAAGCGCCTGCAAAACCCGAGCGCCATTCGGGCTGATCTGCAAACCGGCACCGACCTCGCGGATGGCGTCGGCCTGTTCCATCACGATCACCCGCGCGCCTTTCAGCGCCAGCGCCCGCGCCAGCGCAAGACCCGCAACCCCCGCCCCGAGTATGGTCACCGCCTGGTCTTTGAGCGTCATTCTGTCCTGATCCTGAGAAACCGGTCAGCCCGCCGGCAATGACAAAGCCGGGCAGAAGCCCGGCTTTCTTTTCCTGTGTCAGCGGCCTGTTTGCAAGCCTTGCCACGCCTGGCGCTGTCCCGGAACGGGCCTTTGACAGCCCTCAGTCGTCACGATGTACCTTTTCACGGCGCTCATGCTTTTCCTGTGCCTCGAGCGTCATGGTCGCGATCGGGCGCGCATCCAGCCGCTTGAGGCTGATCGGCTCGCCGGTCATTTCGCAATAGCCATATTCGTTGTTCTCGATGCGGCGCAGCGCCGAGTCGATCTTCGAGATCAGCTTGCGCTGCCGGTCACGGGTGCGCAGTTCCAGCGCGCGGTCGGTCTCTTCCGAGGCGCGGTCAGCGAGATCGGGCACATTGCGACCGCTTTCGGTCAGGTTGCCAAGGGTCTCGGCGGACTGGCCAAGCAGCTCCTGCTTCCAGATGATCAGCTTGCGACGGAAATATTCCAGCTGACGATCATTCATAAAGGGCTCGCCCTCGGCGGGGCGGTAATCGTCGGGCAGGAAAACTTCGGCCTTCATCGCAGATCTCTCCTTGTCGCCGGCGGGCGCCGACAGGTGGGCTTCTGTCATATGCGCACTCCCGTTGGCGCGGCATTTAGCTCATGTGGGCAGCAATGTCACTAGCAGTTGCGATAAATTCAACGCGCCGATAGGGTCCGCGAGGCCCATTGGGCACCCAATCCGGCAAGGGCGTGTGAACACATGAAATTCCAGTCTACCACAGGATATATCGCGGCTCCCGACCTCGCCGTGGCGGTGAATGCAGCAGTGGTTCTGGGCCGTCCGCTGCTGGTGAAGGGAGAGCCCGGGACCGGCAAGACCGAGCTGGCGCGTCAGGTCTCGGCCAGCCTCGGCATGGAGCTGATCGAATGGCATGTGAAATCCACCACCCGCGCCCAGCAGGGGCTCTATGAATATGATGCGGTCAGCCGGCTCAGAGACAGCCAGCTCGGCGATGCCCGGGTCCATGACGTGCAGAATTACATCCGCCGTGGGAAACTCTGGCAGGCTTTCGATGCGCCCGAGCGGGTGGTGCTGCTGATAGACGAGATCGACAAGGCCGATATCGAATTCCCGAATGACCTGCTGCAGGAACTCGACCGGATGGAGTTCCATGTCTATGAAACCGGCGCGACGGTGAAGGCCCGGCAGCGGCCGGTGGTGATCATCACCTCGAACAACGAGAAAGAGCTGCCCGACGCCTTCCTGCGCCGCTGTTTCTTTCACTATATCCGCTTCCCCGATGCCGAGACCCTGGCCGCGATCATCCGTGTCCATTTCCCCGATATCAAGGAAACCCTGCTCACCGCCGCCCTGACTGAGTTCTTTGCCATCCGGGAAACATCGGGGCTGAAGAAAAAGCCCTCGACCTCGGAGGTGCTGGACTGGCTGAAGCTGATCCTCGCGGAAGACCTCGCGCCCGAGGACCTCGCACGCGATCCCCGGCATCTGCTTCCGAAACTGCATGGCGCGCTTTTGAAGAACGAACAGGATGTGCAGCTTTTCGAGCGGCTGGCCTTCATGTCACGGGGGAATCGCTGAGCCCCGGGTCGCGCGACAGGGGATCAACCCCGAATTGCTTTTGCCCGAATCCTGCCCCGGTGTTGTGTCCAGCCTGAGGGACGATTCGGGCGACTTTGCCCCGATTACGCCACGATCCTGCCACAATCACATCACAACATTACAATTTATGAAACATATTGAAATATTGCGTGACAATTTTGGGCCATATCTGGTTCCTGAAGCAAAAGTGACCGCGATGGCTAGTGACTCGCTGAACACGCAGATTCCGCGCAATTGACACATACAGGCCCCGATCACGACAAAGGGATTGTGTTGAATAGAAACACAGAAGCTTTGGTGATGGAGACACAACCTGTATGCTGGCAACAATGGACATCGTTCTGACCGCGACCGGACGTACCGGCGGCCCGGACAATGTCTGGTCCAACCGGTCGCAACCGGCGGGTCTTGCCGCACTCCATCCCTCTTCACCAGCATTCTCTGACCGCCAGCGCATCCCTGCCCGGATCGCCCTGCCGTCAGAGATTTCGCGCGTCGCTGCCCGGAAGGTCCCGGGACGGCTGTGAACGACGCGGTTCCGGGGGGCACCCATATGTCTGCTCGCCCCCCCGTTACCGCGCCGTCGGATGCGCTCGTCACGGACCACCATCGGCTCAGGCCAGCATGTGATGCGGGGGCATCGCGTGCTGGCCTGGCCGGAGGCCAATGCAACTGCCGGGGGCAAACCTCCGCACGCAAAGATCGAGCTGCCACTCAATGCGACACATTCCGCTGCTTGCCGCCGCCCTGGCGGCCCTTACCGCCTGCGCACCCGCGCCCAATGCTGACGTAACCAAGGGACGGATGCTTCCTGCCACCGAGGCCGGCATCCTTTCGGCTCCGGCTTTCGTAGACCCCGTTGCGGGTCTGGCGCCGGTCGCCTCGGTGCGTCACAGCCCCGCCGATATGACAGCCGCCTTCCTCGGGCTTGGCTTCCGGCTGGAAAGCGGGCGCGAGCTGCCGTATTTCAGCCGCTTTGAAGGGCCGGTCACCGTGTCCCTCACCGGCAATGTACCCGCCACCGCAGGCGCCGATCTCGACCGCCTGCTGCAGCGGTTTCGCAGCGAGGCCGGCCTGAATGTGCGCCGTGTGAGCGCCTCGGAACCGGCTTCCGTCACCATCGAATTCAGCACCCGCCGCGAGCTCGGCCGCGCGGCTCCGAATGCCGCCTGTTTCGTGGTCCCCAATGTTTCCAGCCTTGCGGAATACCAGGCCAATCGCGGCACCTACCGCGTCGACTGGACCCGCGTGACCGAGCGCAGGACCGTCGGGATTTTCGCGCCCTCGGATGCCAGCCCGCAGGAAGTGCGCGACTGCCTGCATGAGGAACTGGCCCAGGCGATGGGCCCCTGAACGACATGTACCGGCTGACCGATTCGGTCTTTAATGACGATAATTTCCAGGCCGTGCTGACCGATTTCGACATGAAGATCCTGCGCGCCTGGTATTCGCCAAAGCTGCGCTCTGGCATGTCGAAAGCCGAAGTCTCCGCGCAGCTGCCGGCAATTTTCGGGACCGGCGGGCCGCTGACCCAGGACACTTCGATCACGCCGCCGGCCTGGAAGGAACTTATCGCGGTTGCGCTGAACCCGGGCTATGGCAATGCGCGCCGCAAGGCCGCCGCCGAAAAGGCGATTGCAATGGCCCATGCCCAGGGCTGGAAAGACAGCCGCCTCGCCTTTGCCTATTTCGCCCATGCGCGGCTTCTGGTCGGATCGGACCGCGTCGCGGCCGTGTCGGAATTCACCAAAGCCGCCGCGATCTGGCGGACCCAGCCGGCCGGCGCCGTCTATGTCGCGCATATCGACATGCAGCTGGCCGCACTGTCGCTGGCCAATGGCCAGCCGACCAGGCGCTGCGCTTCACCGAAAGGGCGATCCCGGTGATCCGTCAGTCGCAAAACCACGGGCTGCTGGCCACCACCCAGCTTATCCGTGCCGAGGCGCTCGACATGCTGGGCCGCAAGGCCGAAGCCGACCGGCTGCGAGTGGACAGCCAGCCGCTTGCGCGCTATGGCTTCGGCTCTGAGGCCAATATCCGGGCGCGGACGCGTGAAATCAGCGCGCTCGGGCTGCGCGGCCTCTTCCGCGGCTGATCGCCGGGCTGAGACAGCCCCCGACCAGCCCAGACAGGCAGGACGGGGGCGAACAGAATGCTGGCAATCGGGGGTTTCCTTCTGGGGGCAGTGATCGGCGCGGTCCGCGCCCGCCAGCTGGGCGGCAAAGCGGCAGATATGGCGCAATATGCCTTTGGGATCGGGCTTTTGCTGGGGGTGACCGGCCTGTTTGCGCAGGTCATCCTGCTGCGCCTCTACAGCTGACACCGGAGGGCGGCGCGATGTTTCTGCCCTTTTTCGAATCGCTGCGCCGCGAAGCTGTGCCGGTCAGCCCGCGCGAATTTCTCGCCTTTCTCGAGGCGCTGGAGGCGGGGCTTGCCACCAATGATATCGACGCCTTTTACCATCTTGGCCGGATCACTCTGATCAAGGACGAACGTCATCTCGACCGCTATGACCGCGCCTTCGCCCAGGCATTTGCGGGCCTCGATCAGATCCCGGATGAGGCGGTGATCGAAGCGCTGGACCTGCCCGGCGACTGGCTGGAAAAGCTGGCCGAGAAATTCCTCTCAGATGCGGAAAAGGCGGAAATCCAGGCGCTTGGCGGCTTTGACAAGCTGATGGAAACGCTGCGCCAGCGGCTGGAAGAACAGAAAGGCCGCCATCAGGGTGGCAATAAATGGATCGGCACCGCCGGCACCTCGCCCTTTGGCGCTTATGGCTACAATCCCGAAGGCATCCGCATCGGCCAGAACGAGAGCCGCCACCGCCGTGCGGTCAAGGTCTGGGACAGGCGCGAATTCCGAAACCTTGATGACAAGGCCGAGATCGGATCGCGCAATATCAAACTGGCCTTGCGCGCGCTGCGCCGCTGGGCGCGGGACGGCGCGGTGGAAGAGCTTGACCTTGCCGGCACCATCCGCGCCACGGCGAAACAGGGCTGGCTGGATGTACAGACGCGGCCCGAGCGGCGCAATGCGGTCAAGGTGCTGTTGTTTCTGGATATCGGCGGCTCGATGGACCCGCATGTGAAGGTTCTGGAAGAGCTGTTTTCGGCAGCGAAGTCCGAATTCCGCCATCTCGAGACCTGGTATTTCCACAACTGCCTTTATGAGGGCGTCTGGAAGGACAATCAGCGCCGCTGGACGGACCAGACGCCCACCTGGGATATTCTGCGCAGCCATGGGCCTGACTGGCGCGCGATCTTTGTCGGCGATGCCGCCATGTCGCCCTATGAGATCAGCCATCCAGGCGGCGCCAATGAACACTGGAACCGCGAATCCGGCCAGACCTGGCTGACCCGCGCCACCGAACAATGGCCGCATCACCTCTGGATCAACCCGGTGCCCGAAGGGCAATGGGGCTACAGCCAGTCCACCCGGATGATTGATGCCATTTTCGAGGGCCGCATGGTGCCGATGACCCTGGACGGCATCACGCGCGGCGTGAAAGCGCTGCGCTGAACGCGCCTCTTGCCAGGCGCGGGATTAATCTGGCACATTCGTACAAACACCAGTGATGGCACGAATGGAGGCAAGCCGATGCCAGCCAATACCCGCCATGATGACGTCCTTCCAGGCCAGCAATATCTGAACCTCGATCCTGGCCTCTATATCCGGCCCGAAGTGTTTCAGGAGGAACGCGCCAGGATCTTCAACCGCTCCTGGCAGCTGATGGGTCCGGTCTCGGATGTTGCTGCAAGCGGGCATTATCTGGCGATCGACATTGCCGGGATCCCGGTCTTTGCGATCCGGGGACGGGACGGGGTGCTCAGGGGGTTCCGGAACGTCTGCCGCCATCGCGGAGCGAAGCTCCTCGCGGATGGAGCCGGCAAATGCGGGCTGATCGTCTGCCCTTATCACAAATGGTCATTCGCAGACACGGGCCGGCTGGTTCAGGCGCCATGGTATGGCAAAGACCCCGCCATTATCCCCGAGGACTGGCCGCTGGAGCCGGTCTCGCTGGCGGAATGGCGCGGGCTGCTCTTTGCTGCGATTGATCCGGTGGAGAGCCTGCTGGACCAGCTGGGCGATCTGCCCGAAGAGCTGGCAGATGAGCCGATGGAGAGCTACCAGGCCACCGACACCGCAACCGTCAGTTTCGACGCGAACTGGAAAGTCTATACCGACAATTTCGTCGAAGGCTACCACATCCCCGGCACCCATCCGGGCTTCTTCGCGGCGATAGATTTCGAGGCCTTCGCCACCACCGCCCATAAAGGCTATGTGAAGATGACCGCGCCGCCGAAAGACGGGCTGTTCTACCGGGGCAAATGGCTCTGGATGTGGCCAAACTGGACGCTGTCGCTGTTTGACGGCGGCATGAATGTCAGCCGGATCAACCCGTCCTCGGTCGGCCATACCGATCAGCATTACCATTTCTTCTTCGCAGATACCGCAGCCGGGGCCGAGGAGGCGCGGCAGAAATCGGTACAGGGCACGCTTGCGGTGGTGCGCGAGGATTACCAGGTCTGTGTGGAAACCCATCGCAATTACGCCGCCGGCGCCTATACTTCCGGCCCGCTCTCCGGCCACCATGAACGGGGCGTGCAGTATTTCCAGGAGCGGGTTGCGCGGGCACTTGCCCTCTGAGGGCTGTTCAAACCTCCGACTGCCCTATATTCAGGGCATGATCCTGCGCCTCATGCCCTTTTTGCTGCTGATTGCCTATGGCTTCCTGATGATGCGCTTTTCGGTCTGGCGTTCGAAACGGATGCTGGATCAGCAATCCCGCCCGCTGGATGATCCTGAAATCCAGGCGGTTGCGGCGCGGCTTGCCCGGGCCCTTGATCTGCCAGAGGTCAAAGTGAACCTCCTCGACATCGAGCCTGTGAACGGGCTTGCCGCACATGATGGCCGCATCTTCCTGACGCGGGGATTTCTGACGAAAAAGCAACAGGGCCATGTGACGCCCGAAGAACTGGCTTCGGTAATCGCGCATGAGCTTGGCCATGTGGCACATGGCCATACGCGGCGGCGCATGATCGATTTCACCGGCCAGAATGCGGTCGGCATCCTGCTCGCGGGCGTCCTTAACCGATTTCTCCCCGGCATTGGCGGCATGATCGCCAATTTGTTGTCACGCACGCTGATGGCCAGGCTGTCGCGGCGCGATGAATTCGAAGCGGATGCCTGGGCCACCGCCCTGATGATCCGCGCGGGTTACGGCTCCGGGCCTCAGATCAGCCTGTTCCGCAAGCTCGAGACCCTTACCGGCGGCGGAGGAGGCGAAGTGCCGGTCTGGCTGCGCAGCCACCCGAAAACCGCCGACCGCATTGCGGCCATAGAGGCCAATGAGGCGCGCTGGACCCGACCTGCTTTGCCCGCCCCCGTTGAATAGCGACGCAAAGGGAGGGGCCCTGCCCCTCGCGGCTTCGCCGCTCACCCCGGGATATTTGAGGACAGATGAAATCAGCAAAGGCTTTTCATCTGTCCTCAAATATCCCGCCGGAGGCTTCCGCAGCCAGCCAGAAGCAGCGACTGAACGCAAAAGGCGCGGAGGTTTCCCCCGCGCCTTTCGTGTAATGTGAAACGGATCAGCGCTTCGAGAACTGGAACGAACGGCGGGCTTTGGCCTTACCGTATTTCTTACGTTCCACGACGCGGCTGTCGCGGGTCAGGAAGCCTGCTGCCTTCAGGGCGCCACGGAGCGACGGCTCGAACAGCTGCAGCGCTTTCGAGATGCCATGCTTCACCGCACCGGCCTGGCCCGAAAGGCCGCCACCGGCGACAGTCGCCATGACGTCATACTGGCCTTCAACATTCGCCACCTGGAAGGGCTGACGCAGGATCATCTGCAGCACCGGGCGCGCGAAATAGGCGGTGTAATCGATATACTCGCCTTTGTTGTTGCGGATCAGGAACTTGCCCGAACCCGGCTTGATCCAGACGCGGGCAACCGCATCCTTACGCTTGCCGGTCGCATAGGAGCGGTTCAGCTTGTCACGCACCGGGGCGCGCACAGCAGCCTCGGCAGCGGCGGCCGGAGCAGCGGTGCCCACAGCGGCCTTCAGATCGTCGAGAGACTTGATATCGGCCATTTAAATCACGCGCTCCGGGTGTTCTTCGGGTTCAGCGGCTTGACGTCGAGGACGGTGGGCTGCTGAGCTTCATGGGCATGTTCTGCGCCGGCATAGACGCGCAGGTTCGACATTTGCTGACGGCCCAGGCTGTTGCGGGTGATCATGCGCTCGACAGCTTTGATCACGACGCGCTCGGGATGGTTGCCTTCCAGCACTTCGCGCACGGTGCGCGACTTGATGCCGCCCGGGTGGCCGGTGTGCCAGTAGTAGCGCTTGTCTTCGCGCTTGTTGCCGGTCAGCTGGACCTTGTCCGCATTGATCACGATGACATTGTCACCCATGTCCATGTGGGGCGTGAAGGTCGGCTTGTTTTTGCCGCGCAGGATATTGGCGACGATCGTGGCGAGGCGACCCAGAACGACGCCCTCAGCGTCGATCAGGATCCACTTCTTCTCGATATCCGCCGGGGTAGCGGTGAAGGTTTTCATCGGTGGTTCCATCAAGGATAGAGGCGAGGGAATCCCCCCGCGAATTCGGATGGGGGCTTATCGCTGATGATGCCGACATGGTCAAGCGGTTGATTTCATATAAAATGCAATAAAATCAATATCTTGATATATGGGGTTAAATGACACCCCACTCTCAGCGCAGATAAGGTGGTTTTTCCGGATTCATCCCGGGCCCAGGCGAGGCCTGCCGCTCTTGCGGGACCGGCGCTTCGGGTTCGGGAAGGTCGAACCGCTGCGCCTCAGCCGTTAAGGCGGTCAGCGCCCTGTCATCCGGTCCGAAAAAGGCGACATCCAGCGCCGCCGCGTCGAGGCCCGAGAACACCAGCGCTTCCTGCACGGCGCGCGCCAGTGCCGGCTCTGCCTCGGGTCTTGCGCCAATGAAGGCGAGGAGATGGCCACGCCGCCCGTCATCATATTCGACGCCGGTCAGAAGCGCGGCCCGGGCCAGCCCGCGGGCCGAGGCGAATTTGTCCTGGAGCGCAAGGCTCAGCCCCGCCGGGACGGAAGGCGCGAAGAACCGCGCCGGGCGGCCAAGCGCTTCCTCCGGGGCGGGGTCCAGCGCCTCAGACAACCAGTCCATCGCTTCGGGAGGCAAGAGCATCTCAGACGGCGCGACCCCCAGATTGACGCCGAGCCCGATCCCCTGACCGCGCAAGAGCCCCGCAATCACCCGGCCCGGCAGCGCCGCCCAGGGGGCAATACCGCCGGTGAAATCCGCCAGCCGCTCTTCGCGGTCAAAGACCAGAACGACTGGGCCGGATTCCAGATCGAACACCTTAGGATCCAGGGTCTCTCCCGCCGCCTCGCGTTCCAGCAAAAGATACAGCTCGCCATCCGCGAGCCGGTCATAAAAGCGCAAAAGCGCCGCCTCATTGCCGGAATCGGCGCTGAGCGCCGCATGGGCCTCGTCAAGCAGACTGGGAAGCGTGGACTCGCTCATGGCATCTCCATCACACTGCGGATCCGGGCGCGCAGCTCCGGCAGCAGCTCGTCCCCGAACCAGGGGTTGCGTTTCAGCCATCCCGTATTGCGCCAGGAGGGATGGGGCAAGGGAAAGATCCCGCGCGACCCGAAATCGCGCCAGGCACGGACTGTGGCAGTGACATCGCGCGACCCGAGATGCCAGCGGATCGCAGCGCCTCCGACCAGCAGGGTGAGCCGCAGATCGGGAAGACTGGCGATCACGCGCTCCCGCCAGGTCAGGGCACAAACTGCGGGTGGCGGCAGATCGGACCCTTTCGCGTCATAGCCCGGAAAGCAGAAGCCCATCGGCACAATGGCGATGCGCGAGAGATCATAGAACTGCGCCTCCTCGAGCCCGGTCCAGATGCGCAGCCTGTCACCACTCGGATCCGTAAAGGGGCGCCCCGAAAGATGCACCCGCGCGCCCGGCGCCTGGCCCGCAATCATCAGCCGCGCCCCCTGCCCGGCCGGCGCCGGGCGGAACCAGACCACAGGTCGCGGCTCATGCGCGGTGGCGGTCATCTGGAAACGCGCCTCACAAAGGCGGCAGGCCCGGATTTCGTCGGTCAGATCCATCGTATGAAAATAGGAACTGTGCTTTTCTTTTACCAGCCGGGCTCTTGGGGGCCAGCCCCCTCGTCTCCTGCGGAGTCTCACCCCCGGGATATTAAGAGACAGAAAATGTACTTTTTTCTGCTCATTTTCTGTCTCTGAATATCCCCGCCGGAGGCATACCCGACATGCCACCAGGCACGGGCTCCGGCTGTAAGCGGGCAAGGTTGCAACAGGCCGGGGGTGATCGGGGAAGCCATGGTTGCGGGCCAGGGCGGGCATGGCTAAGCCGGAGGGGTCAGCTGCCCGACACCTTGCCCGCGATGTAGTCTTGCCCGCCATGTATCGAATCTCGCCCCATATCCGCACCTTTGCCCTGGCCCTCCTGGCCGGCGCCGGGCTGGCGACATTTTGGGTCAACCTGGATCCAGGCAGCTATTACGATTTCATTGAATGGCGAATCTCTGATCTGGTTCTGCCGGGCTGGGTCTGGGCCGGCTCGGTCAGCCTTACGCCTTTTATGATCGTTGCCGATATTCTGATGGCGCTGTTTTTCTTTCTGATCGGCAAAGAGCTCTGGGAGGCGATGACGCTGGAGCGTGGCTCGCTGTCGGGCCGGCGTGCGATCCTGCCGCTGGGCATGACTGCGGGCGGGCTGATCGGGGCTGGCACGGGCTGGCTGATCCTGTCTGCGCTGCTTGAGACCGCAGAGGAAGCGGTGCGCGGTGGCGGATGGCAGGCGCCTCTGGGCAGCGATACGCTGCTGGTCTGTCTTTTTGGCCGCATGGTTTTTGGCCGGCGTCCGGCTCTGCATCTGGTGATGCTTCTGGCGATTGCCACCGATATCCTGGCGCTGGTGATCCTTGGGCTCAGCAATCTTGCCGTCTCACCGCGGCTGATGTGGCTCCTGGTTACGCTGGCCGCGGCGCTGGTGGTGCACCGTTTCTTCGGCCGCAGCCCCGGCGCGGGCGCCACGGAGCGCGAGCGGCGCGCGGCGGCGCGCTCTGGCCCTATGCGATCGCGGGCGCCTTCTGCTGGTTCGGGGTCGCGGCCGCAGGCTTGCCGGCGACGCTCGGGCTGTTGCCGCTCCTGCCGGCCATCGCCCATGCCGATCGCAGCTTTGGCCTTTTCGCCGAGGCCGAAAGTTTCCTGCATGACCCGCTGAACCGGCTGATCCGGCTTCTCGTATGGCCGGTCATCCTCATTCTCTTCCTCTTTGGCCTGATCCGGGGGGCGTCGATCTCGCGGCCTTCGCGCCGACCACGCTGGTAATGCTTGGTGCGCTCTGGCTCGGAAGACCGGCGGGGATGGCGCTCGTGGTCCTTATTCTGGCGGCGATCTTCGGCTCGCGCCTGCCGCGCGGGCTCCGGGTGCGCGATCTGGTGTTGTCGGTCATGCTGCTTTCAATCGGCTTCACCGTACCCGCCGTTGCGATCGAGGCCAGTCTGCCCGGCGGCGCCATGCGGGAGGCGGCACGGATGGGCATGGCGATCAGCCTGCTTGCCGGCCCGATTGCCGTGCTCGTCGCGCGTGCCCTGCTGCGCCGGGGTCCGGCTCCCTCTGCCCCGACGCCGTGACCCGTCCGTTCCCCGTAAAATCGCGGAGCTCACAATTCTGTGTCACAGGACTGTCGCCGCAGACATAATGCGGCCAGAATGTGCAGCGACACTGGTCAGAACGCGTTAACGCAAATGCCGGATTATCCACCTGGTCTGTGGATAGCTCTGCCGCCCCGGGGCGTCAGAGGCCGTAAGACGGAAGGACATAGGGCCAATAGCCCGGAGCAGGTTACAATATGATCGAGTTCGACAGTGTTTCCAAATCCTTCTGGACCGGCACAAGGCGCAAGGTGATCCTTGACCGCGCCTCTTTCCGCGTCGAACAGGGCCGCTCTCTGGGGATCCTCGCCCCGAATGGCACCGGCAAGACCACCCTGATCCAGATGATGGCAGGGCTGGAGAAACCCGATGATGGCCGCATCACCAAAACCAGCCGCGTCTCGTTTCCGCTGGGCTTCATGGGCGGGGTCTCGGGCAAGATGTCGGCCCTGGAAAACAGCCGCTATATTGCCCGGCTTTACGGGCTTGACCCCGATTATGTCGAAAGCTTCTGCCGCTGGGTCTGTGATCTTGGCGACTATTTCCGCATGCCCTATGCGACCTATTCCTCGGGGATGAAATCGCGCTTCAACTTCTCGCTCCTGCTGGCGCTGGAATTCGACATCTACCTGATCGACGAGGGCATGCCCTCGACCGGCGATGTGGAGTTCAACCGCAAAGCCGGTGGCATCTTGCGCGAAAGACTGAAGAACGCGACGGTTGTCATCGTGTCGCATTCAGCGCAAACGCTGGAAAAATTCTGCCGCCAGGCGGCGGTGCTGCGCAATGGGCAGCTTTATATGTTCGACACCCTCGAAGAAGCGAAACGCCTCTATGACTATGCTTAAGGCCGCGCGGTACAACATTCGCCGCCAGGAGACGCCTGCTGCCCCGGCCCCGCGTCCGGCGCCTGTGCTCGTTGCCACGGCGACGCCGGGCGAGATGCTGTTCGACAATCCCGAAGACGGGTTCGGCGATCAGAAATTCGAAACGGCGGGGGCCCGGTCGCATCCGGGGCCAGGGCCGGGAACGCCGGCAGCCCTCAGGAACCAGAGCCCTCCGCCGGGCCAGAGGCGAATCATCCGGTCGCGCATGAGCTGGCAGCGATCCGCAAGGAAGGGCTGACCGGGCGCCAGCTGCGCACCGCCCGCCGCCTTGCGCAAAGCCACAACTTGCCCGCGACCTCGGATCACGATGCGGTGCGTCTGCTGCGCGCCGCCGGGATCAACCCGTTTGAGCGCGGCTCGATGCTGGATATGGTCTCGGCCGAACCCGGCACTGCGGTTGCTGCTGCCGGAGAGGGTGGCGGCGGCAAGGCGGGGGGCGGCACCGGGCGGGCGCTCTCGCCCCTGCCCGGCGACGGCGTGCAACTGCCCCAGACCATCAAGCCGATCCAGGTGCCCTCGACCGAACAGCGGATCGAGGTGAATCACGCCGCCGAGATCCTGCGCATGCAGCAGGACATCGCCAAACGCCGCCGCCGCAAGCTGGCGCTCCTCTTCGTGCGGATGTTCATCTTTGTCCTGCTGCCGACGCTGGTCGCGGGCTGGTATTTTTCGTCGGTCGCGACGCGGCAATATGGCACCAAATCGGAATTCGCGGTGCATAAGGCGGAAAGCCCGCAGGCCGGGGGCGCACTTGGCGGCATGTTGCAGGGCACCTCGCTTGCCACCTCGCAGGATTCCATCGCGGTGCAGGGCTATCTGCAATCGCGCGAGGCGATGATGCGGCTGGAAGGCGATGTCGGGTTCCGCGAGGCATTTATGGGCGCGGCGATCGACCCGATTCTGCGCCTGCCACCCGAGGCCTCGCTGGAAGACGCCTATAAGCTTTATAAATCCCACATCCTGATTTCCTATGACCCGTCTGAGGGCATCATCCGGATGGAAGCGATTGCTCCGGATCCGCAGCTTTCGGTCGAATGGTCGAAGCAGCTGATTTCCTATGCCGAGGAACAGGTCGACCAGCTCACCCACCGCCTGCGCGAAGATGCGATGCAGTCCTCGGACGAAGGTTACACGGATGCCGAGATCAAACTGCTCGAAGCGCAGCAGAAAGTCATCGCGCTGCAGGAACAGTTCAAGGTTCTCAATTCCGAGACCGAGCTGACGCTGCTGACAACCCAGATCGGCACACTCGACAATCAGCTGATCCAGGAACGGCTGTCCCTGGCGCAGATGGAGGCGAACCAGAACCCGAACGCGGCCCGGCTGGAGCCGGTCAAACGCCGGATCGCCACGCTGGAGGCCGAGATCGCGACATTGCGCACCCGGCTGACCGAAGGTCAGGGCGGCGAGAGTTCGCTGGCGCAGATCCAGGGCCAGCTGCGGCTTGCCCAGGCCGAGGTCGAGACGCGTCAGATGATGCTGGCGCAGTCGCTTCAGGCCAAGGAAACCGCGCGAATCGCCGCGAACAGCCAGACCCGCTATCTCTCGATCTCGGTGGCGCCGGTGCCGCCCGATGTGCCGACCTATCCCCGCGTCTTCGAGAATACCCTTGTGACGCTGCTGATTCTGATCGGCATCTATCTGATGATTTCGATGACGGTGGCGATCCTGCGCGAACAGGTCTCATCCTGATCCGTCATTCGTCCTGACCTTTCAACAGCAGCAAAAAGGGCGGCCATCGGGCCGCCCTTTTTCATTCTGCTCTGGCTGCCGGCGACGTTCAGGCCACCTGCCCCGCCGCCCAGCCCGAAGACCAGGCCCATTGGAAATTATACCCGCCAAGCCAGCCAGTGATATCCACCAGCTCGCCCACCACATAAAGACCCGGCACCGCCTTCGCCGCCATGGTCTTTGCGTCCAGCCCGTCAGTGTCGACGCCGCCCAGCGTGACCTCGGCCGTGCGATACCCTTCTGAGCCCACCGGCACCAGCTGCCAGTCATGCAACCCCGCCGCCAGCTGGTCGAGCTTTGCATCCGCCATTTCCGCCAGAGGCCCCGGCTCGCCCTGGCCCAGATGCTTCGCCAGCCGCTCCGGCAGCACCGGGCTCAGCGCCTGGGTCAGCGTCCCCCGCCCGCCCTTGCGTTTCGCGGCTTTCAGCAATGCGGCAAAGCCTGCATCCCGCTCCCGCCCCGGCAGCAGGTCAACCGAGATCCGGTCCCCCTCGCGCCAATAGCTCGAGATCTGCAAGACAGCCGGCCCCGACAGCCCGCGATGGGTAAAGAGCATTGCCTCATCGAACCGCCCGCCCCTGCAGCTGATCTGCACCGGCGCCGAGACCCCGGCCAGAGGCGAGATCCAGGCCAGTTCCTGTTCCGCAAATGTCAGCGGCACCAGCGCCGGCCGCGTATCCGTCACCTTCAGCCCGAGGCTTTCCGCGACCCGGTATCCCCAGGGGCTCGCCCCCATTTTCGGAATCGACTTGCCGCCGGTGGCCAGCACAAGGGAGCGCGTCTCCTGCACCCCGCGCGGCGTGGCCACGCGAAAGCCAGCGCCCGACCGGCTCACCTCTCCGGGTTCGGTCGCAAGCCAGAGCTCGACCCCGGCATCGCGCATTTCCCCCACCAGCCAGGCCACAACCTGTTTCGCCGATCCGTCGCAGAAAAGCTGCCCGAGTGTTTTTTCATGCCAGGCGATGCCGGCCTGATCGAATCGCGACACAACATCCCACTGGCTGAACCGTTTCAGCGCCGAAAGCGCGAAACGCGGATTGGCCCCAAGGTAATTCCCGACCCCGATCCCTGTATTGGTGAAATTACATCTTCCGCCACCCGAAATGCGGATCTTCTCGCCCGGATTCGCGCCATGTTCGATCACAAGCACCCGCCGCCCGCGCCGTCCCGCCTCAACCGCCGCGAGCATCCCCGCCGCACCAGCGCCAAGCACGATGACATCCCAGATCCCGGCCATACAAACTCCTGCCAAATTTCCTTCATATCCCCTCTTGCAGCCTGCAAGAGCCTTCGCTAAACACCCGCTCACGGTTGGGGCGTCGCCAAGTGGTAAGGCAGCGGTTTTTGGTACCGCCATTCCCAGGTTCGAATCCTGGCGCCCCAGCCAATCGTTTTATTTCCATAAAATCAAAGACTTAGCAAGACGCCTCTCGCGTCATGTGTTACAGTCATGTGGGTGTTCCACATGGTGCATTCAGCACCTTAGCGACTCGTTCGACATGTAGAAAGGGCGAGGCTTGCGGCCCCGCCCATCCCATTCGCAAAGTAAGGGTCACTCAGCACCGCGTGACAGGAGTCGCGCCACCGTGCCTTGTCGGGGTTGTCGGGGTTGTTTGGTGTTCTGAACCAGCGCACTCACCGACTAACCGCAACGCTTTGATATGCGCCATCTGCAGCTTCGTGCGCTCGCCGCCCAGAACCGCAAAATCCTCGCTCCAGTCGAACTGGAAAGCATCACCGGGGGCAAAATGCAGCGGCACAAAGATCCCGCGCGCCATAGTCTGCTGTTCGCGCTGACGATCTGCCTTCCATCGTCGCGTAAAAGCTGCAACCCGGGGATAGGAGCCGGTGAAGCCAGGCACTGCAAGATCGGCATGCAACTGCTTCACCGTGCGCCGTTGTTTGCGCGACTTTCCAGCCTCGGTCTTCAGCCAACCAGCCAGCTTCTCGGCATAGGCATCAAGCTTGCTGGGTCGCTCCGGCGTTGCAAATTTTGGCTCTATCATATTAGCCGCCAGGTGCCTGGTCACGCCTCAGCCATTGGTCTCGAACCAATGGCGTCCAATGGCTTCGATCCGTGACACGCCCCTTAGCCGCGCAATCTCGCGGATCGACAGATTCTGCCGCAAATGCATGCGTCGGATGATGTTCAAAAGTCCCATGTGGATCACTCAGTTGCTCCCGCCGCTAACCGCGTTGGGAGAAGGTTCACATGGCTCAGTTCTCAGTGAAAACTATGCGCTTAAATGGCTCAGTTCTGGGTGAGAAACAACATGCACCCCGTTAAAACGGGGAGGATTACCATCCGGCCCGCGGGTGCAGCGCGCCATTAAAGGGCAGAAACGTCAAGGCGGCTCTCGTCGCAAATCGGGGTGTCAGGCGCTGCCGTGTCAGTGACCACAGCCGGGTGCGCGCCCAAAGCGCCGAAGAAATGCTGCATGACCAGACTGACACCGAAATCGTTCACATTCCTCAGGTCCGGCTCGAAGAACATACCCCGTGCCGGATGAGAAGAAATGATCTCGTAGGAGGGAAAGTAAAAGATATCCCCATGACTGCGGGCAAGGTCACCGGCGACCGCACGCAAGGTCGCCTTCGACTGGCCGGTCGCGACAAGTACATGCCCGCCCGATGCCGTTGCCGCCAGCGGCACCGGCGACACTGTCAGGATGATCTGGACCCCCGGGTTGACACTGTGCAAAAGCTTGCGGAACTCAGTCAGATCCGCAAGCACATCCACGTAGCTGAAGTTAACGAACTCGTGGATGTGCGGATCATAGACTCCGGCCACGGTTCCGGGAGCAGTTGGATAAACCGTGCCATCGCGGCTGTCGCGCCAGGCCTCGGTCAGGCCCAGCGTGAAGACCATCACATCCAGCGTTTTGAGCATATCGAGCACTGCCCGCAGATGCAGGGCCCGCAGCGCCAGGACATCCGCTGCCTGCGCATGGCCAACCGGATCGACCGAAGGGCGCAGCGCATCGACATGGCGCTGACCCAATGGCCAGACAATATCCAGCGGCTGACGCAGGCCCATTGCCTCCTGCGTCAGCTGCAAGAGCTGCCGGGCGGTATAGACATTGCCATAGCGGCAGGTGAACAGACCATAGCCATTCTGCCGCGCCTCTGATGCAGTCAGGAAATCAGGCGCGGGCTCCATGTCCAGATAGCCCTGACCGCGCAGGCGCAGATGGCGGCCGATATGCTGAGCAAAACAACTGCCTGCCGTGGCGATCCGCGCACCCTCGGGCACAGGGATCGGCTCGGCCAGGTCCTTAAGGTCGGCGTAATGACGCCCCCCAACGGCTGCGCGCCAATAGGCTCGTTCCGGCAGATCCGAGTAAGGGTGGCTCATGCCCTGATCTCCTTTGCCCAGGCCGCAATGCGGTCTGCGATACTAATCTGGCGCGGATCAGCCGGCTTTGACTTGCCACTCCTGCCCGCGGCGGGCGCAGCAATCCGTTCCTGAATCGTCGCAAAATAGCCCGCGATGCCGACCAGACTGGCGTCCGGAGATTCAACCGCCGCCCTGACCCAAAGCGCCCAGAGGGCCGGATCAAAGTTGTGACCGACAAGACCGGGCAGAAAGGTGCTGAGGAACATGAGCTTTTGCGGATTGTTCAGCCGCGCAAGCGCTGGCAGGGTCTGATTGGTGATATGGTGATCGGTCGCATTTTGCAACCAAAGCACTTTGCCGGCCATCCTGGGCCCGAGAACAATTGAGGCATCGGTCACGATCCGGCTTTCGATCTCCTCGATTGAGAGGTCGGGCCAGCAGATCTCATAATAGCGACGAACGGTAGGTTGATAGTAGATTGATATGTTGGTCAAAGGGTTACACAGGACTGCGATGCTGTCCTCGAAGCGGCTCGCCTGCAAAAGCGCTGGATGGCCGCCGGCGGATCCTCCGACAAAGATGATCCGCTCAGGTTTGATGCTTTCTGCAACCGACCGTACCACGGCAGTAATCTGCGCGGGCGTGTCACCAAGGTGATTGCCGGCAAAAAAACAGGCCGCGAGATCATCCGCCATCGCAAGTGACGGGTCGGCAATCGACAATAAAATCGTCTCGCGCCGATCCGGAGCCGACAGGATGAAGCGACCGTCAAATGCCGGTATTTTCATCTTCTCCCGGTTGACCCCGCCATGGAACGCCACCACCAGCGCTACGCCAGTCAGATCCCCGCGCGGCGCCGCGAGAACCCGTACCGGCAAGCGCTGAGGTCCTGTACCGGCGACAGCGATTTCTATCGTCGCTCCCAGAACTTTCGGGGATCGCGCCAAGAGCATTGCCCCCAGATCCGATACATCAACCACTTCATATGCCACTTCGGAAGGGGGAACAGTCACCTGCACCATGTCGGCACTTTCCTTTTGCAAAGCTTGTAGCGGTTCTGCAGTGAAATCATCTCTTTATGCGCAACTCAATCAAACCCCTGTTACGTCAAATAAAACCATTCTCTTTCGCTGTAACAGGGCAAAATTCCGCCCTGCAGCATTGCTGCCCCTAGGCAGTCATTCGGCGACGGCGTCCCACCCCATTCATATCCGATCAGACGAAGCTTGCAAATCCCACGGTGCGCCGACCGGAGCTAACCGTTGACCCTGACGTTTCATTGCAAGCACAGGCTGTCCTTTGCAAAATTTGGTACATGTAAGGGAGAAAAGAAAGAACAGAGGTCAGGCACAGGGTGTAAGGTGGACAGATCAGTTTGATCGCGCATATTACCCACATCTCCCAACCAAAATATTTCTGTATCAGCATATTACCCTAAATAAGGCACTCTCTGACCTGGCGCATGGAAAGATATGACTGGGGGGGGGGGTAACAGGGATAGATATGGGAAAGAAGGATGATGAAGACCGAAGAAGCGCAGTACTTTCTTCGGGGCTACACGCCCCGCTTCACCTTCCTCTGCTTCATCCCAAAGTGAACAACCTCCAGCCCTTTCTCTTCTTCCCAGGCCTTAAGCCTTCGAGAATACGCGAAACAAAGGGTCGGCAATCAGCGCACCCTCGCCCGCGCTGCCGCTGCTCCGCATGCGTTTTACGAGATGTCGTGACGCAGCGGTATCATTGCGCAAATCCACCAAAGACAAGAAGATGAACAGGACAGCGGCATCAGACTGAGGCCGGAATGGCTGCGAAAGCGATCCCTGCCCCTCCCGGCCCCGACGGCGCAAGTGACTGTATTGGACGGAAATCGACACCAGGCTGCGACCTGACCTGCGATTGTGACGGCCCGTGAGAGGTCCGGCCTGAGACGGATGGAGGAAAGACGATGACTGACGCCTATATCTATGACGCCTTGCGCAGCCCGCGCGGGCGCGGGCGCCCGGATGGCGCGCTGCATGAGGTCACCTCGGTCGCGCTTTCGGCGCAGATGCTGAACGCGGTGCAGACCCGCAACGGGCTGCAAGGCCATGCGGTCGAGGATGTGATCTGGGGCAATGTCACGCAAGTGGGGGAACAGGGCGGCTGCCTGGCGCGCTCGGCGGTGCTGCTCTCGGATCTGGACGAGGCGATCCCCGGCCTCTCGATCAACCGGTTTTGTGCCAGCGGCATGGAGGCGGTGAACCTTGCCGCCAACCAGGTGAAGGCCGGCGCGGGGCAGGCCTATATCGCCGGTGGCGTCGAGATGATGAGCCGGGTCGCCATGGGCTCGGACGGGGCAGCGATTGCGGTGGACCCGGCGCTGACCTTTAAAACCCATTTCGTGCCGCAGGGGATTTCCGCGGATATCATCGCGACAAAATTCGGCATTTCGCGCGCAGCGGCAGACCAGCTGGCCGCCGAAAGCCAGGCCCGGGCGGCGGCGGCCTGGGCGGATCAGCGTTTCGCAAAATCCATCGTGCCGGTCAAAGATATCAACGGGCTCACCATCCTTGACTATGACGAGTATATGCGCCCCGGCACCACGGCCGAGGCCCTGGGCGCGCTGAAAGCCAGTTTCAGAGACATCGGCGAGGTAATGCCCGGTTTCGACAGGATTGCCCTGATGAAATACCCCGAGCTGGAGCGTGTGAACCATATCCACCATGCCGGGAATTCCTCGGGGATTGTCGATGGCGCGGCGGCGGTGCTGATCGGCAATGCCGCGTTTGGCAAAGCGCATGGGCTGAAGCCGCGCGCGCGGATCCGCGCCACCGCCAAGATCGGCACCGATCCGACGATCATGCTGACCGGCCCGGTGCCGGTGACGGAAAAAATCCTGAAGGAGTCCGGCCTCAGAATCGGCGATATCGACCTGTTCGAGGTCAATGAGGCCTTTGCTGCGGTGGTTTTGCGGTTCATGCAGGCGTTCAACGTCTCGCCCGATCGCGTGAACGTAAATGGCGGGGCGATCGCGATGGGGCACCCGCTGGGCGCTTCGGGCGCGATCATCATCGGCACGCTGCTGGACGAAATGGAGCGGCGCGATCTGACCCTCGGCCTTGCCACTTTGTGCATCGCATCGGGGATGGGCGCCGCCACCATCATCGAGAGGGTCTGATGAAAAAGCTCGATCTGACAAAGGTTCCGGTCAAGACCGGCTCCATCTACCCCTCGCCCTATGCTGAAATGATGGAGGGGCGCTCAAGCCTGCGGCTCGGTCAGGCGGCAGGGCTGACGCAATTCGGCGTCAATCTCGTGACGCTGAAACCCGGCGCGCTGTCGAGTTTACGCCATTGGCACAGCGCGGAAGACGAATTCGTCCTGATGGTGGCGGGCGAATGCGTGATGATCACCGATGACGGTGAAGAGATCATGCGCGTGGGCGATTGCGCCGGTTTTCCCGCCGGGACGCCGGACGGGCATCAATTCATCAACCGGGGAGATACGCCGGCGGTGTTCGTCGTCATCGGCGCGAAGGCCCGCGAAGAGGTGGTGACCTATTCAGATGTCGACATGGTGCTGACCGTCACAGATGGCGCCGGTGTTTGCACCCATAAGGACGGGCGCCCCTGGCAGCCCGAGGGAGAGGAAAATGGCTGATTTCATCTGGGATCTCGACGCAGACGGCGTGGCGACCATCACCTGGGACACCCCGGGCAAGTCGATGAATGTCATGTCGATGGCGGGTTTTGCCGAACTTGATGCACTGATCGACCGGGCGCTGGCCGACATGGCCGTGAAGGGGGTGGTGATCACCTCGGGCAAGAAGGATTTCGCCGGCGGCATGGATCTGAATGTGCTGGCGGGGATGCGGGCGGGGGGTGCCCAGGCGATCTTTGACGGCGTGATGCAGATGCATACTGTGCTGCGCAAGATCGAACTCGCGGGCATGGATTTCAGGACGAAAAAGGGGGCCAAACCCATCGTGGCGGCGCTGCCCGGCACCGCGCTCGGCATCGGGCTGGAGCTGCCGCTGGCCACCCATCGCATCTTTGCCGCCGATAACCCGAAGGCGAAGATCGGATTGCCGGAAATCAAGGTTGGTATCTTCCCGGCGGCGGCGGCACCACGCGGGTGTCGCGGAAGCTTGGCGCGATGATGGCCGCACCCATCCTGCTGGAAGGCAAGCTTTCGGATCCGAAGGGCGCGAAAGCGGCCGGGCTGATTGATGAGGTGGTGCCCGCGGATGATCTGATCGGGGCCGCAAAGGCCTGGGTTCTGGCCGCGAAAGACGCGGATCTGGTGAAGCCCTGGGATGACAAAGGGTATAAATTCCCCGGCGGCGCGCCCTATCATCCGGCAGGGTTCATGACCTTTGTCGGCGCCTCGGCCATGGTGAACGGCAAGACGCAAGGCGTGTTTCCGGCGGCGAAGGCGCTGCTATCGGCGGTTTATGAAGGCTCGCTGGTGCCCTTTGACCAGGCGCTGAAGATCGAGGCACGCCAGTTTACCTCTGTGCTGATGAACCCGTCTTCTTCAGCAATGATCCGGTCTTTGTTCATCAACAAAGAAGCGCTTGAGAAGGGCGCGAACCGGCCCAAAGTCGCCGATCAGACGGTGAAGCGGCTGGGCGTGCTGGGCGCCGGCATGATGGGCGCCGGTATCGCCTATGTCGCGGCCAATGCCGGGATCGAGGTCGTGCTTATCGACGCGACGCAAGAGGCCGCCGACCGGGGCCGCGCGCATTCGGAAAGCCTGCTCGACAAGGGCGAGAAGCGTGGCAAGGTGACGGCTGCGAGGAAAGACGAGGTGCTGGGCCTCATCACCGCCACACCGATTATGCCAGCCTGAAAGGGGTCGACCTGATCGTCGAGGCGGTGTTCGAAGACCCGAAGGTCAAGGCAGGCGTCACAAAGCTGGCCGAAGAGGCCGCAGGTCCGGAGGTCATTTTCGCGACCAATACCTCGACCCTCCCGATCACCGGGCTGGCGGCGGCGAGTGCGCGCCCCGAAAATTACATCGGCATCCATTTCTTCAGCCCCGTCGACAAGATGATGCTGGTCGAGATCATTCGCGGCAGGAAAACCGGAGACCGCGCCGTAGCGAAGGCGCTCGATTTCGTGCGCCAGATCCGCAAGACGCCGATTGTGGTCAATGATGCGCGCTTCTTCTACGCCAATCGCTGCATCATTCCGTACATCAACGAAGGCATCCGCATGGTCGCCGAAGGCACCGAACCGGCGCTGGTCGAAAATGCCGCGAAACTTCTGGGGATGCCGCTTGGGCCGTTGCAGCTTGTCGATGAGACCTCGATCGAGCTTGGGGTGAAGATCGCGAAGGCCACCAAAGCCGCGATGGGCGCCGATTATCCCGATGAGGCGGTCGACAGGGTGATCTTCTGGATGGCGGATCAGGGACGGCTGGGCCGCAAGACCAATGCCGGGTTTTATGATTACAGCGACAAGGGCGAACGCCTGGGGCTCTGGGAGGGGCTGGCCGGGAAATACCCCGCCGACAAGGTGCAGCTCTCGCTTACAGATGTGCAGCACCGGCTGATGATGGCGCAGGTGCTGGAGGCTGTCCGGGCGCTGGAGGAAGGTGTGTTGACCGATATCCGCGAAGGTGATGTCGGCGCGATCCTGGGCTGGGGGTTTGCGCCCTGGTCAGGCGGGCCATTCGGCTGGCTCGACATCATCGGGGCGGCGCGTGCCGTGCAGATCTGCCGCGAGCTGACCGCGCAATTCGGGCACCGCTTCGAGGCTCCCGCCCTTCTGCGCGAGATGGCGGAAAACGGCACGAGCTTTTACGGCCAGCCCGGCGAAACCAGGGCCGCCTGACCCCGTCCCCGGGGACCAGTCAGGGAAACAGTCGGGAGAAAACTCCGGATCCGCCAGGCGGGCCCGGGCTTTTCTCTGCCGAGATGCGGCGCTAATCTCGCCGCTGATCCCGGCGCAGGGCGCTGGCAGCAAACAGGGGCGTCCGGATATGATCAGAGGCTTTCAGAGCCAGGGCATGCGGCTGGCTTCCGTCCCGCCGGAAAACTTCATCCCCGCGACCTTTGGCCGGCTCAGCCCCGAAACCCCGGTTCTGCCGGGGGACAGCTCTGCCGCCACTGCGGCGCTGCGCGATATGGTCTGGATCGACATCGAGGCGCCGACCCATGCCGAGGAATACCTGATCGAGAACGCGCTCGGCTTTGGCATCCCGACCCGCGAAGATATGCAGGAAATCGAGCCCTCGTCGCGGATCTATGTCGAGGATGGCGTGCTGTATCTGACCGCCCAGGTGCTGGCCTCGCCCGATATGAAACAGCTCATGATCGGGCCGGTGACCTTCATGGTGCAACCCGCCCGGCTGGTGACGGTGCATTACCACCGCCCCGGCTCTTTCGCGTTTTTCGCCGATTGGGCGGCGCGCCATGACACCCCCTGTTCGACCGGGATCGCGACCCTTCTCGGGCTGATGGAGGCGATGGTCGACCGGCTTGCCGATATCCTGGAAAACGAGGCCCGCCAGCTGGATGATCTGTCAAAGACGATCTTTGACAGCCGCAAGGCCGCCAGCGATGCGCTGTCGGGCGTGGTGACCCGGATCGGGGCTGCCGAAGACCGCAATGGCAAGATCAATGAAAGCCTTGCGACGATCCAGCGGGTGCTGGGCTATCTTTCGGTGCCCGGCGCTGTGGCCGCGAAAGAGGCGCTTAAGGGCATCGATCGCGATCAGCTGAAAAGCCTGATCCATGACGTGCGGTCCTTGCGCGAAGTGGCGGCGGTGCAGGCAGAGAAAGTGCGGTTTCAGCTGGATGCGACGCTGGGTGTGATCAATATCCGCCAGTCCGACATCATCAAGGTCTTCTCGGTGGTGGCCTTCGTCTTCCTGCCACCGACCCTGATCGCCAGCATCTATGGCATGAATTTCGAACATATGCCGGAACTTGCGGTGAAATGGGGCTATCCGGCGGCGCTGGTGATGATGGTCGTTTCGGCTGTGGCGCCCTGGATGTTCTTTCGCTGGAAGAAATGGCTCTGAGCCGGGTCGGTCGTCACCTTCACCCCGCTGTTGCAATCGGCGGTTAGGGAACAGGTCGCAACGACCTGAGGTGCTGCCATGACCCCCCGCCTGCTTTCCGCAGTTTCCGTTTTCGCCCTGCTGGCGAGCCCGGCGCTCTCCCAGAGCTTCAACCGCATCGCGTCTTTCCCGGTCATCGCCAATATGGCCGATGGCGAGGACAAATCGCGTGAATCCTCGGCCGAGATCATCTCGGTCTCGAAGGACGGCAACACGCTGATCTATACCGACAGCCCGCTGGGCGGCGTTGGCCTGATCGACATCACCGATGCCAAAGCCCCGAAACCGCTTGGCAATATCGACCTGCATGGCGAGCCGACCACCGCCTATATCATCGGCGACAAGGCCGTGGTGGGGGTCAATACCTCGGAAAGCTATGCCAATCCCTCGGGCCGTCTCGCGATCATCGACATTGCAACGGCAACCGAGACCGGATCCTGCGATCTGGGCGGTCAGCCGGATTCGGTCGCGGTGGCACCAGATGAAAGCTTTATCGCCGTCGCGATCGAGAATGAGCGCGATGAAGACCTGGGCGATGGCGGGCTGCCGCAGATGCCGGCGGGCTATGTGGTAAAGCTGCCGCTGAAAGACGGCGCCCCGATTGCGCGGCCATGCAAAAGATCGACATGACCGGCCTTGCAAGCATTGGCGGCGAAGATCCCGAACCGGAATTCGTCGATATCAATGCGGCCGGCGAGATCGTCGTCACGCTGCAGGAAAACAACCATATCGTGGTGATCGGCGCGGACGGCCAGATCGCCGCGCATTTCTCTGCCGGCGAGGTCGTGCTGGAGAATGTCGATACCAAAACCGACGGCAAGCTCGACTTCACCACCACAACCGACCCGCTCCCGCGCGAACCCGATGGCGTGCAATGGATCGACAATGACCATTTCGCAACCGCCAATGAAGGCGACTGGAAGGGCGGCTCCCGCGGCTTCACGATCTGGAAAAAGGACGGCACGATTATCTGGGATTCCGGCAACAGCCTGGAACATGCAATCATCGGGATCGGCCATTACCCCGAAAAACGCTCGAAAGCCAAAGGGATCGAGCCGGAGGGCATGGAATTCGCCCGTTTCGGCGATACGCCCTATCTGTTCGTTCTGTCCGAGCGCGGCTCGGTCGCGGCGGTCTATGATGTGACCGACCTTGCCGCCCCGAAACTGACCCAGCTGCTGCCCTCGGGGATTTCGCCCGAAGGCGTGATGGCAATCCCTTCGCGCAACCTGCTGGTTACCGCGAATGAGGCCGATCTGGGCGAGGACGGCGCCGCACGGGCGCATGTGATGATCTATGAGCTGACCGATGCCGCGCCCGCCTATCCGATGCTGACCTCTGCCGGGGCAGAGAAGCTGATCGGCTGGGGCGCGCTTGGGGCGCTGGCCTCGGTTGAGGGCGTCGAAGGCCGCCTTTTCGCCGCCTCCGACAGCGTCTATTCGGCAATGCCCTCGATCTATGAGATCGACATCACGCAAAGCCCGGCGAAGATCGTCGCCCAGACCGTGGTGACGCGCGGCGGCCAGCCGGCGCAGAAGCTCGATATCGAAGGGCTGACCTCGGATGGCGAAGGCGGCTTCTGGCTGGCGAATGAGGGCAATGCCGAGAAACTGGTGCCGCATGCGATCCTGCGCGTGAATGCAAAGGGCGAGATCAGGGAAGAGATCTCGCTGCCGGTTGAACTGCTGGCGCATCAGACCCGGTTTGGCGCCGAAGGGATCGCGAAGGTCGGCAATGTGCTCTGGGTGGCGATGCAGCGCGAATGGGGCGATGATCCGAAGGGTCAGGTGAAGCTGCTGGCCTATGACCTTGACGCAAAGGAATGGAGCGCCGTCGCCTATCCGCTGGAGCCGAAGGGCGAGGGCTGGATGGGGCTGTCGGAACTGACCGTCCATGGCGATCATGCCTATGTCATCGAACGTGACAATCTGATCGGCGATGCGGCGGTGGTGAAAAAGATCTTCCGCGTGAAGCTGGCCGATCTGAAGCCGGTGAAACTGGGCGAGACCCTGCCCGTCATCACCAAGGAAGAGGTTCGCGACCTGATCCCTGAGCTGAAATCGCTGACCAATGGCTATGTGGTCGACAAGGTCGAGGGTCTGGCATTCGATCACGAGGGCAATGCCTGGATCGTCACCGATAATGACGGCGTCGATGACAGTTCGGGCGAGACCCTGTTCTGGAACGCCGGAAAGTTCTGATCAGACCCTTCTCTCACTGATAAAAGGCCGGGCTCCACCCGGCCTTTTCCTGTTCTGCGCCAGACCGCGTGGCAGAAATCCCCCCTTGCGGAGGGTCTTGTGCCAGCGGATCCTGCGGCGGTTCTGCCCTTTCGTACCAGGTATCATGTCGCCGCAGCCCCGAACCACCCGCAGCCTTGAACGCCATATGGGCACAAGGGTGCGTGCCGCCCTGCCCCCTATGGCCTCGCAGAGCTGGTGATGTTCGTGCTGAAACAGGGCTGGGCCTGCCTGTTTGGTGGCTTGTTGCTGGTGGCGATCCTGATCACCCGCGCGGTCTGGCAGCCCGACTGGGCGCTGGCGCGCTACGATTTCCTGTTTCTCTTCGCGATGGCCATCCAGGCCCTGTTCCTCTGGACGAGGCTCGAGACCTGGGACGAGGCGCGTGTTATCCTCCTCTTCCACCTGACCGGCACCGCGATGGAATGGTTCAAGGTCGGCGCCGGGTCATGGGCCTATCCCGAGGCGGGGCTGCTGAAGCTAATGGGCGTGCCGCTGTTCTCGGGCTTCATGTATGCGGCGGTGGGCAGCTATATGGTCCGGGTGATCCGCATTTTCGAGATGCGCTTTGCGCCTTATCCACGGCTCTGGCTGACCTGGATCCTGGCGGGCGCGATCTATGTGAATTTCTTCAGCCATCACGTCCTGCCCGATATCCGTATCCTCCTGTTTGTCGCCACGGTGCTTTTGTTCGGCCGCACCCGGATCTGGTTTCGCATCTCGGACCGGGACTGGTGGATGCCGCTGCCGCTTGCCGCATTTCTGTCATCGCTGGCATTGTGGATCGCCGAGAATATCGGAACCCTGACCGGCACATGGCTTTATGCCGGGCAGCGACCGGACCACCTCGTCAGCTTTGCCAAGATCGGATCCTGGTATCTGTTGCTTTATGTGGCCTTTGTGACGGTCTCGCTGGTCAGCCGCGAGGCGCTTTACCCGCCCGGGCGCCCCCTGCCCCGCGCCAGAAACCGGGATGCGATCAGATCAGTCCGCGCCACATCAGAAAGCCCACAAATCCCGCTGCAACCACAATCAGCGAGAAGGCAATCGAGGTAAGCACACTGCCGCGCCCCCGGCGCCCTTCTCCCCGCGCCAGCGGCGAGAGGTAGCGCAGACAGATATCGTAATCGCGGGCGACAGAGCCCTCATCAATCTGCGCGTGCAGCCTTGGGTTTTGGGTCATATTCGCTGCCTGGGCGAGCGCCGCCGCCGATTTGCGAACGCGGCGCGGCAATCTGCGCCCGGCATGACGCAGCTTCTGATCGAAATCGCGCCCACGCGCGCCGACCCGCTCGACGAGCAGCTCTTCGACCCTGCCGGCCATCTGGCGGATGGTGACCGCGCTCATGATCTGTCCTCACAATCTGCAGAAATTATCCGTTTTACCTGAGGTTTTCGCAACAGCTCTGGTTCGGGACAATTCGTTTCGATATGGAAACGTTCATGCTTGCAACAGTCCGTCACCCCGCTTCCGCCCCCGATGGCTCTGTGCCGCTCCTGATTGTGCATGGCCTGTTTGGCTCGGCGCGCAACTGGGGCGCGATTGCACGCCGGCTGGCCGACCGGCGCGATGTGGTGGCGGTGGATATGCGCAACCATGGCGAAAGCCCGCGCGCCGGGATCCAGGATTATCCGTCGATGGCCGGGGATCTGGCCGAAGTGATCGAAAGCCTTGGCGGTAGGGTCGATCTTCTGGGTCATTCCATGGGGGGCAAGGCGGCGATGCAGCTGGCCCTGACCAAAGCCGCGCTGATCCGCCGCCTGATCGTCGCCGATATCGCGCCGGTCGGCTATAATCACGATCAGAGCCCGCATATCCACGCGATGCGGGGGCTGGATCTGACCGGCCTGACCTCGCGCGGCGAGGCCGACCGGCGGCTCCAGGCCCTTGTCGATGACCCGGCACTGCGGGCGTTTTTCCTGCAATCGCTGGATCTTAAGGCGGCAGGCGGGCCGGTCTGGCGGCTCAACCTTGATGTGCTGGAACGCGATATGGCAAAGATCATCGGCTGGCCGGGGACGGAAGGCCATTTCGACGGCCCGACCCTGTTCCTGACCGGCGCCGAGAGCCATTACGTCCGCCCCGAACACCGCGAAACCATCCGCGCGCTGTTCCCGCATGCGCGTTTCGCGAAACTGCCCGGCGCCGGCCATTGGCTCCATGCCGAAAAGCCGCGTGAATTCGAAGAAACGGTCCGCGTCTTTCTGAACGCCTGACCCCGGGTCAGAGATCGGGTTCCGGATCAGCCGCAGCCGGGGGCGCAACCGGCAGCCAGAATGGCGGCATCGTGCTGAGCGCGCCCCAAAGCCCGGTGGCGCGTTTCAGCGCCGCGGTGACCTCTGTGCGCTCGCCCTCGCGCCCCTTTTGCCGCGCATTGGCAAGGTCATTCAGCAGGCCCAGCTCATCCTGCAATTCCTGCATCCGGGCCAGGAACAGCTGCCAGCCTTCCGCCGGCCAGAAGTCCTGGAAGAACTCGCCCAGATAGCGCAAAGTCTTCAGATCCTTGCGGAAATCATGCCGCGCGACCTCTTCCATCTTCGCGGGGTCATCGCCATGGCTGCGCGCGGCCCGCCAGGCATCCCCCATCACCAGCCCGGCGAGCAGGCGCACCGGCGCGGCCCGTACGATCTGGCTGCGGCGGTTCTGTTTGAACAGCTCCTGCGAGCCGTAAAGCTTCAAAAGCCCTGGCGCGAAACCGACCGCCTTGCTGTCGCGCAACATCTTGCGGGTCTTGCGGCGGATCTCCAGCGTACGCCGCCCGAGCGTTTCGCTGTCGCCCGGATGCGAGGCGAGGAAGACATCGGCATCGCGCACCTCGCCAAGCGCCCGGAACAGCCGTTTTGCGGCTGACCGCACCTGCCCCGCCTGTTTGCGCCTGAGGATCGGCGCGAAAGCGTCCAGCGCCGTCGTCAGCCGGCGCAGCGCGACCCGGGCCTTATGCGGGCCGCTTTCGTCTTCGGTTTCCAGAAAAACCGCCAGCTGCCGGTCGAGCGCGGCGCAGCAGCCGATGATCAGCTGTCCAAGGGCGTCCTCGCAGCTGGTGTCCGGCGAGAGGACGGGCATGGGCGTTACGGCTTCGGTCACATCACTCCCCAGGGGCATACGCCCGCGTTATATCCCGGCAATGTGGATCGCCTGCGTGAAGTTTTTGTAACAATGCCGCAAAGCCAGGCAGATTCAGCAAGATTGGCATATGATCTGGAACGTTCTATCTCTTGGAACGATCCAGGATAATTCTCATCTGCGGCATCACGCGAAACAACGCCCGCAATCCAGGGGCGAGGTCCGGCGCATGGTCAGCACCTCGGCCGCGCGCGGCTGCGATTGTCCTGCGACGGAGGAGTGGGGTGATCCCGGACATCGCCGTTCATGACACTGATACGGTGCGATTTTTGTTCAATGAGGACCCCGTCTCGCTGGTCGCGGGAATGTCGGCCCCGGGCATGGGTCAGGGGAGTGGCTTCAGCCATACCGGTCTGGCAGATGCCATCGGGCGCCATGGTGCAAAGCCATGAGAGCCCTACCCATCCCTTCTCCGCCACCGGTCTCTGCATCACCGGAGGCGCCGGGATCATCACCGACGCCGAGGCCGCGGCCCATATCAAAGTTGGCGCCACTGTCACCGTCTTCTCCTACTCGGCCCTTGGCTGCCCGGATTTCGAGCTGCGCGCCCTTGGTGTGTGCTTCAGAAGAAGCAACATCCGCCCGGGATCACCATGCTGCACCTGAGCGCGGCTGACGATATATCTGGCGTCAAGTGGATCGACTGGCTCGCGCAGGTCGGGCTGATCTCAAAGGTTCTGGTCGGGTCTTACCCTGCCAACGGCTCGCAAATGCCGACGCCGGAGTTCTGGAAGATGATCACCGAAGACGAGGTCGTGGTCTGGAAAACCTCGTCGGGGATTGTGTTCGATATGCTGCGCGATGAACGCGTGTGCCGCAAGCTGGCCGATTACCCGCCGCGCCGAGTTTGGTGACGAGACCTGATTACACTTTCCGAACATTTATTCCGATATTTGCACGCTCCGCATCTCCACTTCCGACACAAATGGCAACCTTACCTATGGATATCAGGGTGCCTGTCTTGGCGGCCGGGAACAGGCAATCGCCACCCGCAACAAAGGCGAACTGGTGATAGCCCAGGTTTCGCGGAAACCTGGGCCGGATTCCTGAGAACGCTTGATGTGCGCGTTCCGGGGAATCTGCTGGATCTCGTGGTCCTGGATCCCCATCAGCGCCAGACTACTTGAACCGATTACAACACGCCGATTTCCGGGCAGATCCTGCGCCCCGGAGAGAGCTTTACCTGAGCCGAACACAGGATCGAACAAGCCATCGCGCGCCGCGATGGAACTGATGGGCGGCCAGACCGCCAATCACGGTTTCGGCATTTCCGTCATGGTGGCGCGTATCCTGCTGGAAGGCGGTCGTCCACAGGCGGAGACCCGGGCGATAGAACAAGGTGCGATGGGCGGCAAGTGCCGGACCGACTACACCCCCAATTCATTTGCCTATGTGCCCTCAGCGCAGCAAGTCATCTATTTCCAGGGCGCGGGTTCGACATGTCGTTCCTGTCCTTCCCGAGATGGATACCGAGTGCAATGTCAGTGTCGCGAAATCTGGTAAAAAACCCGTCTGACCGCCGGTTGCGGCGGGTTTGTCGACATCACTTCGCATGCGAGGACGATCGCCTTCTCGGGCTGGCTCCAGACAAAGGCGGGGGTCGGATTGACAGGATCCGGCTTTTCTTTTGCAATACCTGTCAAATTTATCAGGATGGTTGAGAAATTCGAACATGTCACTTTCTCTGCTGCGCGCCCGCGACATCCCCGCCACGAGCCGGGGACGGGTCCGAGTTGCGGAAAACGCGATACGCATGCCGCTCTCGCTCCATGGCTCCGGGCCGATGGGATGGCCACCATGAGCGCGGTGCATCTGAACCGCAATGGGCAGATAGTCGGGATCCGGCTCGAAAATCCGGCACAGCTGACCTGTTTCAGTGCCGATATGCTGGCGCAATTTGCCCCCCTTCTCGACGCGATTGAGACAAGCCAAGCGCGCCGGGCGCTGGTCACCGCTACACCGGAAAAATGCTCCTGCCCGGGTGCCGATATCACCGGCTGGAGCGGGCTGAGCCCCCGGGATTTCGCCCGGCATTGGGTGCGTAGTGGGCATCGGATCTTCGACCGGCTGGCGCGACCGGCGCAGCCGATGTTTACCTTGATGGAGAGTCACGCTTTTGGCGGCGGGCTGGAGCTGACATGCGCCTGCGACCTGCGCGTGATGGTGCCGGGCGCGACGATTTCACTGCCGAAAACCGGCCTCGGCATCGCGCCGGACTCGTCGCGAACGCAGCTTTCTCGCGAAAGCTCGCGTAAGTGGTCCTACAAGAAATATCATTTTTCGGACGCCTGACGCCCCACAGAGGTCACATTGGCCTGAGCTAATTACATAAATCGTACATAATTCCTCGCCGCCGCTCGCAAGATCGCCAAACAGGCGATCTTGCGAGCGGCGGCATGAACCAAAAAGGCCTTGGCCGCGAAAACGGTCGCTGCGGGCGTGAGGACTATCTCGAACCGAAATCGGTGGTCAGGCGCATCGGTCGCACGTGGGCGAACTGGATGCGGTGAGCCGGTCAGAAATCCACCAGCGGCTGATGCAGGACCTGAAGGCGCGACGGCTCCTCGCCCGCCATCGCGCGTAAGAGCATCTCGCCCATGCTGCGCCCCGCAAGGCGGAGGTCTTCCACCATCGTGTCGATCCGGGGCCGCATCAGATCGAAAATCGCCGAGGCGCGCTTGGCCACGACATCGATCTCGCGCCCGGGCACCAGCCCGCAATCGCTGATCGCGGCCAGCGCGGCCATCGCCGAGACCTCGCCCACGCCGATGATGCCATCGGGGCGGTCTGGCTGCGACAGGCGCTGGCGCAGCCAGGCCATGGTCTCGGCCGCGGATGTGTCGAGGCTGATCGCTTCGGGAATCTCGCAGCTGATGCCTGCCGCCTTTGCCGCTGCCACAGCCCCCCAGCGAAGATGCTGCGCGAAGGAGAAATTCGCCGGGGGCAGCACGATCATCAGGCGTTTGCGGCCCCGGGCGATCAGCCGCTCGACCGCGAGACGGGCGAAGGCTTCATTGTCGTAATCGACCCAGGGGTGGGGGGCGGAAAACTCGGTGCGGCCATGGCTGACAAAGGGAAAACCCTGTTCCAGCAGATAGCGCACGCGCGGGTCAAAGGGCTCGGTCCGGTTGAAGATGACACCGTCGCCCAGCCGCGCCTCGACGATACGGCGAACCGAGGACAGCCGGTCGCTGCCGAGAATATCGGGGAAGATCGTCACCGAATAGCCGGTGCCGGTCAGCGCGTCAGACAGGCCGCCGATCAGCTCATGGGTGAAGCCAAGGAATTCATGGTCGAGATTCAGCACCAGCTGCACCACCCGCGTGCGTCCGGTGCGCAGTCTTTGTGCCGCGCGATCAGGCACATAGCCAAGCCGGTCTGCCGCTGCCCTGACCAGATCCCGCGTCGAGGCTTTGATCTGCGGATCCAGCGCCAGCGCCCGCGACACGGTCGTGACCGCCAGGCCGGTCTCGGCCGCAATGGTGCGCAGGGTCGGGCGGGATTTTGCCCGGCCACCAGCGCGGCGCAACAGCGGATCGGCAGGAGTGGTTGGACGGTCGGTCAGGGGCTTCACTCCGGGGCGTGTGCGGGGGCGGACACGCCGGCCCGTGTTGCCATGGCGTGAACCCGGAGTATGACAAAAAAATGCAACGATACAACTGAAGAACTGAATCTGAGAAACTTCGCGATATTTCCGCACCATAGCGCAAAAATCGCTTATTTTTCTGCATTGCAGCAATGTGGAGCGGCAGAAAGAAACAGTTGACGGGCAGCCATATTGTAACGTTTCAATAATCTGTTCCCGCAAGGGGCTTAACATCTGGGAGGATGCGATGAGGAAGATGACAAAGGGCATGGTCTCGGCGCTGGCGCTGACCTTCGGCCTCGCCTCAATGGCGGCGGCGGAAGATGTGGAAGTGCTGCACTGGTGGACCGCAGGCGGTGAGGCGGCAGCGCTGAACGTGCTGAAAGAGGATCTTGCCTCGCAAGGCATCGGCTGGGTCGACATGCCGGTGGCCGGTGGCGGCGGCGAGGCGGCGATGACCGCGCTTTCGGCACGTGTGACCGCAGGCGACCCGCCGACTGCGGTGCAGATGCTGGGCTTTGACATCACCGACTGGGCCGAACAGGGCGTGCTCGGCAATCTCGACGCGGTCGCGGGCCCGGAAGGCTGGGACAAGGTGATCCCGGCGGCGCTCCAGGCCTTTTCCAAACATGACGGCCACTGGATCGCGGCGCCGGTCAATGTGCATTCGACCAACTGGGTGTGGATCTCGAAAGCGGCACTGGACAAGACCGGTCTGGGCGAGCCGACCAATTGGGACGAGCTGATCGCGGTTCTCGACAAGATGAAGGAAAACGGCATCACGCCTCTGGCCCATGGTGGCCAACCCTGGCAGGATGCGACGATTTTCGACAGCCTCGTGCTGGCCCAGGGCAACGATTTCTACAAGGCGGCCTTTATCGACCTCGACCCCGAAGCGCTTGGCGGCGAGAAGATGGCTGCGGCTTTCGATCAGCTGATCAAGCTGCGCAGCTATGTCGATGACAATTTCTCGGGCCGCGACTGGAACCTGGCGTCGGCCATGGTGATCAATGGCGAAGCGGGCATGCAGGTCATGGGCGACTGGGCCAAGGGCGAATTCCTGAAAGCCGGACAAAAGCCGGGCGAAGGCTTTATCTGCATCCGCTTCCCCGGCACGCAGGGCGCGGTGACCTTCAATGCCGACCAGTTCGCGATGTTCAAGGTAAAGGGCGAGGAAAAAGTCAAAGCGCAGCTGGCGATGGCCTCGGCTATTGAAAGCCCGGCCTTCCAGTCGGCCTTCAACGTGGTCAAGGGCTCGGTCCCGGCGCGCACTGATGTGCCGGATACCGATTTCGACGATTGCGGCAAGAAGGGCATCAAGGATCTCGCCGAAGCCAATACCAATGGCACGCTGTTTGGGTCCATGGCGCATGGCTATGGTGCGCCGGCTGCGGTGAAAAACGCGACCTATGACGTGATCACCGCCGTCTTCAATGGCGAATATACCGATGGCGCCTCTGCCGCCACTGCCCTGAAGGACGCCGTCGCGGCCGCGCAGTAATCACGCCCGCGTTTCGATCCCGGTGCGGGCGGACACCGCCCGCGCCACAAATTCCTGAACAGGAATTTGCTCAAAAATTTACGTAAATTTTTGTCGCGCCCCAGGCGCGACCGCCCCGCAAGCGGGAATAGGGAGGGGAAATGGCATCTGCATCCGAGGCCGATTTCCGCACGAGATTGCAGGACTGGCTGCCGAAGCTGGTTCTCGCCCCATCCGTCGCGGTGACCTTGTTTTTCGTCTACGGCTTCATCCTCTTCACAGTGGTGTTGTCTTTCACCAATTCGAAAATGCTGCCGAGCTGGGATTTCGTCGGATTTTCCAACTATGTCCGGCTGTTCTCGCTGCCGCACTGGCATGTCGCGCTGAAAAACATCGCGATCTTCGCCACGCTTTACATCGTGATCTGCACCGCCATCGGGTTGATGCTGGCGATCTTCCTCGACCAGAAGATCCGGGGTGAAGGCGTTTTGCGCCCGATCTACCTCTATCCGATGGCGCTCTCGTTCATTGTCACCGGCACCGCCTGGAAATGGTTCCTCGACCCTGGCATCGGGCTGGAACATGTCATGCATCAATGGGGATGGGAGAGCTTCTCCTTCACCTGGATCAAGTCGAACAGCATGGCGATCTATACGATCGTGATCGCGGCGGTCTGGCAGAGCTCGGGCTTTGTGATGGCGATGTTCCTCGCCGGCCTGCGCGGCATCGACAATGAAATCCTGAAAGCGGCACAGATCGACGGGGCCTCGAACTGGCAGCTTTACCGGCGCATCGTGATCCCGCTTTTGCGGCCGGCCTTTCTGTCGGCCTTCGTCATCCTCGCCCATCTGGCGATCAAGTCCTACGACCTTGTCATAGCCCTGACCGGCGGCGGCCCTGGCCGCGCCACCGAGATGCCCGCAACCTTCATGTATTCCTACACCTTCACCCGCAAAGAGATGGGCGTCGGCGCCTCTTCGGCGGTGATCATGCTGATGACCATTGCCGCGATCATGATCCCCTATCTCTACTCCGAACTGAAGGAGAAGAAGGAATGAGTGTCGCGACCCAGGACACCGCCGTCTCGACCGGCCGCATCACCCGCACTTTCATCTATCTGATATTGCTGCTTTTCGCGCTGTTTTACCTGCTGCCGCTCTATGTGATGGGGATCAATTCGGTCAAACCTCTGTCCGAGATCACCGGCGGCAATATGATGTCGCTGCCGAATGAATGGACGCTCGATCCCTGGCGCTCGGCCTGGTCCACCGCCCAGATCGGCGTGCAGGCGACGGGGCTTAAGCCCTACTTCCTGACCTCGATCCTGATGGTGGTGCCGGCGGTCGCGATCTCGACCATTCTCGGCGCGATCAATGGCTATATCCTGACGAAATGGCGCTTCAGAGGCGATACAATTGTCTTCGGGCTGATGCTGTTTTCCTGCTTCATCCCGTTCCAGATCGTGCTGATCCCGATGGCGCGGGTGCTGGGGATGCTGGGGCTGGCCGGATCGGTTCCCGGCCTGATCCTCGTCCATGTCGTCTACGGCCTCGGCTTTTCGACGCTTTATTTCCGCAACTACTACGCGGCCTTCCCGACCGAGCTGGTCCGCGCAGCCCAGATCGATGGCGCGGGCTTCTTCCGCATCTTCTGGCGCATCATGCTGCCGGTCTCGGGTCCCATCGCGGTGGTCTGCGTGATCTGGCAATTCACCAATATCTGGAACGACTTCCTGTTCGGTGCCAGTTTCGGCGGCACCACCCAGCCGATGACTGTCGCGCTGAACAACCTCGTGCAAAGCTCGACCGGCGTGAAGGAATACAACGTCCATTTCGCCGCCGCGATCCTTGCCGCCATCCCCACCCTCATCGTCTATATCGTCGCGGGCCGCTACTTTGTGCGTGGCCTGATGGCGGGCTCTGTTAAAGGTTGATGCCATGGGCTTTCTCGACATCAAGAACGTCACCAAATCCTACGGCGCGGTCAAAGTGCTGCACAGCGTCGACATTGAGGTTCAGGAAGGCGAGTTTCTCGTCCTCGTCGGCCCCTCGGGCTGCGGCAAATCTACCCTTCTGAACATGATCGCCGGGCTGGAAAGCATCTCGGGCGGCGAGATCGCGATCAAAGACCGGGTGGTCAACGGGGTCCATCCGTCAAAGCGCAATATCGCAATGGTGTTCCAGAGCTATGCGCTTTATCCGAATATGACGGTCGGCCAGAACATCACCTTCGGGCTGGAGATGCACGGGACGCCAAAGCCCGAACGCGACCGCGCGCTGGCCGATGTGGCAAAACTTTTGCAGATCGACCATCTCGTCGACCGCAAACCCGGCCAGCTTTCCGGCGGCCAGCGTCAGCGTGTCGCCATGGGCCGCGCTCTGGTGCGGGATCCGGATGTCTTCCTGTTCGATGAGCCGCTGTCCAATCTCGACGCGAAACTGCGGGTCGACATGCGGACCGAGATCAAAAAGCTGCATCACAAACTGAAACGCACCATCGTCTATGTCACCCATGACCAGATCGAGGCGATGACGCTTTCGACCCGGATCGCGGTGATGAACAAGGGCTATGTGCAACAGCTTGGGACCCCGAAAGAGATTTATGACAGCCCGGCGAACCTGTTTGTCGCAACTTTCATGGGCTCGCCGGCGATGAACATCATCCCGGCAAAGCTGGCGGTGGACCAGGGCCGTGCCTGGGCTGAAATCACCGACGCCGCCGGCAAGCCACTGCGCCTTGGGTTTTCCTCGGGCAATTATGCGGCCTGGGACGGGCGCGATATCCTTCTTGGAATCCGCCCCGAGGCGATCACCGACCCGGAAGGCGCCGATCGCAATTCCCATAATGTGCAGCCCTTGCGCAATATGGTCACCGTGACCGAGCCCGCCGGTGCCGACACCTTCGTGACAATGACCCTTTCGGGCAAGGATGTGATCGCGCGGATGCGTGCGGATGCTGACGTCCACCCCCATCAGGCCTTTGATTTCGCGGTGAATATGGAAAAGGCAGTGGCCTTTGATCCGAAAACCGGAGACCGGATTCAGGTATGAGCCCCGATATCATCATCGGGGCCGGGATCGGCGGCGCGTCACTCGCCACTGCCCTGGCGCCTTCGGGGGCCCGGGCGCTGATCCTCGCGGCGGAAACCCGGCTGCCGCGTGCACTGGCCGATTGTCTTCACCAAAGGGTTCGGGAAACGCCCGCCCCGCCATCATTGCGGCACCTGCCGGATGAGGGCGAGTCCGTGCGCTTCGGTGGTCGATTCCGACCTGAAAGCACATGACTTCGACAACCCCCATATCGCGGACGCCTCGGTCCTGCCGACTTCGGCGGCGGTAAGCCCATCGCTGGCCATCGCGGCGCTGGCGCTGCGACTTGGTGCGCGTCTGGCGGTAAGGTGGGATGACGGCGATCACGCGCGGCGACCTTCCTGATACGCGCCCGCATAGCTATGACCGCTATGCAGAACCACTCTGACCGGCCCTGACCGGACCGCAGTTCATCCTGACGAAACGCAGCCCCGTCGCCCCGTCCTTGTTCAAGACTGGTGGCGTCTGGAATGTCGATCCGCTGGACGCGCCGCTGACAGACCCGTATCACTGGGGCGCCCCCTGTGACCGCCGGATGCCGGTCGAGGGGCCAAAGCTCGCGCATGAGATGATGCCCAAGGCCGCGCCGTAAACCCTTCGTGCTGGCCGAACGTCTGCCGGGGCCGGGGGTCGCAGGCGACCAGGATTACTTTCACCATGCCTGTCGCAATGCCAGCACCGACCACCTCCCGGCCGGCGCTTGCCGTATGGGGGCAGACCCGGAGACGGTCGTCGACCCGCAGCTTTGCTTCGACGGGATTGCGGCGCTCAGGGAGGCCGATGCCACCGTGATGCCGCGCCCGGTCTTATCAAACCCCAATGCTGCCACCATCATGATCTCCGAGAAAGCCGCGAGCATGATTCGCGCGCCCCATGGATTGCAAGGAGCCTCCCCATGATCCGCCATATCGTCCTGATCCGATTTTGCGAGACTGTCAGCGAAGCAGAGATCGCCGCACTGTTCGCCAGTTTGCATCCGATCCGCGACCAGGTCGCCGGGATCAGTGCGATCCATGCCGGGCGCTCGGAAAGCCCCGAACAGATCGAGCGCGGCTATCTGCATGGCTTCACAATCGACTTCGACAACTGGGCGGCGCTGGCCGCCTATCAGGCCCATCCCGATCACCGCGCCCTTGGCGCGCGGCTGGTCGCGGCGGCGGTTGGCGGGCTCGCCGGCATCCTCGTATTCGACCTCGATTGCGGAGCAGGCGCATGATCACCCTTCCGACGACTGCCGGCGGGCTGGAGCGCTGCCGCCTCTGTCGAACAGATCGAGGCGCTGAAGGCGGCGGGAAGCCAGGCAATCCCGACGACGACAAGAGCGCCTCCCGCGACTGGCGCCACGCCTGACATCTCTCACCGCGCTTACTGGCGGCCGTTTGACCAGGCGGCATCGCCTCTCTCGCCTGGATGAACGGCCATCAGCCGGGTTTCATCCTGCCCGCGGCCTTTCATTACTCGCGCAGTATTGCCCGTTTTGCCTGCGTCTGCCGGCTCGCGGATCAGACCGGTCTTCTGGCACAGCCGGATCTGGCGACAAAGCGCATGGTGCTTTTGTGCCGCCTGCATGGCCTGGAACAGCCCGCTGCTGCGCGACCAGACCCGCAAGGAGGTGCGGCGCGCCATGGCCGATCTCAGCTCTGCCTGTCCCCTTTCCGCGGCTATGCGATGGCGCTCGCCAATACGGACGAAGATCCGGCGCTGCTGGCAACCGGAGCGAGGTGCATCGCTTTTGCCGGCGGGATCGAGGGGGCGCCAGGTCACGCGGGAGCGGATGTCAGGCTATCACCGGGTGAGGCGCGATGCGAGATCGCGCCGCTGAGGCCCCTTGCCCCTTCCGGGCGGCCATGCTGCTATCCCCCCGCATCGGCAAAAGCGCCCGCATTGTCACAGAGGCAGGCGCCGCACAGGATCCTGGATCATGACAGAGCTTAACCTGCCCCCCGGCCCGCCACAGGCCAACGATATTTCCGCCTTTGCCGGGATGATCGGCCTGCGGGTAATCTCGGCCACGGCCACACGGGTCGAGGCCGAACTGACGGTGCGGCCGGATCTTCTGAACCGCAATGGCGTGCTGCATGGCGGCGCGATCATGGCGCTGGCGGATATCCTCGGCGGGCTTGGCACTGTCACCGCGATCCGCCCCGATCAAAGCACCACCACCGTCGAGAGCAAGACGAATTTCTTCCGCCCGCTGGTGCTGGGCGAGGTCGTGCGCGCTATATCTGAGCCTCTCCATCAGGGGCGCCGCACCCAGGTCTGGCAAACCTCGGTCCGGCGCGGCGATGGAAAACTGGCGGCACAGATCACCCAGACCCAGATGGTGCTGGAGCCCTGACAGAAAAACACCCGGAGCGTTGCGGCGCCGGGTGCTCTGCCTTGTGCGGCAAAGATGACCGGGTGCTACCGGCCCTCGAATTTGAAGGAATAGGTGCGCCCGGCACCGGCGGGGGGCGGATCAAACGGCGCCGACCGGCGGATGTGATCCAGCGCCACATCATCCAGTTTCGCAGAGCCCGAGCTTCTGGAAATGCTCGCTTTGGCGAGGCTGCCATTATCCGCAATGGTAAAGGAAACAACCGCCGTGCCGCGATCCCCCCCCGACTTCTTACGGGTACGGTTCACTTTCCTCATCACCGAGGCGCCGTAATTTTTTGCCGAGGCCTGACCGCTGCCGACAGAGGACGCGCCCGAGGTCTGCTGCTTTGACGCTTTGGTCTCCGCACGCTCTTCGCTCGCTTTCTTCTTCGGCTTTTCCTTGGCGGGCTCTTTCGGCTTTTCGGCCTTTTTGACCTCTTTCGGCTTTTCTTCTTTCTTCGGCCTTTCTTTCGGCTTCGGCACTTCGACCACCGGCTTCGGCGGCGGTTCCTGGTCAACCTCAGGGGCCATATCCTCGACGATCTCTTCGATCTCGGGGGTCTCGTCCGGAACGTCGGGGGCTTCGGTCAGTTCCGGCGTGTCGGGCGCGTCTTCCTGATCGGGCGTCTGCATCTCTTCCGAAGCCACCTGGTCGGTCACATCCGGGGTCGGCTCAGAGATCGCCTCGATGGCCTGGGCCGGGGGCAACATGACGAGAACCGCCTGCTCTTCCGCCCCGGCCGACATGCCGGCGCTTTCCCAGGTCATCGCCAGTGCCCCAATGGCCGAAACCAGCAGGGCCGCGATCGAGGTCGAGGCCAGCCAGCCCATCGCCCGGCTCTTGCCCGCACCAACATGTGAGGGCAGAACGGGGCAGCGGGCCCGGGTGAAAGAGGGCAATTCCTGGGTCATGGCTGAGATCCTTCCGCAGGAGCGGCGGCGGCGGGGGCGCCTTCCAGCCCCACCAGCGCCACTTTCAGATAACCGGCATTCCGGAGTTCATCGAGAATTTCCATCGTCGCACCGTAAGGCAGATCCTTGTCGGCGCGGAAAAAGATCGTGGTTTCGCGATTGCCGCCCGTTGCGGCATCCAGCACAGCCCCCAGACCGCCCCCCGGCACCGGATCATTGCCCAAAGACAACACCCGGTCCAGCCCCAGAGACAGCCAGAGCGGCTCGTCCGGGCGTTCCGTCGGGGTCGAGGTGCTGCCCGGCAGATTGATCGGCACATCAACGGTCGACAGCGGCGCGGCCACCATGAAGACGATCAGCAGAACCAGCATAACGTCGATAAAAGGCGTGACGTTGATTTCCGAAACTTCGGCATCTTCGTCTTCCGATCCGCCACCAACAGAGGTTCCCATGGATCAGACCCTCGCGCTCAGGCGGTCAAGCGACCGGCTTTGCAGCCGGGCCGCAGCGGCGGCCACATCATTCAGCTGCAGACGGTATTTTGCGAGCTTCCGCGACAGCACATTATAGATCAGCACCGCCGGGATTGCGGCAGCAAGGCCGATGGCGGTCGCCAGCAGCGCTTCGGCGATGCCGGGCGCGACGACGGCGAGGTTCGTGGTGTTCGACTGCGCGATGGCGAGAAAGCTGTTCATGATCCCGAACACAGTGCCGAACAGCCCGACAAAGGGCGAGAGCGAGCCGATGGAGGCCAGGATCCCGGTGCCCGACCGCAGCCGCGCGGCGGCGCCGGCCTCGATGCGGGACATCGCGGTATCGGTGCGGTCACGGGTGCCGGGGATCAGCGCGGGCTCGACCTCGGCGAGGCGCAATTCCTCATCCGCGGCGCGGATCATATCGACCGAGGGGCCTTTGCGACCGGCCACCGCTTCGGCAACCGCGTGGAGGCTAGAGGCGCTGGCCAGCAGGCGCGCGGTTTTGCGCATTGAGGCAAAGGCAAAGCCGAATTCAAACAGTTTGTGGATCAGGATCACCAGTGCCACGAAAGCCGCAGTCGCAAGCCCGATCATCACCGCCTGCACGATGACATGTGCATCCCAGAACAGCGATTCGAGCTCGACCGAATGCACCGGCAGCGCCGCCGGAGCCGGGGCCGGAGCGGCTTCCGCCGGGCCTGCGGCGGGCTGAGCCGCCTCGCCGGTGGCAGCAGGGGTGGCGGGGTCAGCGGCCGGATTCGTGCTCGTTTCAGCGCCGGTTGCCGGCGTGACAGCCGGGGTCGTAGCACCGGTGTCCGGCGTTGCGATGGCACCGGTCTCTTCGGTCGCGGGCGCAACCGGGGCATCGGGCGCGGCATCTGGCACCACGGGCGGGGCCTCACTGCCTTCGGTCACCGGCGCGGCGGATTGCTCCGGCGCCGCATTGGGCACGACCGGCGCCGTATTATCCTGAGCGGCTGCCATGCCACCGGAGAGGATCAGAAGGGAAAGAAGTGCCGCGCGCATCGGTTCAACCACTTGAAGTCTCATTTCGTGCAAAGGGGGACGGGTGAAGACGGCCTGCCCGAGACTGCCAAAGCACAAAGCGAAACCCGCACAGCCTTTGCCACCATCGGTTTTTCAGCCACCCTGGCCGTGGATTTCAGAACCCGGTCAATCTGGTCTCGCCCTGGGAAGATCATCCGAGAAATCCGTTCCACAATCGCCCTGATGGGCCCATGAAGTGCAAGTTCTGCAGCCTCAGACCCGAATTCCGAAAGGGAGATCCGAACCAGTCGGTTGCCTTGCCCCACCGGGCCGCCACCTGAATTCCACCTGTTCAGCCCGCTACCGTTTGGCTGGCACTCCGAATGAGGGGCACTTGCGAGGCAGCAGATTCCGACCTGATCGGTCAGGAATGGCTTTAGGAATACCAGGTGGAATTGTCAAGTATAACCACCCCTCGCACAAACCCTGGGCTGCTGCTGTGCAGCGAAACCTGCGCGAAAGGCGAAACCCCCGGCAAATCAGCCAATTGCCACCATGTGATTGTCCCAGGAGGCGGCGCCGTGCCGCAGCGCGCGCAGGGGGTCCAGCGCCCCGCCAAGCGCCCAGATCCCGCCCCCGCCATCCGATGCGACGAATCCCTGTTCCAGCGCCGCAAGACCACAGATATCGGCCCGCCGATGCGTGGCAAGCGGTGTGCCATCTTCGCCAAACACCATCACCGCGCCCCCCCGGGGCGAGGAAATTGCGATCATCCCCTGATTGGCCGCGATCGATCCCGCATAGCCCTTCATAGTGTAGATCTCTTCCGGCGCGGCCTCAAACAGGGTGATCGCGCGGCCCGGCTCCCAGCGGGCCAAAAGCGGTACCGGATCAGACAGGTCGCCCTGCCATTGCAGCGCGACCGCGACGCCCTCGCCCACAAGTGCAAGATGGCGCAGGGAATTCTGATGCAGATCGGGCTCCAGCTCGGCAACCTCAAGGATCTCTCCCGAAGGTGAGAGCAGCGCGAGGTTAGAGCGCATCGTGTCGAGGTTCAGCGTGGTGCGGTCGGAAGGGTCGGTCTGAATACCGCCATTCGCGACGATCAGCCGCCCGTCCGCGAGACGCTTCATATCATGCGGGCCGATGCCGCCGGTCCGCCATTCGCCGATCCGGCGGTAAGTCTCCGTCTCCCAGATCCCGATCCGCCCTTCCGACCCTTCGGCCACGACTTCCGAGGTCATCAGGAGCGCCCCATCGGCGGAAAAAGCCCCATGGCCGTTGAATTGCCGCCCCTCAGGCGGGGTCAGCCGATGCCGGATGGCGCCGGTGAAACAGTCAAGCACGATGGCAAAGACACCGGGACGGCGGGCAAAAGCCACCGCTTCGGGCCGCAACGGATGCGCCGCCGCCGCATGGCCGCGCGCCGGCAAAGGGATGGAAAACAGGCTTTCGCCATCGGATCGCAGCCCGTGAAGGACATAGTCCTCGCCCTCTTTCCCGGCAGCGAGCCAGGCGGGGCTGCCGACATCCGCCCAGCCAAGCCCGGGAAGCGACAGCGAGGCCAGCCCCGCCAGAAATCCGCGCCTTGTGGCCATTTCTGTCAGTCTCCGTCCTGCGAATTGAAGCCAAGCCCGACGCCCAGCACCGGCGCCATTTCGGAAAGTGCGATGGCGCGGGCAGAGCGCACGAGGCGCTGCACCTCAAGGATCTTCTCGCGCCGTTCTGGATCGGAGACCCCCGCCAGCTGCGGCTCGTCCAGCTTGCCGGTCGCGACGATCGCACGATCCATCGCGGCGATTGTGCCGGCCGCATCGGGTTCAAGCGCAGCCGTCAGACGGCGGATGGCCTGCAATTCCAGAAGGATATTGCGGGTTCCCCGTCCCGAGGCGCGGGCCTCGGCGCGTTCCGGGCGCGGCTTGTCTTCTTCGCCAAGCGGGCGGCCAAGGCGTTGATCGGCAATGAATTCAAGCCCCCCCATCAGCTGGGTAAAGACCGCCTGCATCGCCTCGGTCCGGTTGAGAAACCGGGTGTTGCCGTCGCTGCCCGCGCTCAGCAGCAGCTGCGCAAAGCCCTGATCCCCGGTCCAGCCTGCATCCAGAACCGACGCCAGCCGCGCAAGGTCTTTCACCGTGGCCCGGAGCAGCGGACAGGAATCGGCGCCGGGCGGCTCGCCTGGGTATAACAGGCGTTCCAGCCCCGTAAGCCCGCGTGCCGCCACCGATTGCTTCGCGAATAGCTCAGGCTCGAGGCTCGCCGGGTCACCCAGCAAAAGCCCGCGCTGCGCCTTGGCGCCAAGCCCTTTCGGATCGGGCCAGAACCGGATCGCCAGCGCTGTGCCGCCCTCTTCCGAAGGGCCGAAATGCAGCCAGGACACCGCCATCCAGGCGTCAAACGCCTTGTTGAACGCAGGGCGCAAGGTGGTCGGATCACATTGGCCGCCGGTCTCGGCGAAATGGCTCTCGGTCTGTGCCTCAAGCGCGGCGGTCGCTTTGGCGAAAGTGGCAAACCCCGGCAGCATGACGGTGTCGACCGCCTGTTTCAGATCGGCCAGTGCAGGGCCGGCGCCACAGATCAGGGCCAGGGCAAAACCGAAGGGGCGAAAACGCGACATCACAGGCTCTCCAGAAAGGCGATCAGGGCTTCACGGTCTTCGGTCGGCAGGGCAATCACGGCATCTCGCTGCGCCCCGGCCTCGCCGCCATGCCAGAGCACGGCTTCGAGCAGCGAGCGCGCCCGGCCATCATGGAGGAAATTCGTATGGCCGGAAACCTGTTCGGTCAGCCCGATCCCCCAAAGCGGCGGCGTGCGCCATTCGCGCCCGGTCGCGCGGCCCTCGGGGCGGTCATCGGCCAGCCCCTCGCCCATGTCATGCAGCAAGAGATCGGTATAGGGCCAGATCAGCTGGAAGCTTTGCTCGGGCTGATCCTTCAGGCGGTGGGTCACGAATTTCGGGTTGTGGCAGCCGACGCAGTTCAGCCCGTAAAACACCTCTTTGCCACGCAGGACCCGGGGGCTGTCGATATTCCGACGCTCGGGCACGGCGAGGTTGCGCGCATAGAAGGTCACAAGATCAAGGCTTTGCCCATCGACCTCCAGCCCGTCCCGCACGCCCGGCTCCTGGCCATGCGGCGACTCGCGGCAGGCGGTCTGCGCCGGGGTGCAATCCCCCCAGGGGTCGGGGACCAGCACCGTCGACAGTCCCATATCACCGGAAAACGCATCGGCAGATTGCTGGCGGATGGTTGGTGTACCGGCCTTGAGGCCAAAGCGCCCCAGCATCGGCACGGCAAATTCCTGCGAGGGCACGATCGAGATGCGCCCCGAGATCCCGTCGCCATCGGCATCGTCAGGATCGGCCAGCGCGATGATATCGGCGGCCGGAATCGCCTCTAACAGCCCGAGGCCGATCATCTGCGGCGCGATACGGGGCGAGATCATCAGGTCCTTGTGGAAGGCGCCAAAGCCGGGGTTCGAGATGGTGTAACCGGGCTTGCGCAGCGACACGGTCAGGCCATCGGCCAGCGTCACCGGGGTCTCGGTCCAGGCAATATCCATCCGGCCCTCGGCCGGCAGCCCGGGCACCGCGAAATCCTGCAGCTGCCCGCCATAGACCGGGTCCGGCAGTGTCGCGATCCATTCGGAAATCCCCGGCGGCGCCTCGCCCCCCGGGACAGACAGGCGCAGAAACATCGAAACCCGCGCCTCATCGGGCGTGGCAGGCGGATGACCGCGCCCGTCTTTCAGATGGCAATCCTGACAGCCCCGCGCATTGTAAAGCGGCCCCAGCCCGTCCGATGCCTTTGTCGAAGACGGCGCCGAGACCCAGGTCTTGCGAAACAGCGCATTGCCAAGCTTGAAATCCATCTCGCGCTCAAAGGGCATATTGCCCGACAGAATGGAAAATGCATCCGCATTGGGCCTGACGCGCACGGTCGCGGCGCCGCCCTGCATCAGTTCGAACCCTTCGGGTCTGGTGAAATCGGTGGTGGGTGCGATGACCCGGGCAATCCGGGCGGTTTCGGCCTTGGTGCGGGCAATCACCGGCAGATGCCGGTCGTCCAGACTTCCGGCGCCCGGATCTCTGTCTTCCGGAATGTGACTGTCCGGATCTGGCATGACCGCTTCCTGCGCGCGGGCGGGCAGGACGGCGGCCATCAGGAGGAGGAGAAAAGCAGGCGCGAACCGGAGGCGTAACATGATGAACTTCCCTGAACCCGTCTTGCCTGATCTTTTTCCCCGAGTCTTTCAATCGGAAAACGCAGGCAAGCAGCGGCTGCGTGACCCTCTGTCGCGCCCCGCCCCGGTTTCGGATGCAAGTCCCGCCCGCCTGCCTTGCTCCACCGGTCACCCTCCCAGGCGGGGCCCCGGACGAGCCGCCAGTCGCGCCTCCCCGGCGCAGAGCGGCGCGCTGACCGGACTTGCGGCCAAGCGGCAAAGTCGGGCTGTCGGAACCCCGTGCGCGTGCTACGCTCCGCAAATGCCGCCGGCACAGCCGTGCCTGGGGCCGGGGAACAGGAAAGGCAGATCATGGCGACACATTCTGATCCTGACTGGATCAACGGCCCGGTTGCGGCGCTGCGGGCCTGGCGGGACAGGCGGCCAGAGGTGCTGGCCCCGGCCCTGCCCGATGCCGTGACGCAGCATGTCCTCGCCCCGGAAGGGGGCTGCCCGGGCGGGCTGGTCTTCACGCCCCTGGCATCTGGCGCCGGGGACGAGGCCGCGCCGATTGTCTATTTCCATGGCGGCGGCTTTATCACCGGCTCGCCCTGGACCCATCGTATCGTGACCGCCTGGATCGCGCAGGAGACCGGCGCGAGGGTGATCTCGGTCGCCTGGCGCCTCGCGCCCGAACATCCGTTTCCCGCCCAGGCCCAGGACGCGGTCGCAAGCCTGCGGCGGCAGCTGACAGGCGTGCGGCAGCTGCGGCTTATGGGCGACAGCGCGGGCGGCCTGGTGGCGCTCTGGGCCTTTGCCGGGCTGACAGAGACGGAACGCGCCCGCATTGCCGATGTCACGCTCTTTTATCCGGGAGCCGGACCGGGCATGCCGCCTGCCCCGCAAAATGCAGCACATGAGGCCGATGGGCTGGGGCCGAAATCGCTGGCCTCCTATCACCGCCACCTGGATCCCCAGGCGCTGATTGCCGGGGATCCGCGCCATGACCCTCTGGCACCGGGCTTCCCCCGCCCTCCGGGCCTGACCATCCTGGGCGCAGGCATCGACCCGGTTTTGCGCGACGGCGAAGCCCTGGCACGCGCATTACAGGGCAGGCTGGTGCTGGCTGACGGGCTCGATCACGGTTTTCTGGGCGGGCTGCCCGCAGACCCCGCGCGCGGCTGGTTGCGCAAGGCGCTTGGCCTTACGGAGAGGGGACGGGTGTGATGAGCCGGGGGACCATATCACCCGCCCCCTGCCCCTCTCAGTCTTCCGCGTCTGCGCCCTCATCCCGCGCCATTTCCGCGACCGCCGTTTCACGCAACGCGTGCAGATCAGAGATGGTGCGCTCAAGCGCCTCGCGCTGCCGCGCCAGCTCCAGCAACTGACGGTCGGCCATGCCGAGCCAGGCCTCCAGCTGCGACCGCTCGCCCTTGTGACCATAGATCAGCAGCCATTGCCGGATCTCTTCCAGCGAAAAGCCGAACCGCCGCCCGCGCAGGATCAGCTTCATCCGCGCCACCTCGCGCGCTGTGTAAAACCGGGCGCGGCCCTCGCGTTCCGGGGCCAGTAGTTCGATATATTCGTAATAGCGGAGCGTGCGCGGCGTGACATCGAATTTCGCGCACATCTCTTTGAAACTGATCCGAATCTGATCCGGCATAAGGCCCTCCGCCCGGCAGATCGTAGGGCGCGCCGGGCCGAAATGGCAAGCCTTCCGGGGGAAGGGACACGACGGCACCGCGAAAATCACTGACGCTGCGTCATCCCGGGACCGAACGCTCCCCCCGGCCCTTGCAACGCCCCGGCCAGAGCGGTTTGATACGGCCCATGCAAGAGACCGCCCCCCCACCGCTTCCGACACACTCGCCATCGCGCACCGTTTTATCGAGGCGCTGCCTCATGCAAAGGCGCTGAGGCTCCGCCTGGAGGAGATCGGCGGCGGAATAGCGGTGATTTCCATGCCCTGGGACAAACGGCTGATCGGCGATCCGGCAACCGGGGTGATCCATGGCGGCGCGGTTTCGGCGCTGATGGATACGGCTTCGGGGGCGGCCGTAATGGCGCATCCGGCCGGGCCGCGCTCGACCGCGACGCTGGATCTGCGGATCGACTATATGCGCCCCGCAACGCCGGGCCAGACGATCAGCGCCCGTGCCGAATGCCACCATGTCACCCGTTCGGTCGCCTTCGTGCGCGTCACCGCCTGCGATGAGGACAGCACACGCCCGGTCGCCATGGCCACCGGCGCCTTTACCTTCGAACGGGGCGATGACGTGGCCCGCACCCTGCCGGATGATCCGCGATGACCAGTGAATATGCGCCGCTCCTTGAGACAGTCGTGGCCCGGATCCCCTATCTGGGCTTTCTCGGCATCCGGTTCGACACTGCCGGGGCGGAACTGACCGCTGTGCTGCCTTACCGCGATGATCTCGGCAATCCGCTGATCCCGGCGCTGCATGGCGGGGTCACGGCGGCCTTTCTTGAGGTGACCGCGATCACCGGCCTCGCTGCGCTGCACCAGGGCCGTATCCTGCCGGCTTCCCTTACAGCAGACGCCCTGCCCGCCTTGCCGAAAACCATTGATATCACGGTGGATTACCTGCGCCCGGGCCAGCCGCGCGATGCCTTTGCCCGCGCCCGCATCAACCGCTCAGGCCGCCGCTATGCCTCGGTCCATGTCGAAGCCTGGCAAGAGGACCCGCAACGGCTTTTTGCCCAGGGCACCGGGCATTTCCTGATGCGCGAGGGCTGAGGCGCCCTCCCGCTTTATCACGGCTTTACCCGACAATCACGACAGAGACGCTTGCCATTTCCCCCGCCGCCGTTCCAGAATTGCCCTATCCAAGCAGGAGAATATCGGATGCGGAAATTCCTGGTTGTGCTGGATGACAGCCGCGAATGCCTTAATGCCATGCGTTATGCGGCGCTCCGGGCCGCCCATACCGGTGGCGGCGTGACGATCCTTTCGATCATCCCGCCCGAGGAGTTCCAGCACTGGATGGGCGTCGCCGATCTGATGCGGGCCGAAGCGCGCGAGCGGATCGAGGCGCATTTCGAGGTCTTTGCCAAATGGATGCGCGACAAACAGGGCGTAACCCCCGAACTGGTGATCCGCGAAGGCGATGCGGTGACCGAGATCCTTGCCCAGATGCGCGAAGATCCGGAAACCGGCGTCCTGGTGCTGGGCGCGGGAACCGACAAATCCGGCCCGGGCCCGCTGGTCACTGCAATGAGCCGCAATTCGGGCAGCCTGCCGACCCCGATCACCATCGTGCCCGGAGATATGTCGAAAGAAACGCTTGAGAAGATCACCTGAGCGATTCGCGATCCGGATGGGCCTGAGGCGCAGGATTGCGCCTGGAAACGCCCCGCTCTGCGTGATCACATCAGGAGATCATGACCGCAATAGGCGCTGAAACGCCTTTGCTTTGCGCCGGTTTCAGGGCAGCATGGCGCGAAAAATCCCCTCATCCCGTTGCCGGAGTGCTTTGCGATGCGCTTGTCCCTGATGTCACTCCGGTTTCTGCTGATCGCAGCCCTTCTGCCGATCCTTATGTTGGTTCACCTGTCGGGGATGGCGCGCGCGCAGTCCTGGCTGGAACACCCCTTCGATGCCACGAAGTTGAGCCGCGAGGACACCGCGACCCTTCAGGCATCTCTGGCCTGGACCGGCGATTTCTTCGGCGTGGTGGACGGGATCTGGACCGATCAATCCCAGCAGGCCTTTGCGAAATACGCGACCCGCACTGCGGGGCGCGAGACGGTGCCCAAGTTCAGCGATATCAAAGACCTCGTGATGTTTCTCGAAGATGAACGGGTCAGGAACGACTGGCAGCTGAATTACTCGCCCATCGCCAATACCTCTTACCTCTTCCCGTTCGGCCTGATCGAAGAAGTCAAAGATGCCAAAGAGATGGAATATCTCTCAAAGGACAAAAGCATCTCGCTGATCATCCGCGAAGGCAAACTGGCCGATGCGCAATCCGATCATGACTGGTTTCTCGGCAAGGCCCGGGCAGATACCAAGCCCTATCAGTTCTCCAATGACCAGACGATGATCAGCTGGGTCGATCTCGACAATAAGATGACCGCCTATATCCGCTCTGACCTGCATGACGGGCTGTGGAGCACAATGAACTTCGTGACCACGGAAGAGGGGTATTTCCGTGTCAATCTGCTGGCCGGGACCACGGTGACGGGCAATGCCAGCGCGGCTTCTCTGATCTGGACCCCGGGCGGCGTGATCGACCAGGTGATCAATGGCACCGCAGGGGCTGCGCCGCCCACCGCAGCCGCTGCGGCCGCGCCGCGCGCCGAGGATCAGGTGGAGCGCCCCGGAAAATCCGCCGTGACCTCGCCAACCGCACCGGAGACAATCCCCACATTGCCGCCCGAAGCATCGCACCCAACCCCGCCGAAAGACATTCCGGGCGATCTGGTCGAAGATCTGCCGCCCGCAAGCGATGCGCCGGCCAATGGGATCCTTGGCACCCCCGCACCCGGAACCGCAACGCCCGGAACCGCTACCGCAGATGCAGCGCCCGCCCCCGGCGGGCTTGGAACCCCGGCCCCGGGTCTGCCCGATGCACCCGATCCCGGAACCGCCATTGCCGCCGGCCCGGCGGAACTTGGCACTGCGCCCGGCGGCCCGGCCCCGATCCGCGCCCCCGAAGGACAGCCCGCCGCGCCGGTTGGTGCGCCAAAGGTCGCAGCCGTGGCCGAAACCCCGCGCCCCAAAGTCAATGGCACGCTAAAAAGCTCCGGCACCGGATTCTATATCGCGCCGACCACACTGGTCACCGCCGCCCATGTGATCGAGGGCTGTTCTGCCATCGGCATGGCCGACGGCAGCGCGCTGGAAGTTCTGGCCGCAGATACCACGCTGGATGTGGCGGTGCTGGGCGGCGCGATCGACACCGGCGCCTGGCTGAAGCTCTCGGCGCTGGAGGTTCCGAAACTGGGCGAGACGGTCACCACGCTCGGCTACCCCTATTCGACCAGTCTCGATCAGGGGCTGACTGTCACTTCGGGCAATGTCTCGGCGCTGCGCGGCGCAGACGGGTCGTCAAACCGGGTGATGATCACGGCACCGGTGCAACCCGGGAATTCGGGCGGCCCGCTTCTGAACAAAAAGGGCGCAGTGATCGGTGTGGTGGTGAGCCGCGTTGATGACATCGCCATGCTCGAGGAAACCGGCACCCTGCCGCAGAATATGAATTTCGCGGTGCCTTCGGGGCCGCTCCTGACCTTCCTCGCCAGGGAACGCATCTCGCGGCCCCAGGGCGAAGGCATACGCGGTGATCTTTCAGGCGAACTGCCCGAGGCCTTTGCCGCCGCCGTTGTACCGGTGCAATGCTACCGCTGAGCCGCAAGGCTCAGCTCCCAGGCGCAAAACGGGCCCCCGGGGCCTGTTTTTCATTTTGGCAAGCGTCACAACTCAGCGCGCAGGGCGGGGCTCAGCCTGTCAGGTGCTCGAAAAGGATCAGCCCGCCCATCGCGATCAGGGCAAGGCCGCCAAGCGTCTCTATCAGCCGGCCAAAGCTGCGGCCGAGCCAGCGACCGGCGAGGATCCCCGACGCGCTCATCACCATCGTGGTGAAGCCGATGGCGGCGGCAATGACAAAGATATTCGCCTCCAGCAGCGCCAGCGACACACCCACCGCCATCGCGTCAATCGAGGTGCCAATGGCCGTCAGCACGGTCGCGCGCAGCCCAGGGGCGGGTGGTGCCTCATCTGTCCCGCGCGACAGCGCCTGGAACAGCATATGCGCCCCCACCGCCCCCAGAAGCGCGAAGGCGATCCAGTGATCCACCGCCTGAACCCAGGCGCTCGCCGCCATCCCCAGCCCCCAGCCGATCAGCGGCGTGACCATCTCGACCGCGCCGAAAATCGCGCCCGTCTTTACGGCGCGCATCAGCCCCGGCCGCTGTTCTCCGCGCCGCGCCCGAGCGAGGCAATAAAAGCATCAACAGACATCGAAACGGCAAGAATGCCGATGGTGAAGGGGGACATGCGGGTCTCCTGTCCTTTGGATCCGGCAGCGAGACGCCGGGATTGTGAACGGGCCTGAGGCCCAGAGCACGGTCTTGCATGACCCAGGTGACCCGGGCCGGACGCACCATGCCCGGGATCTCCCCGCGGGCGAGAGTGTTGATACGCCCCTGCCATCACCTGGCAGTCGCTACTCCCCGATGCGGGCCAGATAGGCAGGTCATGATAAAAAGTAAAGTAAAATCATTATGTTACAATGAAACTCATTTGCATCTGCGCCACGACACCCGTCGCAGCGGGTGGACAATCGCGGGCATAAAAGCCAGCATCCGGCGAAAGCCCCGGGGCGTTAATTCACATCGAAAGGCGACTGCGTATGACCAGCCAGCAGATACCGCAGGGCGGCGCCATAAAGCCGCCGCACCAGAAGCCGCCGCGCAAATCGGGCTTAGCCCATCTTCTGGCGGCGGCGACCTATTCCGCCGCCGGGTTCCGCCGGCTTTTGCACGAAAGCGCCTTTCGCCAGGAGCTGACCATCGGGCTGATCGTGCTTGCCGGCCTCGCGCTCTGGGGGGTGGGCCTCGCCAAACTGCTCGGCTTCGCGATTTTCCTGCTGGTGCTGACTGCCGTCGAGGCGCTGAACACCGCGCTTGAGGTGCTGGTCGACCATCTTTCGCCGGACTGGTCTGAATTTGCCCGCGATGCCAAGGATCTCGGCTCGCTTGCGGTCGGGGCGACGCTGATTGCGACCGCGCTTTATCTCGTCTGGGTGGTGCTCGGCCAGACCGGTCTTATCTGAGCCGGGCTTATCTGAGCCGTATCTGGCGGCTGCCGTGAGGGAAGACATGCCGCAGATGCAACCCCGCCCTGCGGAAGCGGCGGGTTTTCTGCATCGCAGCATTGACCTATATTTCCGGCGGGAGGCGACAATTACCAAAGGATGCACGACATGTCTGTGCAACGCCCCGTCGATATTCTGAAAGCGGTCCTCGTGCCGCAGGATCCGGCCCTGACCTATTATACCCCGCCCAGCCAGAAACCGGCCCCGGTGCAGCTTTCGCGCCTCAATGCGCTGGACGAGATGTATGCCTATTTCGGCTCGGACCGCGCCTGAAACAGTGTTGCCATGCGGGCCATCTGGCTCCGGGCACGCCTCCCTTTGCCGCATTCCGCGCTCCGCAGGGGGTTTACACGCGGGCGCGCAGTTGACTTGTGATCCCGCCGGCCCCATATCCGGCTGATACAGTCGGAGAAGCACCATGTTCATCCAGACCGAATCCACTCCGAATCCGGCGACGCTGAAATTTCTGCCCGGCCTGACCGTGCTGGAACTTGGCACCGCGGATTTCCCCAATGCCGAAGCGGCGGCAAAATCGCCGCTGGCGCGGCGCATTTTTGCGGCGGGCGGCGTGACCGGGGTTTTCCTCGGGTCTGATTTTGTGACCGTCACCAAGGCCGATCAGATCGAATGGCCCCATATCAAGCCGCAGATCCTTGGCGCGATCATGGAGCATTTCCAGTCCGGCCAGGCCGTGATCGACGGCGAAGGTCCGGGCGATGGTCATGCTGCCAATTTCGACAGTGCCGATGAAGGTATCGTAAGCCAGATCAAGGAATTGCTGGACACGCGCGTGCGCCCGGCAGTGGCCCAGGACGGCGGCGACATCACGTTCCACGGCTTTGATCGCGGCATTGTTTATCTGCATATGCAGGGCGCCTGCGCCGGCTGCCCTTCCTCGACCCTCACGCTGAAAATGGGGATCGAGAACCTGCTGCGCCATTACATTCCGGAAGTCACCGAGGTCCGCCCGGTCGCGGCCTGATCCGCGTCCGGCATTCCCCTGATGGCTGAGGCGCGTTTTCCTCTGTTGGCTTTCGACACATCGGCCGCGCATTGCGCGGCCGCTCTGGTTACGCCGCAGGGGCTCTTCACCCGCTTTGAACCGATGCAAAAGGGCCAGGCCGAGCGGCTGATGCCGATGCTCGAAGAGCTTCTGGCCGAGGCCGGCCTGCCCTGGGCGCATCTGGCGGCGCTGGCGGTGGGGGTTGGCCCGGGAAATTTCACCGGAATACGCATTGCGGTCGCCGCCGCGCGCGGGCTGGCGCTTGGGCTTGACCTGCCGCAGACCGGTGTCACCAGTTTCGAGATGATGCGCGACCCCGCCCATCCCCATTCCCATCCGGCCGAGCTTGTGAGCCTCCCCGCCCCGCGCGGCGAGGCCTATGTCCAGCCTTTCCGCTATGGCGCAGCCCAGGCCGCGCCCCGGCTGATCGACCCCGCCTGCCCGCCCGCCGACCTTGCGATGCCGGGGCGGATGCAGGTCACCGGCCACCGCGCTGACGAGATCGCAGCGCCTTTCGCGGGCCGCGCCCTGTGCTGCGAGCTGGAGAATATTCCCGGCCGGCTGGCACAGGTTGCAGTGTGGAAATTCGCCTGTGGCCTGGCCCAGAACGCGCGCCCGGCCCCGCTTTATGTCCGACCGCCCGATGCCGCGCCGCCCTCTGATCCGCCGCCGGTGATACTTGATGCCAACGGCCCGGAGACCACGGATCGCGCCCCGCTTGATGCGGATGGCTGAACACGTCGCCCCAGACATGCCAGCCGTCCTGGCCGAAAGCCTCGCGCGGATCCATGCCGCCTCTTTCACCATACCGCGCCCCTGGAGCGCGGCGGAGATCGCGGCGCTTCTCTCCCGGCCCCATGTCTTCCTTCTGACCGAAGCGCGGGATCAGGAGCCCGCGGGCTTTCTGATCGGCTCTGCCATTGCAGGCGAGGCCGAACTTCTGACGCTGGCCGTCCATCCCCGGCACCGCCGTCAGGGGCTGGGCGAATGCTTCGTCGCGGGGTTTCTGGCCGAGGCCAGCACCCGCAACGCAACCTCGCTGTTTCTCGAGGTCGCAGCCGACAATGCCCCGGCCATCGCCCTTTACACCCGCGCCGGCTTCCACGAGGCAGGCCGCCGCCGGAACTATTACCAGGCCCCCGGGGGAAATCACATCGATGCGCTGGTTCTCGCCCGCGAGGGCTGACGCGCGCCACCATGCAAGGGCCGGGTAAGCGCCAGGCCCAGAAAACACCTCGACCCAGGGCCAGGCTCCGTAGCCGGGATGGCGGCGATCAGGCGGGGCTCCGGCCGGACCGGGGAAAGCTCCTGGCAGAAAGCGTTGTTCCAGCAGGGAAAAAATCATGATCCTTGCAACCCGTCCTGCCCAGGCAACCGCTGTCCCCGCACTTTTCACCGGAATCGCCGCCAGCGCCTCCCTGGCAGACCACGCACTGATCTTCGACCACGGCGGCGGCGTCGACAAAAGCCTCACCGAGGCCGCCTGCAATGGCGCCGTGCGCCTGAAGGCCGAGACCGGAGGCACCTGCCAGGAACGCGAGATGCGCGAAGAGACCCAGCGCGAACAATCGCTGCGCCGCATGGCCGAGAATGGCACCAATCCGGTGGTGGCAACCGGATTTGGCATGCAGATCCGATTGCCCGCATCGCACCCGATTTCCTCCGATACGAAAATCGTCACCACCGACGGCCGGGTCGATCCGGCAGCGCAGCCGAATGTGCTCTCGATCAGCCTCCACGAGGAAGAGGGCTCTTATCTGACCGGAATGCTCGCGGCCCGGGCCTCGAAAACCGGCAGGCTGGGCTTTGTCGGGCGGCATGAATGTCCCGCGGATCCGGGCCTTCGGCTGCGGCTTTGCGCAAGGGGCGAAGGCGGTGAACCCGGATATCAAATTCGCCTCCCCGATGACCGGCGATCCTCCGGACGCCTGGAATGACCCGGTCAAAGACCCGGAACAGGCCCGCACCCTGAAAGCCTAAGGCACTGATGTTATCTTCGCCGCCGCCAGCCAGACCTGGCTCGGCGTTTTACAGGCCGCAGCGGATGAGGGCATTCTTTCGGTCAGCGTCGCTTCGAACCAGGACCACCTCCATCCCAGCCAGGTGCTGACCTCGATCCTCAAGCGCGTCAAACTGGCAGTCTGTGATTGGTTCAGACAGAGCGAGGCGCAGGACCTGACGCCGCAGCTTCTGGAGCTGAAGGAAGATGGTGTAGGTAATGCGCCGGACAACAATACCGCCGCGCTGATCACGCCTGAAATGAAGGCAAGCGTCGATGCCGCAGCGGCGGCAATCATCGCGGGCGAGCTGAAAGTCCACGCCTCCCGCTCGGGCAATACCTGCGACACGGCGCCGTTCTGAATGGGCCGGGGGATGCCCGGCGACGCAATCGGGCGCCACGCGGGGGGTCCGGGGGGTCTTAACCCCCCGGCCTCCGCCACATATCCCCCGGCCATGAGATTGCGGTGCGTCTCGAAAAGCATCGGCCCGGTCCGCGCCGATGCCGGATCAGATTTTCCGTCCCGAAAGGCATGCTCCCAGGCATCATCGGCGCAAACTGCGCCGGCAAATCGTCGCTGATGTCGATCCTTTAGGGTTTTACTGTGCCGATCAGGGCGAGTGTCTGATCCATGGCCACCCGACTGCTCTCCCCGACGGTCTGAGCGCGATCCGCGCCGGCATTGGCATGGTCTTCCAGCATTTCAAGCTGGTGAAGAATTTCACCGTCCTGAAAAATGTCATCCCCGGCGCCAAAGATGGCCCGCTGCCTGGCCGCTCGCTCCGGCCCGCCCGCGACAGCCTCACCGCACTCGCACGCGAATACGGGCTCGAGGTCTAGGCCAACGCACTGGTCGAAGGCCTCTCGCTCGGCCATCAGCAGCGGGTTGAGATACTGAAAGCCCTCTGACGCAACGCCGATATCCTGATCCTCGATGAACCCACCGACATCCTTACCCTCGGCAAAGCCCAGCCACCTCTATCGCATCCTCAAAGGGGGGGCGCGACCGCCTTGTCGCCGCGCTCGGCACCGCAGAAACCGGCCCCGCCCGGCGCGCCGCTCAGATGGTCATGCGATCCTGCTGGTCTCGGTCGAACTTGATGAAATTATGAGCCTTTCCGACCGTATCGCCATTACATTCGACGGTGGCATCATGGCGCTGCACGACCCGGGAGCCACATCCGAGAGCGATATCGGCTGACTGAAGGTCGGCATTGCCCCCGCCCGAATCCCAGACCGGACTCCGCCCGAACAAACGGCAGAGGCCCCCTGATGCAGCCCTTGCCGAAATGGGCCGATCTGGTCGTCGTGCCGCTGATTTCGCTGACACTTGCGGCATTCTGACTACGCTGGTGATCATCCCGACTGGTGAGAGCCCCTGGTTTGCGCTGACCACCATGGTCCAGGGTGCGCTGGCACTGCCCGGCGCCTCGCTCACAGCGGCGGCCTTAGGCGCCGCCTGGACCGCGATCCCGGCCTGGCTCCACGCCAGGCGCGGCAGCCATATCGTGATCACCACGATCATGTTCAACTCTATCGCGGCAAACCTTCTGGTGTTCCTGCTGGTCGATGTGCGCGCCCCATCGACTCCCTGGACCCGTCCTGTGCCCGTTTCCTTGCCGCGATGGCGCTGCCGCGTTTCATCCAGATGCCCGGGGACACGATCTTCTTTTCCAGCGCACCGTGCCAGCCGTTATCACGCTGTTCCTCGCGCTTGTGGCGGCGCTGGTGATCTGGCTCCTCCCCTGGCACAGCCGCACCGGGTTCCGCTGCTGCGCTTTGGGCAAATCCGAAGGCGCCCCGCGTTACGCCGGGACCGGCCCGGTAAAGACCACGATGACCGCGCTCCTGATCCCGGGCGCGCTTGCAGGCCTTATGTCGGTCAGCAATGTGATGGGAGATGCCGGCCGCCTCCTCGAGAATTCCGCCGCCTGTGCCGGGTTCATCGGCATCGCCGTGGCGCTGATGGGGCGGAACCATCCGCCTGGCGTGGTGCTGGCGGCGTTTCTCTTTGGCTTCATCTTCCAGGGCGGATCCGAGCCTGGATTCATGACCGCCATTCCCATCGGGACGCGGATCGTGATCCAGGGCCTCGTGAGCCTCTTCACCGGAGCCCTGATATGATGGTCGGCATCGGGCCTGAACGTGTCTTCGCCCGCCTGCCCACCCAGGCGTCCAAAGCAAAGGCCGCCTGATGGATCACGCCTCGGTCCTCCGGCTTCTCGCTTCGACGGTGCAGCTTTCAACGCTCTTGCTGCTAACCTGCCTTCGCGGGCTTTGGTCCGATCGCACCGGGATTTTCGACATCGGGCCCGATGGCAAAATTCTGACCGCCGCGATGATCTTAGCTAAATGGCGTCCGGTTGCCGCGCTCTGGGCCTGCCTGCTCTTTGCCGTCTTCCAGGCCCTGGCGCTGCGCTCAGACATTCCGCCCGGGGATCTGATGCTCCTTTCCGATCACATCAACTATAATGACCGCAATACGCTGATCAGCGAGCCTACTGATGCCCGTTTCGTCTCCATGACAAACGCCCATTCCCCCGGCTGCGCCAGGCGCTCACCCAGGCGACCGATGCCGAATCGATCCCGCCTGGGGAAGGGATCTGTTGCTGGTATTCCGGCCGCTCTTTCGAAACCCCTGCCGAGATTCGTATGCCTAAACTCCTCGAAGGCGATACGGTCGGCATGTCCACCCTGCCCGAAGTGATCCTCACGCGGCTTCTCTGCCTTGCGGTCACGGCAATCTCAACCATCAGCAATATGGCTGCAGGTCTCTCAGACGAGGCGATCAGCCGCGATCATACCTAACCCATGGCGCCCCCGTTGGTGCGGCAAAACTGGAACGAATCCTGCGCCGTTACCTGCACGATCTCGCGTGAGGTGAAAGCCGGTTTGACTTCCGGGCGCAGGCGGGCAAACCTGAGCTGACACATCCCCGCTTGTTACTGGCCTGGCCCCTTCCCCGATGCAACTCTACCTCCCTATCGCCGAGGTCTCGGTCAATATTTTCCTGTTGTTCGGGATCGGCGGAATCGTGGGCTTTCTTTCGGGAATGTTCGGGGTTGGCGGCGGCTTTCTGATCACCCCCCTGTTGTTCTTCATCGGCGTGCCGCCCGCTGTCGCGGTGGCGACCGGCGCGAACCAGGTCGTGGCCTCTTCGGTCTCGGGGGTGCTGGCGCAGATGAAGCGCAAGGCAGTCGATTTCCGCATGGGAACCGTGCTGCTTGCGGGCGGTTTCATCGGCTCTGCCATCGGGATCTGGGTCTTTGCGCTGATGCAGTCACTGGGCCAGGTCGATCTGTTCGTGCAGATCTCTTATGTCGTTTTCCTGGGCTTTATCGGCGCGACGATGTTGCAGGAAAGCCTGCGCGCGCTTTTGCGGACGCGGGGCGGCAAGGTACAGATCCGCCGCGCCCATACCCATTCCTGGGCGCATGGCCTGCCCTTCAAGATGAAATTCCGCGCCTCGGGGCTTTATATCTCGGTGATCCCGCCGATGGCGATCGGCGCCTTCACCGGCTTTCTGGCCGCGATCATGGGGGTGGGCGGCGGCTTCATCCTGGTGCCTGCGATGATCTACCTGCTGGGCATGCCCACCAAGGTCGTGATCGGCACCTCGCTTTTCCAGATCATCTTCGTCTCGGCCTTTACCACCATCATGCATTCGGTCACCTCGCAGACCGTCGATATGATGCTGGCACTGGTGCTGATCCTTGGTGGCGTGATCGGGGCGCAGATCGGCAGCCGTGTCGGCGTCTATCTCAAGGCCGAACAGCTGCGCGTCCTTTTGTCGCTGCTCGTCGTCGCGGTGGCGCTCAGGATTGCGGTTGATCTGCTGCTGCGCCCGGTCGAGCTATATTCGGTGATGCCCGGGGTGCTGCCATGAGGCGGCTTACCCTGATCGCCACGCTGATCCTTGCGGGCCCCGCTATGGCGCAGGACGCCGCACAGGATGGCGTCCCAGACACCCCGGTCGAGACAATCGTCTCGGGCCTGAGCCAGAACCGCGTCTCGATCACCGCGAATTTCGATGGCGACGAGATCCTCGTCTATGGCGCCGTCCGGCGCGACGCACCGGCGCCACAGGGGCGGCTCGATGTGATCGTGACCGCCGAGGGCCCCTCCGGCCCGGTCACCGTCAGGCGCAAGGAACGCACCGCCGGCATCTGGATCAACCGCGACTCTGTCAATATTTCCAGCGCGCCCAGCTTCTACGCCGTGGCCACAACCGGCAAGCTCGACGAGATCCTGAGCGCCGAGGAGAACCGCAAACATGCGATCTCCATCGACCAGCTGGTGCATCTTGAAGCTGCGGATGCCGCGACCGAGGCCTGGGTCGCCCGGGGCGGCGACCCGGATACGATGCCGCTTTTCCCGATCCTGCTGGCCGAGGGCGAGTTCATCCGCTCGATGATCCGGGTGCGCACCAATGAGGGGCGCTACCGGATGCTGGAAAACCGTGTCCAGCTGTCAGAACAGACGCTGTTTCGCGCCGATCTCACTTTGCCCTCGAACCTGACCGAAGGCGTCTACCGGGTGCGGATGTTCCTCTTGCGCGACGGCAAGGTCATCGCGAACCACGAGCGCTGGATCCGGGTGCGCAAAGAAGGGCTGGAGCGCATGGTCTTCAACCTCTCGCGCGAGCAGCCCTTGTTTTACGGCCTGTTGTCGCTGGCGATTGCCGCCTTTGCCGGCTGGGCCGCCTCGGCCGCGACCCGGCTGATCCGGCGCTAGGGTTCAGTCAGCTTCCACCAACAGTTTCTCAAGATCAAGGCGGCGGGTGGTCATCTTCAGCCCGCCCTTCTCGTCGCGCGGCCAGTCGGCCTCGGGGCGGTCCCAGTAAAGCTCCACGCCATTGCCATCGGGGTCATCAAGGTAAAGCGCTTCGCTCACCCCATGATCCGAGGCGCCGGTCAGCGGATACCCCGCCTCCACCAGGCGTTTAAGCGCATTGGCCAACGCCTTGCGGTCGGGATAGAGAAAGGCCGAATGGTACAGCCCCACCGTCCCCGGGGCCGGGCGCGTGCCGCCAAGCGATTCCCAGGTGTTCAGCCCGATATGGTGGTGATAGCCGCCCGCCGACAAAAATGCCGCCTGGGCGCCGTACCGTTGGGTGACTTCAAAGCCCAGCACGCCGGAGTAAAAGCCAATCGCACGGTCAAGATCCGAGACCTTGAGATGCACATGGCCCACGCGGGTCGCGGGATGGATCGGGGTCGTCATGAGATCGCTCTCCCTTCTCACGAAATTGTTTCCCCTCACAGATAGAGACGCCCCGGCCTTGCGAAAACAGCGATTCCCGCACCGGATCTGTGCAGAGATCGCAGAGTTGTGAAGACTGACCGGCGGGCAAAGCCGTCAGGTCAGGAAACCCGCCCTGTTCGCATCCCCCCGCGCGGCGCAATAGTCGGCTGGCAACTCTGTGAGGTTACCCAGATGAAACGCATCTTCCTGGCCGTCGCTGTCACGCTCGGCCTTGGCGCAACGGCGGCGCTCGCCGATGGCAAAGTCTATATCACGCTGCCCGATATGTCGGGGATCGCGCAGGATCCGGTCGCGGCTGACCGGCTGCTTTCGGATATGCAAAACACCCTCGTCCTCAGCCAGAACTGCCCGGAGGCGAGCCTTTCGGATGAGGAACATTCCCTGCTGACCGACGGCTTTGACCTTTTGGCCTATGGCGAGCTGAAGCTTGATACCGACGGGATCATCGCGAAATACGAGACGCCGGCGTTCGATCTCCTGGACAACAGCACCCTCGCCTGCAGCGAAGAGCCAGAGCTGAAAGCGCGCACGATTGCGACGCTCATTGAGGCTGGTGGCGATTTGACACCGCTGCCCGATCAGGAAAAAGCCTATCTGGACTGGCGCGCGCTGATGGATCAGATCCGCCCCTGACGCGGCCTGCCCGAAATAACAAAGGCACCGGAGTGATCCGGTGCCATTTTCATTTCCCTCAGGTGACGGAGGGCACAGGTTCCGGGGAGAAATCCGGGCTACTTTGCCTTTGCGCCGCCCGCTGCCGCCTCAAGCGCCGCGATCCGGGCCGAGAGCGCCTCATTCTCTTCGCGCGCCTTTTGCGCCATCAGCCGCACGGCGTCGAATTCCTCGCGGGTGACGAAGTCGCGCCCGGCCATCCAGCGGTCGACCATGCTTTTCATCGCGGTTTCGGCTTCGGTCCGCGCGCCCTGGGCCACGCCCATGGCATTGGTCATGAGCTGGCTCATATCGTCGAGGAATTTGTTGCGGCTCTGCATCTCGGCCATCCCTTGTCGTCAGCCCCGGGGGGATCCGGGTCGCTTTGACCCTATATGCGCGCCCGCACGCCCGTTCACAAGTGTTGAGGCCCCGGTTGCGGCGCGGCCCTTGCAGTTGACTTCATCCCCTGCCCGCAAGACAAGCGTCTCACGCAAAAGCGTCACATGACAAGCATCTCGGGCCAGGCAGTTGCGCCCCGGCCGCCAGCAGGAGCGCAGGATGATCCCTTTCCCGAATCTCTCCCCTGACATTTTCTCGGTCGAGCTGTTCGGCATGAGTTTCGCCCTGCGCTGGTATGCGGTCGCCTATATTGCCGGGCTGCTGCTGGGCTGGTTTCTGGTGACGCGGGCGGTCAGGACCGCGCGGCTCTGGGCACCGGGTGCAGCACCCATGACGTCGGAACAGGTAGAACGCCTGCTGACCTGGGTGATCCTTGGTGTGATCATCGGCGGGCGGCTGGGCTATGTGCTGTTCTACCAGCCCGGGCGCTACCTCTCGCCTGAGAATTTCATGGCCGATCCGATGGCGGCGCTCAGGCTCTGGGATGGCGGCATGTCTTTCCATGGCGGTTTCCTTGGCGTGGCGGTGGCAGGGCTGATCTTTGCCCGGCGCGAGGGCCTGGCACCCCTCTCGGTCGGGGACCTTTTCGCCTATGCTGTGACGCCGGGCCTTTTGTTCGGGCGGCTTGCGAATTTCATCAATGCCGAGCTCTGGGGCCGGCAGACCGATCTGCCCTGGGGCGTGATCTTCCCTGGCGAGGCGGCACAGACCTGCCCCGGCCTGGTCACGCTTTGCGCCCGCCACCCAAGCCAGCTTTACGAGGCGGCGCTTGAGGGACTGCTGCTGGGCGCACTGATCTTCTGGCTGGTCTGGAAACGCGGCTGGCTGCGCTTTCCGGGCCGGATCATGGGCGTGTTCATCGCCGGCTATGGGCTCGCGCGGTTCCTCGTCGAATTCGTCCGCCAGCCCGATGCGCAATTCGTCGGGCCGGATAACCTGCTGGGCCTTGCCTTCCATATCAACGGCTGGGGGCTGACCATGGGCCAGGCCCTGTCGCTGCCGATGATCCTGATCGGGCTGTGGTTCGTCTTCCGCCGGCCCGGAGTGCAGACGGTCAAGCCGTGACGACCCCGCTGGCCGCGCTGATCGCCGCCCGCATCCGCGCCAGCGGGCCGGTCAGCCTTGCCGAATATATGGCCGACTGCCTCCTGCATCCGCGCTTTGGCTATTACGCCACCCGTGACCCTTTCGGCCAGGCCGGAGATTTCACCACCGCCCCCGAAATCAGCCAGATGTTTGGGGAATTGCTGGGCCTGTGCCTCGCGCAGTCCTGGCAGGATCAGGGCGCGCCTGCGCGCTTCACCCTGGCCGAATGCGGGCCGGGGCGTGGCACGCTGATGGCCGATGTCCTGCGCGCCACCGCCCGCGTGCCGGGGTTCCACGCCGCCGCCGATCTGGTGCTGATCGAGGCCTCCGCGACACTTCGCGGCATACAGGCGAAGACCCTTGCCGGGCATCAGCCGCGCTGGCTGCCTCTGGTGCAGGATCTGCCTCAGGCGCCGCTGTTCCTTCTGGCCAATGAGTTTTTTGACGCATTGCCGATCCGTCAGTTCACCCGCCAGAGCGGTGGCTGGGCGGAAACCATGATCGGCCTTTCGGGTGAAGCGCTGACCCCCGGCCGCGCGCCTCCCGGCCCGCTGGGCGCGCTTGATCACCGTCAGGATGTCGCCGAAGGCCGCATCGTCGAGATCTGTCCCGCCGCCGCTCCGATCATGGCCGAAATCTCGGGCCGTATCCGTCGCCATGGCGGGATGGCGCTGATCGTCGATTACGGGGACTGGCAGAGCCTGGGCGACACATTCCAGGCCATGCACGCCCATGCCTGGGTCGACCCCTTTGCCACACCCGGCGAGGCCGATCTGACCGCCCATGTCGATTTCGGGGCGCTCGCCCGGGCGGCTTTGCCCGCTGCAGCCTCTTATACGACCCAGGGTGCGCTTTTGACCGCGCTTGGCATAGGGCCCCGGGCTCAGCAACTTGCCGCCCATCCGGCTGCTGCACGAAACGACCCGCTTGCCGCCGCACGCCGCTTGACCGATCCCGCAGAAATGGGGACCTTGTTCAAAGCCCTCGCCATCCATCCGGCCGGAACGCCGCCTCCTGCGGGATTTCCGGTCGGGAGTATCACGGTCGAAAGCACTGCCAGGGGAGGCAGAGACGATGCTTGAAATCATAACCTCCGGGGCGATCCCGCAGCGCCACGGTTTCTTCACCCGCAAGGGCGGCGCCTCTTCGGGGATCTTCGCCGGGCTGAATTGCGGCTTTGGCTCCACCGACCAGGCCGAGATCGTGGCGATCAACCGCGCCCGCGTGGCCGAGGCGATGGGGGTCGGCGCCGATGGGCTGCTCTCGGTGCATCAGGTCCATTCGCCCGATGTGGTGACCGTGACCGCGCCCCCCGGCGACCAGGCCGAGCGCCCGAAAGCCGATGCGATGGTAACGCGCCTGCCGGGCGTCGCGCTGTCGGTGCTGACCGCCGATTGCCAGCCGGTGCTGTTTTCCGACCCGGAATCCGGCGTGATCGGCGCGGCACATGCCGGCTGGCGCGGCGCCATGACCGGCGTGCTTGAGGCGACGGTTGACGCGATGGAGGCAATCGGAGCCAGCCGCGCGCGGATTCGCGCCGCAATCGGCCCGACCATCAGTCAGGCGGCCTATGAGGTCACGGAAGACTTCCTGCAGACTTTCCTCGCCGAGGATCAGGACAACAGCCGTTTCTTCGCCAATGGCCAGAACGGGCGCTACCAGTTCGACCTGCCATCCTATGGCCTTCACCGGCTGCGCGGCGCCGGGATCGGCCATGCCGAATGGATTGGGCACTGCACCTATGCCGACCCGGATCGCTTCTTTTCCTATCGCCGCACGACCCATGCCGGCGAGGCCGATTACGGCCGGCTGATCGCCTCTATCCGGCTTTGACCGGGCAGGCGATGGCCGCCTGGAAACAATGCGTCCGATTTTGGCGCATTTCGTCCCGCCTGGAAATGACCACAATTTCAGATCCATCGGCCAAAACAACGCCGCATTGTTCGGCGATTCTGCCTGCAAGACGCGATGAAACCCAGGGCATCAGACCCGGCCATCGATAAACCGAGCGCAGTATCGAGGAGACGCAGCATGGCAGGCAAGATGTTCCCGCCGAAGTCCGAAACCACAAAAGCCAAGACGCAACGCCGCTGGCTGCAAAGCGTGATCGCGGCCTCGGGGCAACCGCTTCCGGCCTTTCCCTGGATGCGCGCCGGAAAATCAGCCGTCGCGACCAGGCAGCCGGTTCAGGTGATCACCGGCGGCTCGCATCGCCCGACTACCCCCTTTTCCGCCGCAATGGGCCTGCGGGTGGCATCGCGGCACGCTGACCGCACGTTAAGCACGAATCGGAACGACAGGGATTCGGTCCCCCTCCGGTCAGAATGCCACCTGAAAGCCTGATTTGCGGCAGTTGTAGCGGCTCAACAGCAGCGAATTCGAAACAATGCCAGGGATTCAGGCGGATTTCTTCGATCTCAGCCCGGCAACAACGGCAAATGTTTGACAATGGGGCGCAACCGACGCACGAATGGCGTCAGGTCAAAGTCCCTGACTATGATCCGGAGCGCGAAACGGTCCAGACCGCTTTTCTGTTCCAGATCTCTCCCGGTCGCCGCTCACGATACGGGAGACGTGGTGAGTAAGAACGGCCCCGGTGCTCCTCTGGCACAGAATGCGGGGCCGTTTTTCATTTCAGCGGGCCAGTTAACCCTGACGCCCGTTTAACCCGGCACCCGGTCCACTCTTACTACAAAGAGATCCCAGCGATCACGTCACCCTGACGCTAAACGTCGCGCAGCAAAAACGCCGCGCCCGTTTCCTGTTTCGAAACACTTCCTGCCAGGGCCGGTTCAGATGACCGGCCCCTGCAGGCATACTCGCTGATATCACATCCGTAATGGCGCACTCATGACCAGACCGTATCGCCCCTGGCGATACTGATCCAACCCGAATACCCGTCATCCGGTTCCCTCAGAGACAGCGAAAATTATACTGCCCGCTGCGTCCGTCCGGGGCCGTATCAGGCATTGCGCGCCAGACGCGCCTCAAGAACCCCAAAGGGCACGCCAGGCTCATCCTTGGCATTGCGGATCACCAGGCTGGTTTTGACATTGGCCACATTCGGTGCCGTCAGCAGTTCCGTCGTCAGGAAAGTCTGGAAGGTCGAGAGATCGGGCGAGACGCATTTCAGGATGAAATCAATCTCGCCGTTCAGCATATGGCACTCGCGCACCAGCGGCCAGGCGCGGCAGCGTTCCTCAAAGGCAGAGAGATCGCTTTCGGCCTGCGAGGACAGCCGCACCATGGCAAAGACCGCGACCTCGAATCCAAGCGCCCTTGCGTCGATATCGGCGTGATAGCCGCTGATATAGCCCTGTTCTTCAAGGGTGCGCACACGCCGCAGACAGGGCGGCGCAGAGATGCCCACCCGGCTCGCCAGCTCGACATTGGTCATCCGACCATCTGACTGCAGCTCCGCCAGGATCTGCCGGTCGGTTTCGTCAAGCTTGTGGCTCGCCATGGGTTACTCCTTAGTTCCGTCGCCTCAATAGGCTTTTGCCCGTTTTTGCGCAACAATGTTTCAATGATAACGCCACCAACACGCTCAGGATTGCGAGGCGTGCCCTGCATACCGGCATTTCGCAGCCGCGTTTTCCGGGGGGCTTCCGGCCCGGTCCCGCCTTGTCTATATCCTTCCTGAACAGGCGCGTCCGGAACGGCGCGCGCCGAAAGCGACATCAGGCCGCCCCGACCGGGTGGCGGGGAAGGACCAACATGGCTGAGACGCGGCATACCAAAGTTCTGATCATCGGCTCCGGCCCGGCCGGCTATACGGCAGCGGTTTATGCCGCGCGCGCTATGTTGCAGCCTTTGCTGATCCAGGGCCTGCAACCCGGCGGACAGCTGACCATCACCACCGATGTCGAGAACTGGCCCGGTCTGAAAACAGTCCAGGGGCCCAATCTGATGATCGAGATGGAAGAACATGCCCGCGAGATGGGCGCCGAGATCATCGCCGATTACATCACCTCGCTTGATCTGAAAAACCGCCCTTTCACCGCTGTTGCGGACAGCGGCACCACCTATACCGCTGACGCCGTTATCCTGGCGACGGGTGCGCAGGCGAAATGGCTGGGCCTGCCGTCTGAGGAGAAGTTCAAGGGCTTTGGCGTCTCGGCCTGTGCGACCTGTGATGGCTTTTTCTATCGCGGCAAAGAGGTCGCGGTGATCGGCGGCGGCAATACGGCTGTCGAAGAAGCGCTCTTCCTGACGAATTTCGCCTCGAAAGTCACACTGATCCATCGCCGCGACAGTTTGCGCGCCGAAAAGATCCTGCAGGACCGGCTGTTCAGACATCCGAAGGTCGAGGTGATCTGGGACAGCGAAGTGACCGAGGTGCTGGGGGGCGAAAGCCCGCTGGGCGTCGAGGCCGTGCGGGTCTCGAACCTGAAAACCGGCGCAACCCATGATCTGCCGGTCGCGGGCTTTTTTGTCGCAATCGGCCATGCGCCCTCGTCCGAGCTGGTGGCCGATCAGCTGGAACTGCATCACGGCGGCTATGTGAAGGTCGAGCCGGGCACCACCCGCACCTCGATCCCCGGCGTTTTCGCGGCCGGAGATCTGACCGACCATGTCTACCGTCAGGCTGTGACCTCGGCCGGTATGGGCTGTATGGCGGCGCTTGATGCCGAGCGTTGGCTGGCCGAACAGCCCTGACCACACGCGCCCTGTGCACCGCCCGTCCTGAGCCCCGCCTGTCGCGTCCCCGATGTGACAGGCGGGGCTCAGGCCAGGCCATTTCAATTTTTTGTGATTTGGTCACCCCAGGGCTTCGGGCCAGACTGCCGGGGTTCACCCGCAGATTGTGCACGCTCCGTTTCCTGACCAAAGGCCGCTTTTGCTTTCCTATATTCAGATCACTGCCGGGGAACCCGCGCCCTGGTTCACCCTGCCTTCTGCCGCGTCACCGCGCTATGCCATTGATACCGTCGCCGGCCGTTATCTGCTTTTTTGCTTCTTCGCCAGCACTTCGAGCCCGCATTGCGCCTCCCGCCTCAAAGCCGCGCTGGCACGCACGGACCTCTTTGATGACAAATTCGCGGCGTTTTTCGGGATCAGCGCCGATCCGCGTGACCAGGACGGGCGTTTGCAAAACCGCCTGCCCGGCTGCCGCTTTCTGTGGGACACCGATCTGACCGCCGCCAGGCTTTACGGTGCTGCCCCGCGTGAGACGGTCCCGCCCGGCACCGGGCTGCGCCCGCTCTGGGCGCTGATGGATCCCACGATGCGGATGATTGCGACCGTGCCTTTTGAACAGGACGGATCTGATATCGCGCGCATCCTTGGCATCCTGGAAAGCCAGCCCGCCCCCGACCGATTTGCCGGTATGCGGCTCCAGGCCCCCGTCCTGTGCCTGCCCAGGGTGTTTGAACCCGATCTCTGCGAGAGCCTGATCGCCACTTATGAGGCAAGGGGCGGCGAGCTTTCGGGCACCATGCGCCAGGTCGGCGACAGAACCGTTGGCGTCAATGACCTGAAATTCAAAAGCCGCCGCGATTGCGACATTACCGATCAGGCGATGATCGGGCGCATTCAGACGGCGATCCGCCGCCGCGTTCTTCCCGAGATCCGCAAGGCGCATCAATTCATCGCCACCCGGATGGAGCGCTATATCGTCTCTTGCTATGATGCAGCCGAGGGCGGGCATTTCAGCCCGCATCGCGACAACACCACTCTGGGCACGGCACATCGGCGGTTTGCGGTCTCGATCAATCTCAATTCCGATTTCGACGGCGGCGAGGTCAGCTTTCCCGAATATGGTCCGGACGGGCTGAAGGCGCCGCCCGGGGGCGCGGTGGTGTTTTCCTGCTCGCTTTTGCACCAGGTCTCGCCGGTCACACGCGGGCGGCGCTACGCGTTCCTGCCCTTCGTCTATGATGACGAGGCCGCCAAAATCCGCGAAGCCAATATGGCGAGCATCGCCCCATCCCAGGCGCAGGGGTAAAACGGCGCGACAGGCTGTCCGCGCCCGCAGATCGTCAGGGAAAGACGGGTCCCGATGTCGCCCCCAACCTTACCCCGATCCCCGAGCTTTGCGTCTCTTACTATTCTGCGCAAAAGCTGAAGCATGCGGCGACGGCGCTGATCTTCTGAGATCTGAGCCCGCGCCAGACCCGTGACCTCAAGCTTCTGATGAATGGCGGATTCTACCCGCTGAAAGGCCATATGTGCCAGGCCGATTATGACGGCGTGGTCGAGACGACGCGCACCGCCGATGGCACGCTTTTCCCGATGCCGATCACGCCGGATGTGTCCGAAAAGTTAGCCGAAGGGGTCAGGCCGGGCCAGGACATCGTGCTGCGCGACCAGGAAGGTGTGATTGTCCTCGATATCTCCGGCACCGAGCTGCCCGCCGGTTGCGCGAAGGGCTGGAGATCCCTGATCTGGTTCTCCTTCCCCGAAGTGGTCAAGGAACTGCGCCGCAGCTGGCCGTCACGCTCGAAACAGGGCTTCACGCTGTTCTTCACCCACTGTTCCGGCGCGGGCAAATCGGCCATCGCCAATGCGCTGATGGTCAAGCTGATGGAGATGGGCGGGCGCCCGCTGACGCCGCTGGACGGCGATGCGGTGCGCAAGCATCTCTCGACCGGGCTCCGCTTCTCGAAAGAGCATCGCGACATCAATATCAGGCGCATCGGCTATGTCGCTCGGGAAATCACCAGGAATGGCGGCATCGCGATCTGAGCGCCCATCGCGCCCGATACCTCGACCCGCCGCGCGCTGCGCGAGATGATCGAGGCCTGAGGTACCGCCCCCAGAAACAGAAACGGCCGGAAAGGGCGCCCCTTTTCCGGCCAGTTCCATTGCGCGACCGATATCCGGTCCTGCTCCCCCAATCGGCATTTCAGCCTGCACGCCCGGTCGGGATGATCTTTCAGGGCTGACACTACGCTCCCTTTGGTGCGACAGCGCCTGCCCGGTCAGTGAGGCAATCAACGCCTCAATGCACCGACATCGGTGCGAAATCATGCGCGCGCGCCAGGTTGAACGCCAAAGCGCGATCCGCCACCAGTGCAAGGCGCTGGCCGTCCACCGCATGGACGGAATAGATCACGCCGGCATCGCCGACTTGTTCGCGCACTTCCTCGGGCAGATCTTCCACCGCCACCGGCCTGACATAGACGATGCGGCTCTTGCCCTCGGGAAATCCTTCAAACGGCGTATTCATCTTCTTACCCCTTTCTCTGCCCGATCCTGATCGTCTGCACGACGGTCTCCGGCACCTGGCGCCTGAGATCGACATGCAAGAGCCCATGCTCCATATGCGCCCCCGCCACTTCCACCCCATCCGCCAGCACGAAACTGCGCTGGAAGGCGCGCGATGCGATGCCGCGATGCAGGAAAACACGTTCCTGCCCGTTCTCGCCATCCGAGACCCGGCCGCGGATCACCAGCTGCCGGTCCTCGACCGTGATCGCGAGGTCTTCCTCCCGAAATCCGGCCACCGCCAGCGTGATACGGTAAGCGTTCTCGGTCACGGCCTCGATATTATAGGGGGGATATCCTTCACCGCTTTTGGCAGTGCGTTCGACCAGCCGTTCAAGCTGTTCAAACCCAAGAAGGAACGGGTGTGCCCCGAAGCTGAGTTTCGTCATTCCCGGACTGTCCTTTTACAAAGCGACAATTCGCGGCGGCGGGCCCCATCATCGGCGACCTGCCCCGGTATTGTGGAATATGGGGCGCAGCCTGTCCGGCTGCAAGGCCGGCAAATCACCGCCAATACGGGAAAATTTCTGCATTCCGCAGGGCGGTGCTTCTCCGAATCATCAATCGGCTCTATGATTTGATCAGAACCTTCAGCAAAGACCCGCGTCCAGCCATGAATGCCCCCTCTGAAATGAGCTTTGATGAGATGCTGCGCGTGAAACTCGGGGTTCTGCGCCGGGAACATCGTGATCTCGACGAGGCGATCTATGCGCTGGAACAGAACGGGCGTCCGGATATCCTGACGATCCGTCGGCTGAAAAAGCAAAAGCTGTCGCTGAAGGACCAGATCGCCACGATCGAAGATCGGCTGATCCCGGATATCATCGCCTGAGCCACCCAGCCGTTTGCTCTCCCCACGCTTGCGGCGGTCCGGGGTTTAGGCTAGGTCGCGCGCCCCAATCCCTTTCATGACGGGCGGCGATGATGCAGGCAGAGGTTCTCGCAGTTGATTTCGGCACCTCGAATACGGCGGTTGCTGTAACCGGACCCGATGGCCAGGTGCAGCGCATCGCCATCGAAGAGGGCAGCGACACCCTTCCCACCGCCGTCTTCTTCCCACCCGGAGGCGGCGCGATGCGCATCGGTCGTGCGGCAGGCGAGGCGCTGATTGCGGGGGATGAGGGCCGCTATATGCGGGCGCTGAAATCGGTGCTCGGAACCCCCTTGCTGCATGAGACCAGGATGATCGGCGGCAAAAGGCAAAGCCTCGCGGCCATCATCACCGCTTTTCTGGTCGAACTGCGCGCCCGGGTGACGCAAAGCCTCGGCGCCTGCCCCGACCGTGTTCTGTCTGGTCGCCCGGTGCATTTCCACAGCAATGACCCTGGTCGCGACGCCCAGGCCCTTGCCGATCTGCGCGCCTGTTACCTCGCCGCCGGCTTCACCGATGTTGACTTCCTGGCCGAACCCGAAGCCGCCGCCTGGGCCTGCCAGCAAGAGATCGGCGATCAGACCGGTCTGATCATTGATATCGGCGGCGGCACCTCGGATTTCACCGTCTTCCGCGCGGCAGGCGGCAAGGTCGATATCCTCGCCAGCCATGGTATCCGGCTGGGCGGCACCGATTTCGACCACTCCGTCGCGCTCGCCCATGTCATGCCGCGCCTTGGCCAGGGGGGCGAGCTGAAGCGCGAAATGGGGCCGGGGCTTTTGCCGGTGCCGAATGCGATCTATTCCGACCTTGCCACATGGGCGCGGATCCCCTTCCTCTACACGCCGGAAACCAGACGCGAAGTCGCCTCGATGCTGCGCCTTGCGGTGGATCGCAAACGGCTTGAACGGCTCGCCACCGTGCTGAGCGAAGAACTCGGCCATGAACTGGCCTTCGCGGTCGAGCGTGGCAAGATCGCGGCCAATAGTGGCGAGGCAAAGACCCGCATCGCGATGGAGTTTGTCGAGCCGGGCCTTTCGGCACCGATCTCCTTTGGCTCGCTGGATCTGGCGCTGCGCGATTACCGTATGGCGCTGGACCAGGCGATCCGCGAGACGCTGCGCCTGTCCGGGCTCGGGGCGGATCAGATCGGCGCGGTGATCCTTGTCGGCGGCTCAAGCCTGATGCGGCTGGTGAGCGACCTCGCGACAGAGATCCTGCCCGAGGCCCGTATCCACCGATCCGAGGCCTTTACCGCGGTGGTCGATGGCCTTGCGCTGGCCGCCGCCGCGTGAATGCGAAAAGGGCGACCCGAAGGGCCGCCCTTTCCTTTGCCAGGACGCCCCGGCTCAGACCTTCAGCGACGGCAGGATCTGCTTTTTGCGGCTCATGATCCCGGGCAGTACGACCGTGTCGCCCTCGACTTTCGCACCGAACGAGGCTTCGGCAATGGTCTTCACCAGATCATTCGGCACCAGAAGCGTGGCTTCCTCTTTCAGAATGTCGATGATGAACAACAGAACCTGATCGGCGCCATCGGCCTCTGCCACCGCCGGCATCGAGGCCATCAGGCTGGCTTTACGGTCCAGCAGCACTTTGGGCGCGGTGGTTTCCAGCACCGAGACCCGCAACTCTTTGCCGCCGATATTGTATTCCTTGCTGTCCATCCGCAGCAAAACCTCATCCGAGAATTCGGAGACATCCGATTTCGCCTCGAACAACTGGCTGGCATATTCGGGGATCGAGATGCCGAGATCGGCGGCGAGTTTCTCAGCCACAGCCCTGTCATGCGGCGTGGTGGTCGGCGAGCGGAATTCCAGCGTGTCCGACAGGATGCAGGACAGCATCGCGCCCCTGATCGCTTTCGGCGCGCGGGCCAGATCTGCGCCGATCAGGTCATGCATCAGCGTGGCGGTGCAGGCGAGCGGGCGGATGGTGATGTCGATCGGCGCTTTGGTCTTCAGCCCGCCGACCAGCATATGGTGGTCGATGATGCCGATGATCGAGGCCTCATTGACCGAAGGCGGCAGCTCGGCCGGGTTATTGGTGTCGACGATCACAACCTCATCACCCGCCGCCACATCCGCGATGATCTCGGGTTTCGCCAGATCCCAGTGCTTCAGCACGAAAGCGGCTTCGGTATTCGGCTCGCCCAGCAGATACGGTTTCGCCGGGGCACCTTTGATCTCCGAGAGATACCAGGCCCAGATGATCGGCGAACCGGTGGAATCGGTATCGGGAGATTTGTGGCCAAAAACCTTGATCGTCATGTCAGATTCCTTGCGGGAGGAGCTCAGTTTCGCCGCGCCTTATAGGCAAGGTGAAGACTTTTGTCACCTGAGGCCTCTGCTCCTGCGACGACATCGAACCCGCGCGTCTCTGACAGGATGCGAAAGCCTCCGGCGGGGATATTTAAGGACAGATGAAAGCGCTTTCCTCATCTGTCCTTAAATATCCCGGGGGTGCGGGGGCAGAGCCCCCGCCCTTTCTTACGACGGCCAGCCGCCTTTGCCGCGACAGCCATGTGGCGGCAGGGTTTTATCTCCGAATTCGTCAAAGAGGCGGGCGCAGCCCCAGTCCTGAACGAAACCCGGCATATATTTGTGCAGATCGATCCCGACCTCATCGAAAGGCGTGTCCGCGCCGGTCCAGTTTTTCACCCAGGACACATACCTATAGCCAACCATTGCGACGGCCGCGAAAACTGCCACGACCAGGATCGTCAAAAACCGTTTCACTTGTAATTACCTCTCTCATTCCTGCGGCATCCGCCGCCGCAGGCAGCTTTGCCATATGACTGAGAGAGGCTCCAGAGACCGCAGCGACGGAAAGCAAAATCCGGCACCTGCGGCCCCGACCGCGTCAGCCTTTGCGGGTCACGAAACGGGTTTCGAGATAGGCCTCAATCGCCTCTGATCCACCCTCGGTGCCGTAGCCGCTGTCCTTCATGCCGCCAAAGGGGGTTTCCGGCAGCGCGAGGCCGAGATGGTTGATCGTCAGCATCCCCGCCTCGATCTCATTCCCGAGCCGCGTCGCGGTCGCCGTGTCCGAGGTATAGGCATAGGAGGCCAGACCGAAGGGCAGCCGGTTCGCCTCGGCAATCGCCTCGTCGATGGTCGAGAAGCGGTTGATCACCGCCACTGGGCCGAAGGGTTCTTCGCTCATGATCCGCGCCGACAGGGGGGCATCGGCCAGCACGGTCGGCTCGAAGAACCAGCCCTCATTGCCGATCCGGCGCCCGCCGGTGGTCAGGCGTGCGCCCTTTTCAACTGCATCATTGATCAGTGCCTCCAGCGCAGGAATGCGGCGTTCATTCGACAAGGGCCCCATTTCGGTGGCCGGATCCATGCCGTCGCCCACCTTCAGCTTTGCCGCATAATCGGTGAACTTTTCGGTAAAGGCGGCGTGGAGGTCATCATGCACGAGGAAGCGGGTCGGCGAGACGCAGACCTGGCCCGCATTGCGGAACTTATGCATCGCGATCTGCGACACCGCGAGGTCGAGATCGGCATCGCCCGCCACGATCACCGGCGCATGGCCGCCAAGCTCCATCGTCGCGCGCTTCATATGCAGCCCGGCCAGGGCCGCCAGCTGCTTGCCGATCGGGGTCGAGCCGGTGAAGCTGATTTTCCGGATCACCGGATGCGGAATCAGATATTCGGAAATTTCGGCCGGAATACCGAAAACGAGGTTCACGACCCCCGCCGGCACACCGGCATCCTGGAAGGCCCGGATCAGTTCCGCCGGCGAGGCCGGGGTCTCCTCGGGCGCCTTCACGATGAACGAACAGCCCGCCGCAAGCGCGGCCGAGAGTTTGCGCACGATCTGGTTGATCGGAAAGTTCCAGGGGGTAAACGCCGCGACAGGGCCAACCGGCTGTTTCACTGTGAATTGCAGCACATCGGGGGCGCGCGACGGAATCACCTGGCCATAGCTGCGCTGGCCCTCGCCCGCGAACCAGTCGATCACATCGGCGGCGCCGGCGATCTCGACCTTTGACTGCGCCAGCGGCTTGCCGTTTTCCAGCGTCATCAGCACGGCGATATCATCGGCGCGGTCGCGCAGAAGGTTTGCCGCCTTGCGCATGAGCTTGCCACGTTCAAAGGCGGCGGTGTTTTTCCATATCCGGAAGCCGCGCTCTGCCGCCGCCAGCGCCGCGTCAAGATCTTCGCGCGCGGCATGGGCCACGGTGCCGATCTGGCGGCCGGTTGCCGGGTTGATCACGGGAATCGCCCTCCCCCCGGTTCCCGCGCGCCACTGGCCGTCGATGAAAAGGAGCGTTTCGGTATTGCGCGTCATGGCGACATCCTTCGGATCTGATCATCCCGCCCGGTCCGGGACTATGGCCTGACCGCGGCGCGGTTTTCTCCCGGCGGCAGCCAGTGGGCCCGGAGCAAGAAATAGCGCCGTGACTGCCCGGCGTCGACCGGACAATGCCGGATTAAGCAGGATATCTTTACGACCTGCCCTTATATGCTGCCTGCGCCGGCACAGTAGCGGCCGATCAGGGTGGCGATACGCCCCCCGCCAGGTCGAGTTCGGAAATCATCCAGCCATTTTCGGCCAGCAGGTTCAGCACACCTTCCTCGCCCGAGAGGTGCAGCGCGCCAAAGGCCACGACCAGCGGCCCTTTTGCCGCCGCCGCCTCGATCACCGGGATCCAGGCGCGGTTGCGGCGGATCATCATCACATCCTCCATCACAGCCATCTCGGCATCGACCTGGTCTTTGGTATAGCCGGGCTGCTTATAGGCGAAGAGCCGGTTCAGCTCCCAGATCATCCGCGAATCTGCTTCGAAATAAAGATCTGCCATCGTCACCGCCATATCCTCAGACTGCCCCTCCATCGCCAGCGAGGCCTCGACCATGGCAATCGACTGTTCCTCGCTCAGGGCGCCGAACATCGTGAACAGGGTGTCATAGGGTTCCAGCGCCCGGACCGGTACATCGGCCGCGCCGGCCGCCTCGATCAGCTGCGCGTCGAGCCCGTTTTTCAGATCGGGTTCGGCGATCATGCAGGACGGAATCGCCAGCACGACCGTGGCATACCAGGGCTGAAACTTGGCCGCGAAAACCCCCGGGATGCCGCGGGCCTCCAGCGCCTCGGAAAGCCGCCGCCAGGTATCGCGCGGCAGGCGTTCCAGCAGGCTCGGCCCTTCGGTGATGAACATGAGCGACGGGTTTTTACCCATCGCCTGCATCAGCGCGTCTTCCTCATCCGGACCGGCCTCGACCAGAAGCCCGGTTGCCTCGGCGATACGCCCGGTCAGCGCGGCCATGACCGACATATGACGTGGATCATCAATATGATAAGTGCCCACGATGGTCATCGCGCGACCCTCTTTTTCAGCCGTCCAGAAATTACCGCGTGCAAAGGGGACGGCATCGGCGCGGGCGCGAATCTCTTTCAGATCGCCGGGCAGCATCTGGTCGACCAGATTGGTCCCGGCACAATAGGCCGCAGCCTGCGAGACAAGCCCGAAAAGCGCAAAGGCTGCGACGGCGAGATGCTTCATGACGGGCTCCGGCAAAATGGGCGGCAGAACGGGCACAGGCCGCGCGGCGCGGCGCTGTTCCCTGGCCAGACTGACATTTCAGCGCGGCAAGACCAAGGCAAGACGCAGGCCGCCCATGAATGTCCCGGCTGACGTCTCCGCGCGTGCTTTCCAGCGCCTCCGGATCAGACGCCGGAACCGGCGGCGAGAATGCAGACAAAAAGCCGGAAGAAGCGGTTGACAGGCCAGAGGGCTTTACCTACCTGTTGTCCCGTTAGCACTCCCCCAGGGTGAGTGCTGATCGCATTCAACCTGGAACCTAAGGGAGTGTTACCAGATGGCATTCAAACCGCTGCATGACCGCGTGCTGGTCCGCCGCGTCCAGTCCGAGGAAAAAACCAAGGGCGGGCTGATCATCCCGGATACCGCGAAAGAAAAGCCCGCTGAGGGCGAAATCGTTTCGACCGGCGAAGGCGCGCGCAAAGATTCGGGCGAGCTGATCGCTCCGAGCGTCAAGGCTGGCGACCGCGTGCTGTTCGGCAAATGGTCGGGCACCGAAGTCACCGTCGAAGGTGAAGAACTGCTCATCATGAAAGAAAGCGACATCCTCGGCATCATTTCGTGATGACGGGCTGGCTCCGGCTTTTGCCGTGAGCCGCGCTTTCTTTTTCCTGAAACTTACATCCAAGGAGACAGCATAATGGCTGCCAAGGACGTTAAATTCACCACCGACGCTCGTGACCGCATGCTGCGCGGCGTCAATGTTCTCGCTGACGCGGTCAAAGTGACGCTGGGCCCGAAAGGCCGTAACGTCGTGATCGAAAAGTCGTTCGGTGCTCCGCGCATCACCAAGGACGGCGTGTCGGTTGCCAAAGAGATCGAACTTTCGGACAAGTTCGAAAACATGGGCGCTCAGCTCGTCAAGGAAGTCGCTCAGCGCACCAATGACGAAGCAGGCGACGGCACCACCACCGCTACCGTTCTGGCACAAGCCATCATCAAGGAAGGCCTGCGCTCGGTCGCAGCCGGCCTGAACCCGATGGACCTGAAGCGCGGCATCGACCTCGCGACCACCAAGGTCGTCGAAGCAATCCGCGCGGCGTCGCGCCCGGTCAAAGACTCGGACGAAGTTGCACAGGTCGGCACCATCTCGGCCAACGGCGAGGCCACCATCGGCCGCTTCATCGCTGACGCGATGCAGAAAGTCGGCAACGAAGGCGTGATCACCGTTGAAGAGAACAAGGGCCTGGAAACCTCGGTTGAGGTTGTCGAAGGCATGCAGTTCGACCGCGGCTACCTCTCGCCCTACTTCGTCACCAACGCTGACAAGATGATTGCGGATCTCGAAGACGCATACATCCTGCTGCACGAGAAAAAACTCTCGTCGCTGCAGCCGATGGTCCCGCTGCTGGAGGCTGTGATCCAGTCGCAAAAGCCGCTGATCATCATCGCAGAAGACGTCGAAGGCGAAGCTCTGGCGACCCTCGTCGTCAACAAACTGCGCGGCGGCCTGAAAATCGCTGCTGTCAAAGCTCCGGGCTTCGGCGATCGCCGCAAGGCGATGCTGCAGGACATCGCGATCCTGACCGGTGGCCAGGTGATCTCGGACGATCTGGGCATGAAACTCGAGAATGTCGGCATCGACATGCTCGGCCGCGCCAAGAAAGTCTCGATCAACAAAGACAACACCACCATCGTTGACGGTGCTGGCGAGAAAGCCGAGATCGAAGCCCGCGTGGCCCAGATCCGTACCCAGATCGAGGAAACCACCTCGGATTACGACAAAGAAAAGCTGCAAGAGCGCGTGGCCAAACTGGCTGGCGGCGTTGCAGTGATCCGCGTCGGCGGCATGACCGAAGTCGAAGTCAAAGAGCGCAAAGACCGCGTTGATGACGCTCTGAACGCAACCCGCGCTGCGGTGCAGGAAGGCGTGATCGTCGGCGGTGGCGTGGCTCTGGTTCAGGCCGGCAAGGTTCTTGAAGGCCTCAAGGGCGGCAATTCCGACCAGGACGTTGGCATCCAGATCATCCGCCGCGCGCTGGAAGCGCCGCTGCGTCAGATCTCGGAAAACTCGGGCGTTGACGGTGCGGTTGTTGCCGGCAAGATCCGCGAATCCTCCTCGACCTCGTTCGGCTTCAACGCTCAGACCGAAGAATATGGCGACATGTTCTCGTTCGGCGTGATCGACCCGGCGAAAGTGACCCGTACCGCTCTGGAGAATGCTGCTTCGGTCGCATCGCTCCTGATCACCACGGAAGCCATGATCGCTGACAAGCCGGCCGACAAAGGTGCTGCTCCGGCAATGCCGGGCGGCGGCATGGGCGGCATGGATTTCTGATCCATCCCTCATGGGACTTTTGGAAAGGGCGGCTCATCAGAGCCGCCCTTTTTCTTTGCCGCTGTCGCGGCAGGCGCCTCCGGCGGGGGAGTATTTAGGTCAGGAGGAAGTCAGGGCGCGGCCGGGCGGCGGATTGCCAGGATTTCAAGGGTCAGATCGCCTGCGGGGCGTTTCCAGGTCACCTCATCGCCGGGCCGCGCGCCGATCAGCGCGCGGGCAAGCGGGGAATGTGGTGCTATACGGCCCTGGCCCGGATCCGCCTCATCTTCCCCGGTGATCTCATAAAGTGTCTCAGTGCCGGTTTCATCCGCCACCAGCGCCTGGAGACCGAAGGCCATCTCTTCGGTGCTTTGGGCGGCGGGATCGACCGGGATCGCCGAAGCGAGCCGCGCCTCGAGCCAGCGGATATCGCGCTCAGCCGCCGCTTCGGGCAGCTTGTCGAGCCGATCTGCCCGCGCCCGCAAGGCCGCAAGGTCGCGCAGCCGCGCCGTCAGCCGCGCCTCCAGATCCGCCAGCCCGCGCAGGGTGACATAATTCGGATGCTTTGAGAGCGGCAGTTCCGGCAGATCGGGCCGGTCCGCTCCGGCGTCTTCATTTACAAATGCCCGGCTCATTCTGCCCCCTCACCAACCGGGCAAGGCTCGTCCGGAATACGCATCTTGTCCAGAGCCTTCCTCTGCCCCAGATTGACCCGATCACCAGTTGCCCGGGGAATGATCGTCATGAGCTATGCCACCGTCGCCCGAAGCTGCGCCCGGACCTGTGGTCGCCCCGCAACGCTGCTGATGGCCGCCGGTTTCGTGCTGACCTGGGGCATCACCGGGCCGTTTTTCGGCTGGTCAGACACCTGGCAACTGGTCGCCAATACCGCCACCAGCATCATCACCTTCCTGATGGTCTTCCTGATCCAGAACAGCCAGGACCATGACACAGCCGCCATCCAGCTGAAGCTGGACGAGCTGATCCGGGCAACCCAGGGCGCCCATAACGCGCTGATGGATCTGGAAGAGCTGGACGAACGCGAGATCGCCGAATTCCGCCGCCGCTTTATTGCGCTTGCCCGAGCGGCGCGCGACGGCCAGGCGCGGGGCGAGGGCGATACGGGGTCGCCTGAATGCTGAGGCAAGGCAGCCTGCCCCGGCCCGCTTTGCGGCCTGCCCCCGGCCGCGCGCGCCATGAGACCGTCGCGCTGATCCATGGCCTTGCCAGATCGCAGCGCTCGCTGCTGCCCATCGCGCTGCGGCTGAAGGCAGCCGGATATGAGGTGGTGAATATCGCCTATCCCTCGACCAGGATGGCGGTTGCCGCGCTGCCCGCGCTTCTGGACCGCCAGTTGGGCGCGGCGCTGGAGATGGGGCGGCCGCTTCATGCGGTGACGCATTCGATGGGGGGATCCTGCTGCGCGACTGGCTCAGCCGCAATACGCTGCCGCCGCCCGGCCGCGTCGTGATGCTGGCGCCGCCCAATCACGGATCGGAAATCGTCGACCGGCTCGGCGCGCTCGCACCGTTTCGCTGGGTGAACGGGCCGGCGGGGCTTTCGCTTGGCACCGCCCCTGACAGCTGGCCGAACCGGCTGCCGCCTGCCGATTACCCGCTGGGGATTATCGCCGGAAGCCGCTCTGTCAGCCCCTGGTTCTCATCGCTGATCCCGGGCGAAGATGATGGAAAGGTCAGCGTCGCCAGCACCAGGCTCGCGGGCATGAGCGATCATATCACCCTTCCCGTCAGCCATACCTGGATGATGTTCGCGCCCGGCGTCATCCGCCAGACCCTGCATTTCCTCGCCCAGGGCCGGTTCGCGCGCGAAACGGAGCCGCTTCCTCCTGACGTGAATGCGCCCGCGGTAGGCCCGCCATGAGTCCTGTATGCGCCCCGGCCGGAACCGTCAGGCCTTCACGACCCGGTTTACATGGCCCATCTTGCGCCCCGCGCGCCAGGCGCCCTTGCCGTAAAGATGCACCGCCACGCCGCTTTCGCGCAAAAGCTCCGGCAAGCGTTCGACATCGGCGCCGATCAGGTTCTCCATCACCACATCGCTGTAGCGGGTGCCATCCCCGAGGGGGAGACCGGCCACCGCGCGGATATGCTGTTCGAACTGATCCACCACACAGCCCTGCTGTGTCCAGTGGCCGGAATTATGCACCCTTGGCGCGATCTCGTTCACCAGCAGCCCTTCACGGGTGACAAACAGCTCCACCCCCATTACGCCGACATAATCCAGCGCATTGAGGATCCGCGCCGCGATCAGCACCGCATCGCTGCGCAGGGCCGGAGAGATCCGGGCCGGAACCGTCGTGGTCCGCAGGATGCCTTCACTGTGCACATTCTCGCCCGGGTCAAAGGCCGCAACCTGACCATCCGCGCCCCTGGCCGCGATCACCGAAATCTCGCGCTCGAAGGACACAAAACCTTCCAGCACCGAAGGCGCCCCCGCCATGCCCGCCCAGGCGGCGGCGAGGTCGGTCTCCGGGGCCAGCCGCAGCTGACCCTTGCCGTCATAACCGAAGCGTGTGGTCTTGAGGATCGAAGGCACACCAAGGCGCGCGACGGCCGCAACCAGATCCGCATGGCTGTCGACCTGCGCAAAAGGCGCGGTTTTCAGGCCAAGGCCGGTCAGAAACTGCTTTTCGGTGATCCGGTCCTGACTGATCGCCAGCGTCCGGCGATTGGGGCGGATCGGGCGCACCTCTTCGATCGCATCCAGCGCGGCGGTCGGCACATTCTCGAATTCATAGGTGACGACATCGACGCTTTCGGCGAAAGCCCGCAGCGCATCGAGATCCTCATAGGGCGCCGTGGTGACGCGGGCCGCCACATGCCCCGCAGGTGCCGCGCCCGGCTCAAAGATATGGGTGACATAGCCCAGCCGGCTCGCCGCAACCGAAAGCATCCGCCCCAACTGGCCACCGCCCAGAATGCCGATCACCGCGCCGGGCTCCAGCGGCTTCAACGCGTCAGTCATCTTTCGGCTCCTCGGGATAGAGGCGGAAAGCTCCGCCCGCCAGGCGTCAAGCCGCGCCGCAATGCCCGCATCTGACACGGCAAGGATCCCCGCCGCCATCAGCCCGGCATTGGCCGCGCCTGCTGCACCTATTGCCATGGTCGCGACCGGAAAGCCCTTCGGCATCTGGAGGATCGAATAAAGGCTGTCGACCCCCGAAAGCGCTTTCGTCTGTACCGGCACACCGATCACCGGCACCCGGGTCTTGGACGCCATCATCCCCGGCAGATGCGCCGCACCACCCGCCCCCGCGATGATCACCTTCAGCCCGCGCGACACGGCCGACTTGCCATACTCCCAGAGCCGGTCCGGCGTGCGATGGGCCGAGACGATCTTCGCCTCATAGGGGATCCCCAGCTCATCAAGGATCAGCGCGGCCTCTTTCATCGTGGCCCAGTCGGACTGAGACCCCATAATGATGCCGACAGTTACGGTGTCTTCCGGCATGACGCCCCCGTTTCAGCCCTGTGGGATCCGACCCTGTGGGTGCCGGCCCCGTGGTAGCCGGCCCTCTGCCGGTGTCTTTCGGTCCTATAGCGCATGTTCCGACAGGAGCAAGCGTAAGCCGCCGCTCCCGACCTCAACGATGCTGCGGGCAGCATTGTGGCCTTTGCCATTCCGGCCTGGCTCGCCTATGCCTTGACCTGCCTTTTGAAAGGATGCGCTCCATGTCTCTGCCGCCCCGGACCACCCTGATCCCGTCTCTTGCCGAAGTGAGCGGCAGTTACGACGCGCTGTTTTGCGATCTCTGGGGCTGTGTGCATAATGGCGAAGTGGCCTTCCCGGCCGCAGTCGCAGCCCTGCAGGCCGCGCGGGCCAGCGGGGTGACGGTGCTGCTTCTGACCAATTCGCCGCGCCCCAAAGAAGCGGTGATCGCGCAGCTCGACCGGATCGGCGTGCCGCGCGATGCCTGGGACGAGATTGCCACCTCGGGCGATTCGGCGCAGTTCGGGCTCCTGACCGGCGCGGTCGGGCGGCGCGTGTTTCATATTGGCGCGGAAAAGGACATGTCCTTCTTCACCACCTTTGCCGCCGATCTTGCCGGACTGGCGGCGGTTGAGGCCCCGATTACCCTCGTGCCGCTGGCCGAGGCCGAGGGCATCGTCTGCACCGGTCTCAGGGATGACCTGACCGAGACACCCGCCAATTATCGGGCCGAGCTGCTGCTGGCGAAGACCAACGGGCTCAAAATGCTCTGTGCCAATCCCGATATCATTGTCGACTGGGGAGACCGGCGGATCTATTGCGCCGGTGCACTGGCCCAGGCCTATGAGGAAATGGGCGGCGAGACGCTGTATTTCGGTAAGCCGCATCCGCCGATCTATGATCTGGCGCGCCGCCGGCTGGCCGCGCTGACCGGGCGCGATGACATGCGCATCCTCTGCATCGGCGACGGGCTGCCGACCGATATCCGGGGCGCCGGGGCCGAGGATCTGGACGCGCTGTTCATCACCGGCGGAATCCATGCCGAAGAATTCGGCACCGATGCGCAGCATCCCGACCCTGCGCGGCTGAACGCCTGGCTCGCAGAGCAGCAACAGGCGCCGCTTTTTTCGATTCCCGCATTGGCCTGAGCCCGCGCAAGGAATCGAGGCAGTAATTTAATTCCGTTTTACAGCCACCAATCGTAAATTACTTGCGCCGCAGATTGCTCTGCGTCGCAGCAGCTGCTACTCCTGTGGCTGACGGAAAGGATTCGTCCCCACAGGATCAGCCATGATGTTCGACCACAGCCATAATCAGCCGCGCGGCACGATCTGTATCGAGGATCTCGAAATCGGGATGCGCCGCAGCCTGACGAAACAGATCACCGACCGCGATATCGAACTGTTTGCCGAGGTCTCGACCGACCGCAACCCGGTGCATCTGGATGATTCGTATGCCCGGGACACGATTTTCCAGGGTCGCATCGCGCATGGCATGCTGACGGCGGGTCTCATCTCGGCGGTGATCGGCGAACAGCTTCCTGGCCATGGCACCGTCTATCTGGGCCAGAGCCTGAAGTTCATGGCCCCCGTCCGCCCGGGCGATATGGTGACCGCGGAAGTAACGGTCCTGGCGATTGATCACGCGAAACGGCGGGTTACCCTTGAAACCACCGCATCTGTCGGTAAAACAACGGTCCTGAAGGGTGAGGCCGTCGTTCTGGCGCCAAGCCGTAAATTCGACTGACCGGGCCTGACGCAGGACAATCTGAGGCCAGATGATCTGCGCCGTGGCCGAAACGCCTGCGGGGAAGAATGCAGATTCATCAGGACTGGCACTGGCTTGACGCTGCGGGCCGTGGAACCTCCTGCGCCCTTGGCAATTTCGATGGCGTGCATCTTGGGCATCAGGCGGTGATCGACCTGGCCCGGGGGCCGGCGCCGCTGGGGATCGTGACCTTCGAGCCGCATCCCCGCCAGTTCTTCCAGCGCGATGCGGGCCCGTTCCGGCTGATGAATGCCGAGGCGCGGGCGAACCGGCTGGCAAAGCTCGGGGTCGAACATCTGTTCCAGCTGCCCTTCAATGCAGGCCTTGCGGCACTGACGCCCGAGGAATTCGCGCATAAGGTGCTGGCCGAGGGCCTTGGCATCAGCCATGTGGTGATCGGCGAGGATTTCTGTTTCGGGAAGGGCCGCGCCGGCCGCGCCGAAGACATGAAGCGGCTGGGCGAGAAATATGGCTTTACCACCACCATCGCGCCTTTGCTGAAACAAGGCGGGATCGGCATTTCTTCGACCGCGATCCGCGATGCGCTGAGCGAGGGGCGACCTGGCGATGCAGCGGCGATGCTGGGGCACCTGCACCGGATCGAGGGCGCGGTGATCCATGGCGAGAAACGCGGCCGAGAGCTGGGCTTCCCGACCGCGAATATGGATCTGACCGGTCTGCATCTGCCACGTTTCGGGGTCTATGCGGTCAGGGTCGATGTGCTTTCGGGCCCACAGGAAGGCAGCTATATGGGGGCCGCGAGCCTTGGTGTACGGCCGATGTTCAACGGCGTGGCGCCGAATCTTGAAACCTATCTGCTGGATTTCAAGGGGGATCTCTATGGCCGCCACCTTTCGGTGGCGCTCGTGGAATTCCTGAGGCCAGAGCTGAAATTCGACGGCTTGCCGGCCCTGATCACTCAGATGAACGAGGACTGCGATCAGGCGCGGGCGGTGCTCGCTGCAGGCTGACGCCGCGGTTTCTGTACAGAAACCGGTCCAAAAATCTGCAAAGATTTTTGGGCCCCCCTTTCCATTCGCGGTGCGCGGGATCAAATAGCGCCTATGTCCAGCCTGCGCCCCCGTTTCTGGGAAACCGTCCCGCTCACCAAGATGACGCCTGCCGAATGGGAGGCGCTTTGTGACGGCTGCGGCAAATGCTGCCTGAACAAGCTGGAATTCGAGGATACGGGCGAGCTGGTCTTCACCCGCGTCGCCTGCCGCCTGTTCGACAATGCGAGCTGCCTGTGCTCGGATTACCCCAACCGCAAGAAACATGTGCCGGAATGCGTTTTCCTGACGCCGAAGACGCTCGCGAAATCCGCGTATTGGATGCCCGAAACCTGCGCCTATAAGCGCCTTTACTACAACGAGCCGCTTCCCGACTGGCACCCGCTGCTCACCGGCGACCCGGACAGCACCCATACGCTCGGCCCGACGATCCGTGGCCACACCGTATCCGAGCTGACCGTCCCCGAAGAAGACTGGGAAGATTATCTTCTCGATGAGGAAGAGTGATGCATTTCGCCTCTGACAATTGCTCCGGCGTGGCGCCGCAGATCATGACCGCGCTGATGCGCGCCAATGAGGGCCAGGCGCCCGGATACGGCAATGACCCGCTGACATCGCGGCTGACCGCGCAGATCCGCGAGGTGTTCGACGCGCCCGAGGCCGAAATCGCCCTGGTCCCGACCGGCACCGCCGCCAATGCGCTGTCCCTGGCGGTGCTTACCGCGCCCTGGAGCGCGATTTTCGCGCATGAGCTGGCCCATATCACCCGGGACGAATGCGGCGCGCCCGAGTTTTTCACCCATGGCGCCAAGCTGGTGCCGGTGCCCGGCGCGCATGGCCGCATGTCACCCGACGCGCTGCGGGCCGTGATCGCGGCCCATGGCACGGGTGGCGTGCACAGCGTTCAGCGCGGCGCGGTCTCGCTGACCAACGTCACCGAGGCCGGTACGGTTTATACCGCTGCCGAGACCGCGGCGCTTTGTGCCGTGGCGCGTGAGTTCGGGTTGCCGGTGCATCTCGATGGCGCGCGCTTTGCCAATGCGGTGGTGGCGACAGGTGCCTCACCGGCCGATCTGAGCTGGCGCGCGGGCGTTGATATCCTTTCTCTCGGCGGCACCAAGAACGGCTGTATGGGGGTCGAGGCGGTGGTGCTGTTCGATCCGTCGCGCGCCTGGGAATTCCAGCTCAGACGCAAGCGCAGCGGGCATCTGGTGTCGAAACACCGCTTTCTGGCGGCCCAGATGTCGGCCTGGCTTGAGAATGGGCTCTGGCTCGACCTTGCAGCGCATGCCAATCGCATGGCAGCGCGGCTTGCCGCAGGGCTTACTGCAAAGCCCGGCGTCTCGCTGCGGGGCCCCGTCGAGGCCAATCTGATGTTCACGACCTGGGAGAGCGGTCTGCACGACCGGCTCCGCACTGCCGGGGCGAGCTATTACTCTGAGGATGGCGCCGGTTACGAGGGCGCGCGGCTCGTCACAGGCTGGTCCACTACGCCTGACGATGTGGACCGGTTTCTCGCCCTGATCTGAAGCGCCGGCCGGCCCTCAGCCGCCGGCCAGCAGCTCTCGCATTGCGCGCGCGATCGGCTCGGGATGGGTCAGCGGCAGCATATGGCCGGCCCCCGCGACCCGGATCCGCCGCGCGCCCGGGATACGCGCCGCCAGCGTATCCAGGATTGCCGGCACAATGGCCGGGCTTTCGCTGCCCTCGGCGAGGAGGACCGGGATGTGCAAGGCTTCGAGCCGGCCCGGCGCGAGCATCCCCGCCGCATCCTCCATCAGGATCGGGTTCAGATTGAACACCAGATACATGCGATCAGCCATATAGCGGCGCTGGCGCTCGGGCAGCGCGGCAAAGGGGATGCCACCGCCCCAGGCCCTGTGAAACAATGCAGCCGCCGCGTCAATGTCCTGCGCGCCGAGATCAGTCACCCGCCCATGCGCCGTAAAATTCTCAGCGAAAGCCTGCGTCCCCTCTGCCGCGGCAAAGAGCACCGGCTCGGCGAGGGTCAGACTGCGCACGAGGTCCGGGCGCTCCAGCGTGAGACGCAGCGCCACAGTGCCCCCGAAACTATGGCCGATCAGATCGACCGGCGCCCCGCCCCCGATCTCTGCCGCAAGCTCTGCCGCGATCGCGGTTGCGAGCCCGTGCAGATCCGCATCGGGCGGCGCGCTTTGCCCATGCCCCGGCAGGTCGGGCGCCGTAACCGTCACCTCAGGCAACAGCTGTGCCAGACCCGCCCAGGCCCCGCCATGCGCGAGGCTGCAATGCAGCGCCAGGAGGGGGCGTGCGCCAGATCCGAACCTCCGCACCGCTGTTTCATGGCCAGCGATTCTGTGCAGGATGGGGTCAGCGCGCTGGTCAGACGGGGTCATGGGATCCTCATTGCGGTCTCAAAAGGGACATTCGCAGTTGCGAACATGCGTCATTTGGCATTTTCGTGACGGCATGGCCATATGCAGCCCCGGATTGCACGCCGCGCCCCTTTGCCCGGCCCTCCCTCGGTGCTATCCCGCCCGCATCCGATTCCGCTGCCCACACGGAGCCCCAGATCATGGCCGCCATCAACGAGCCGAAACTTATTTCCGGTAATGCCAACCTTCCGCTCGCGAAATCCATCGCGCGCCGCATGTCTATGCATCGCGGCATGTCGATCAGCCTGGTAGACGCCAGGGTCGAGCGCTTCAATGACCAGGAGATCTTTGTCGAGGTGTTCGACAATGTGCGCGGCGAGGATATGTATGTTATCCAGCCGACCTCGAACCCGGCGAATGACAACCTGATGGAACTTCTGATCATGGTTGATGCGCTGCGCCGGTCCTCGGCGGCGCGGATCACCGCCGTGATCCCCTATTTCGGCTATGCCCGCCAGGACCGCCGTACCAAAGCGCGCACGCCGATCTCGGCCAAGCTGGTCTCGAACCTGATCCAGACCGCCGGCGTCGACCGCGTGCTGACGCTTGATCTGCATGCCGCCCAGATCCAGGGCTTTTTCGACATCCCCGTCGACAATCTCTATGCCAGCCCGATTTTCTCGCTCGACATCGAGCATCACTTCAAGGGACAGCTGGATGATGTGATGATCATCTCGCCCGATGTCGGCGGCGTGGCCCGCGCGCGTGAGATCGCAAAGCGCATCAATGCACCGCTCGCCATTGTCGATAAGCGCCGGGAAAAGGCCGGTGAAGTCGCTGAGATGACGGTGATCGGCAATGTCAGCGGCAAGAAATGTATCATCGTTGATGACATCTGCGACACCGCCGGCACCCTGTGCAAAGCGGCCGAGACGCTGATTAATGCCGGGGCGACCGAGGTTCATGCCTATATCACCCATGGCGTCCTCTCGGGCCCGGCGGTCGAACGGGTGACGAAGTCGGTGATGAAATCGCTGGTGATCACCGATTCCATCGCGCCGACCGATGCAGTGCTGAACTGCCCGAACATCCGCATCGTGCCGACCGCGCCGATGTTTGCCCAGGCCGTGCTGAACATCTGGGGCGGCATGTCGGTCTCGTCCCTGTTCGAGACCGAGACCCTGGTTCCGATCTATGAGGGTCTTTATCCGCGCAGCTGAGAGGCGAACGCCCCCCGGGGACCGAAGCAGAAGGGCGGAAACGGCTTACCCCGTTTTCGCCCTTTTCACGACACAAAGGCATGTGAGGTACTTGATTGTTCACCTCACAGCAGGCCGATTATGCAACATACAAGAATTTATTCTGAAGGAAAATTCGCTCCGCTGGTTTTACCCACCCTGCGCGAACATGGGCTGTTGATCGCCCTTGTGTCAGTCTATGTCTTGATCGCGCTCGGTCTGTCCGAAATCTATGCACCAGCTTTGGATACACAGGTAGGCTTGACCCTGTTCTGGAAGTTTATCGACCATGTGCCGGGGATGGTCTATCTTGTGCTGATGTGGCGCTTTCTGCATATGCGCTATGTTGTCCGGCCCGCCGACCAGATGGCCTGGTTCAAAGCCGACATCCGGCAGGCAATTTCAGATCCTCAGCGTATCGTGACTGCGGGGATCGGTCTTGTGATCGCCATCGCCATCATGGCGTCCTTCGCGCAGCTGAAGAAGATCATCCCGATCCTCAATCCCTTCTCCTGGGATCCGTCTCTGGCCGATCTTGACCGTTTCCTGCATTTCGGCATGGATCCCGGCGTCGCGCTGCATACGGTTTTCGGGCATCCCTGGGTCGTGACGCTGTTCACCGGCGCCTATAATTACTGGATGTTCCTGCTGTATTTCAGCCTGGTTTTCACCTGTTTCAGCCTCGCCCGGCCCCGCGCACGGATCCGTTATTTCATTGCCTTCGTGTTTTGCTGGGGATTTGGCGGCAATCTGATCGCCACGCTCTTCTCCTCGGTCGGCCCCGTCTATTACGAGCGGTTCGGTTTTGGCGATGATTTCGTGCCGCTGATGCAGCTTTTGGCGGAGCATGCTAAAACACAACCGATCTCGGCTCTGGAGCCGCAGGACACGCTGTGGTGGCTCTATAGCGGGCCAGTTGGTCTGAACGGGATCTCGGCCTTCCCTTCGATGCATGTGGCCTCGACCGTGCTGATGACGCTTTACGCCTATCAGTACAGCCGCCTGCTGGGGCGCATCATGACCGGATTCTCGGTGGTGATCATGATCGGATCGGTGCTTCTGGCCTGGCATTATGCCGTGGACGGCTATGCGGGGGCCGTCATCGCAATCGCCTCCTGGTGGGCGGCGGGCGCGCTGATGCGCCGCTTCCCCCGCTGGGTGCCGCAGGAGCAGCGCTGAACGCGCTATTCCACGTCCCATTGCTCGTCATCGCGGATCTGGCCCATCGCGGTCCAGTCCGCCCTGACGCGGGCAATGCGGCTGTCTCCCCATGTCCGGAACACGATCAGAAAACCGTTTCCGGTAATGTTCGCGGTCGAGAGATCGCAGCGCAGGTTGGTGCGGTTGTCCATATCCCACATCGACAGCCCGACCATCACCACCGGCACCGCCAGATAGGGATGGGCAAAGGTGATCTGTTGGCGGGTCTCCCGCTCGCCCTCGCCGACCCACATCTGTCCGCCATCGGCAAAATCCGAGAACAGGATCTTTGATCCCTGCTGAACCCCTATAGGTGTGTTGAAGCGTTTCATGATCTGCCGAAAGTAGAATTAGCTGCCCGGACTATAAGCGAAACCCCGGTGAAAAAGAAAAGGCTCCTTCCGCAGAAGGAGCCTTTTGCTGTTTTTTCCACTGCCCCGGGACAGCAGGGGTCTCAGTGCTTTTGCACCGCGTCGCGCAAGGCTGCCACATCCGAGACGTTCTTCTCGGCCTGGGCCTTGTCTTCGGGCAGCGCGGCATCGGCCAGCGAACGCGCCTCGGCGAGGATCTCGTCGAGGATCGTGCTGCTGGCTTCTTCCGCCGGGATCGCCCGCTCGGCCAGCACGGTCACGCCGGTGGGCGAGATATCCGCGAAGCCGCCGGTGACGATGTAGGACTTCACGCCCTCCGAGGTCACCGCGCGCAGGATGCCGGGGCGGAGCGTGGTGATGGTGGGGCTGTGCCCCTCCATCGCCGTCATATCGCCGTCAGCGCCGGGGATCTGCACTTCGGTAGCAGAGACCGAAGCGAGACGCCGTTCGGGGCTTACAAGGTCGAATTGCAGATTGCCTGCCATGTCGCCCCCTTATGCCGCTGCCGCAGCGAGTTTGGCAGCCTTGGCTTTCACTTCTTCGATGCCGCCGACCATGTAGAAGGCCGCTTCCGGCAGGTGGTCATATTCACCGGCCACAACTGCCTTGAACGAGGCGATGGTGTCTTCCAGCGGAACCTGCTTGCCGTCTGCGCCGGTGAAGACCTTTGCCACGTCGAAGGGCTGCGACAGGAAACGCTCGATCTTACGGGCGCGGGCCACCGTCAGCTTGTCGTCTTCGCTGAGTTCGTCCATGCCGAGGATGGCGATGATGTCCTGCAGCGACTTGTACTTCTGCAGAACGCGCTGGACGCTCGTTGCGACGTTGTAATGCTCTTCGCCGATGACCAGCGGGTCGAGCAGACGCGAGGTGGAACCCAGCGGGTCCACAGCCGGGTAGATGCCTTTTTCCGAGATCGAACGGTCAAGAACCGTGGTCGCGTCAAGGTGGGCGAACGAGGTTGCAGGGGCCGGGTCGGTAAGGTCATCGGCCGGAACGTAAACGGCCTGAACCGAGGTGATCGAGCCGTTCTTGGTCGAGGTGATGCGTTCCTGCATCGCGCCCATATCGGTCGCCAGCGTCGGCTGGTAGCCCACAGCGGACGGGATACGACCCAGAAGTGCGGACACTTCCGAACCGGCCTGGGTAAAGCGGAAGATGTTGTCGACGAAGAACAGAACGTCTGCGCCGGTCTCGTCGCGGAACTGTTCCGCAATGGTCAGACCCGACAGAGCGATCCGCATACGCGCGCCCGGGGGCTCGTTCATCTGGCCGTAAACAAGGGCGATTTTCGACTTTTCCAAATCGTCCGGAACGATAACGCCCGATTCGATCATCTCGTGGTAAAGGTCGTTGCCTTCACGGGTCCGTTCGCCAACGCCTGCGAACACGGACACACCCGAGTGCACTTTCGCGATGTTGTTGATCAGTTCCATGATCAGAACGGTCTTGCCCACGCCGGCACCGCCGAAGAGGCCGATCTTGCCGCCTTTGGTGTAAGGCGCCAGCAGGTCGATGACCTTGATGCCGGTCACGAGGATCTCGGTCGCGGTCGATTGCTGTGCAAAATCCGGGGCCGGGGCGTGGATCGCGCGGCGGGTCTCGGTATTGACCGGACCCTTTTCGTCGACCGGCTCGCCGATGACGTTCAGGATGCGGCCGAGCGTCGCGGTGCCAACGGGCACCGAGATCGGCGCGCCGAGGTCTTTCACCGGGGCGCCACGAACCAGACCTTCGGTCGCGTCCATAGCCACGGCGCGAACGGTGTTCTCGCCAAGGTGCTGAGCCACTTCGAGAACCAGGGGCTTGCCGTTATTCTCGGTTTCGATCGCGTTCAGAATGGCGGGCAGAGCGCCCTCGAACTGAACGTCCACAACTGCGCCGATGACCTGGGTAACCTTACCCGTGGCGGCAGCTTTCGGTGCTTTAGCCATTGTTCAAATACTCCGGGTTCGTCAGAGCGCCTCAGCGCCCGAGATGATTTCGATGAGTTCCTTGGTGATCGCTGCCTGACGGCTCCGGTTGAACTGGATGGTCAGCTTGTTGATCATGTCGCCGGCGTTGCGGGTCGCGTTGTCCATTGCGGACATCCGCGCGCCCTGCTCGGAGGCGCCGTTTTCAAGGAGAGCGGTGAAGATCTGGGTCGCGATGTTGCGCGGCAGCAGGTCGGCGAGAATGGTCTCTTCCGAAGGCTCGTAATCATAGAGCGACGATGCCGCCCCTTCCGCGCTTTCGAACTTCGCCGGGATGATCTGCTGCGCGGTCGGGATCTGGCTGATCACCGACTGGAAGCGCGAGAAGAACACCGTGACCACATCGGCTTCGCCATTGTCGAAATAAGCCGTCGCCTGACGCGCGATATCCGCCGCATTGGCATAGCCCACGCGTTTGACATCCGACAGGTCGATATGGCCGACAAAGGCATGCGCCCAGTCGCGCTTGAGCTGTTCGCGGCCCTTTTTGCCGACAGTGAGGATCTTCACCGTCTTGCCCTGAGCGGTCAGCTCCTGGGCATGGGTCCGCGCCAGTTTGGCGATGGACGAGTTAAACCCGCCGCACAGCCCGCGCTCTGCCGTCATCACCACCAGAAGGTGGGTCTGGTCTTTGCCAGAGCCGGCCAGAAGGCGCGGTGCGCCTTCCGATCCGGCCACGCCGCCGGCGAGCGAGGTCATGACCGCGTTCATCCGTTCGGCATAGGGGCGACCGGCTTCCGCTGCCTCCTGCGCACGGCGCAGTTTGGCAGCGGCGACCATTTGCATCGCCTTGGTGATCTTCCGCGTATTCTTAACGCTGTTGATCCGGTTTTTAAGGTCCTTAAGGCTGGGCATCTGCCTTCTCCTTCAGGGCTCTTATGCGAAGTCTTTGGCGAATGCCGCGATAGCGTCTTTCAGCTTGGTCTCGTCTGCGCCTTTGATCTTCGGATCGGCGGTGGTCAGCCAGTCGAGGATCTCTTTTTTCGGGCCGCGCAGATAAGCCAGCAGACCAGCCTCGAAACGACCGACGTCTTTCACGGCGACCTTGTCGAGGAAACCGGCGGTGCCCGCATAGATCACGGCGACGATTTCAGCATTGGTCAGCGGCGAATATTGCGGCTGTTTCATCAGCTCGGTCAGGCGCGCACCGCGGGCCAGGAGCTGCTGGGTCGAAGCGTCGAGGTCGGAGCCGAACTGTGCGAAAGCCGCCATCTCGCGATACTGGGCGAGCGACAGTTTCACCGGGCCAGCCACGGTTTTCATCGAATTGGTCTGAGCCGAAGAGCCCACACGCGACACCGACAGACCGGTGTTCACAGCCGGGCGGATGCCCTGGTAGAACAGTTCGGTCTCAAGGAAGATCTGACCGTCGGTGATCGAGATCACGTTCGTCGGGATAAAGGCCGACACGTCGCCGCCCTGGGTCTCGATCACCGGCAGCGCGGTCAGCGAGCCCGAACCGAAATCTTCGTTCAGCTTCGACGAACGCTCCAGCAGGCGGGAGTGCAGGTAGAACACGTCGCCCGGATAAGCTTCGCGGCCCGGCGGGCGGCGGAGCAGCAGCGACATCTGACGGTAAGCCACAGCCTGTTTGGAAAGGTCATCATAAATGATGAGGGCATGACGGCCATTGTCGCGGAAGAATTCTGCCATAGCGGTCGCCGAATAAGGCGCCAGGTATTGCAGCGGTGCCGGGTCCGAAGCCGTCGCGGCCACAACGATGGTGTAAGCCAGCGCGCCGGTCTCTTCGAGTTTTTTCACCAGCTGAGCCACGGTCGAGCGCTTTTGCCCGATAGCGACATAGATACAGTAGAGCTTCTTCGACTCGTCGTCGCCAGCAGCCTCATTATAGGACTTCTGGTTCAGGATGGTGTCGAGCGCCACAGCGGTCTTGCCGGTCTGACGGTCGCCGATGATCAGCTCGCGCTGGCCACGGCCAACCGGGATCATCGCGTCGATGGCCTTAAGGCCGGTCGCCATCGGCTCATGCACCGATTTACGCGGGATGATGCCCGGGGCTTTGACGTCGGCCACGCGGCGCTCGGTTGCTGCGATCGGGCCTTTGCCGTCGATCGGGTTGCCAAGGCCGTCAACAACGCGGCCCAGCAGAGCATTACCAGCCGGCACGTCCACGATGGACTTGGTGCGCTTTACGGTATCGCCTTCTTTGATGTCCTGGTCGGAACCGAAGATAACGACACCAACGTTGTCGACTTCAAGGTTCAGCGCCATGCCACGGATGCCGCCGGGGAATTCGACCATCTCGCCGGCCTGGATATTGTCCAGCCCGTGAACGCGCGCAATACCGTCACCGACGGAAAGCACACGACCGATTTCGGTCACTTCAGCGTCTTTGCCAAAGTTCTTGATCTGCTCTTTCAGGATCGCAGAGATCTCAGCAGCCTGAATTCCCATCACCCAACCTCTTTCATAGCATTCTGCAGGGAAGCGAGCTTCGACTTGACCGACGTGTCGATCATGGTCGAGCCCAGCTTGACGATAAGACCGCCGATGAGGCTTTCATCGACGGTTGCGTTCAGTTTGACGGTCTTGCCGACCTTAGCTTTCAGCGTGGCGGTCAGCTTTGTGACCTGCTCGGTGGTCAGAGCCACAGCCGAGGTCACCTCGGCGGTCACTTCGCCTTTTTCTTTCGCGATCTGAGTGCGCAGCACCGTCAGGAATTGCGGCAGCACGAAGAGACGGCGCTTGTCGGCCATCAGGCCCAGCGTGTTCGCGGTCAGCGCGTCGAGTTTCATCGCCTTTGCCACTGCGGCAATGGCGTTGGCCTGCTCTTCGCGAGACACAACCGGCGAGGCGATCATGGCGCCCAGATCGGGCGACACGGCAAGGGCGTCGGTCAGCGCTGCGGCATCGGCCTCAACGGCTTTCAGCGCGCCCCCTTCTTTCGCCAGATCGAAAAGCGCGGTGGCATATCGCGCGGCAATGCCCTGAGAGATCGAAGCTGATTCCGCCACGGTCGTCCTTCCCATCTATCCGGTCTCACCCTGCCCGACCACCGGCGTCGCCATCGTGCGTGCGCCATGGACAAAGGGAGACCTTTGTATCCGCTGTCGCGGGCGTCATTAACAGAGCATGACCAACCCCGCAACCTTGTCAGTCGCGCTTTCGTGAGGGTTTCGACCCCGATATTGCGCCAGCCGGGCGCGGGGCGCGGGGCTGCGACTCTTTGTAGCGGGTCACTGCGCCTGATTGACGCGGCCCCGCCCATTCGCCCACCCGTTCGGGCAGAATCACATCAGCGCCCGACAGCGGCCTCAGGCGGGGTTTCTCTTGGCTGGCAAAGCACTCGGCTGCAGCGCCAAATTCAGTCGCGGCAAGGCGGCGTCACGCCCGTCGCGGCGGTCGAAGCAGCCGGAGTCCTGCCGGTCTTTATCCTTCCGGTTGTGATCCTTCCGGTGGTGATATTGTTCAGCGCAGGTTCCGGCGGCGGGCCACCCCGCACCCCTTCCAGCACCTTCAGGGGCCGCGTCACCACTGCTTTCAGCCCGCCTCGTGTCGGCGCATAGACCTGCTTGGTCGCCTCGACGATCAGGATCCCCCGGAAAGCCAGGGCAGGCGGCGGCCCATCCGTTCCCACAGATCAGCGGTCCTGAGCCAGAAGGGCGCCTGGCTTGGCGGCGCATGCAGCACGGTCGCGCTGCGTTCGGGGGTGAAGCCATGTAACCGCAGCTGCGCCTCGAGCTGCGCGCCGGAATAGGGGCGGCCATAGCCAAAGGGCGTTCCGTCGCGCCGCGCCCAGAGACCGGAACGGTTCGGCACCACAAACACCGCGCGCCCGCCAGGGCCAAGCACGCGATGCGCCTCTTCCAGCACCGATGGCGGCTGGTCCGATGTCTCCAGCCCATGCATCAGCACCAGGCGGTCGACAAATCCGGTCGATATGGGCCAGGCGGATTCCTCGCACAGGACCGAGACATTGGGCATTCCCGAAGGCCAGGGCATCACGCCCTGCTGGCCCGGCATCAGCCCGATCACCCGACGCGCCTCCTCCAGCCAGGGGCGCAACAGTGGCACCGCAAAGCCAAAGCCTGCAACCGTCTGTCCCGCCATCTGCCCGGCGCCAGCCGGCCACATCCGGATCAGCTGATCACGGATCGCACGCTGCGCCACCCGGCCAAGCTGGGTGCGGTAGTAGAAATCTCTCAGATCCTGCACGTCGAGGTGCATTGCGGTTGCTGGCTCCCTCTGGTGAACTGCAGCGGATAAAGGTGAACTGAAGCAGATATTGGCCCAGCGGCGATACAGACCGCCCATCTTAGCGGCAGGAAAAGGAAAAGCTATGGCTCTCGAACTGGTAACGATCCCCTGCCTCAAGGACAACTTTGCCTTCCTGCTGCATGATGCCGCAAGCGGAGACACCGCCTTGATCGACGCGCCCGAACCCGGCCCCGTTCTGGCCGCGCTGGCGGAACGCGGCTGGACCCTTGGCCAGATCCTTCTCACCCATCACGACTGGGACCACATTGACGGCGTGCCCGGCATTGTCGCAGCCACCGGCGCAAAGGTGCTGGGCGCGGCAAAGGATGTGCATCGCCTGCCGCCGCTCGACCGCGCCCTGACCGAAGGCGACCATATCCGCGTGGGCGGCGAAGAAGCGGTCGTGATCGAAACCCCCGGCCATACTCTGGGACATGTCAGCTATCATTTCCCGGTTTCGGGATTTGTTTTCACCGCCGACACGCTGATGGCTGCGGGCTGCGGCCGCATTTTCGAGGGCACCGCGCCCATGATGTGGCAAAGCCTGTCGAAACTTGCCGCTTTGCCGCCCGGGACGCTGGTAGGATCGGGGCATGATTACCTCGACAGCAATCTGCGCTTTGCCCTGACCCTTGAACCAGAAAATTCCGCACTTATCTCCCGTATCGAAGCTCTGGCCGGGCTGCGCCGCGAAGGCCGCCTGCCGATGCCCTCCACCCTTTCCGACGAGCTGGCAACCAATCCGTTTCTGCGCGCGCATCTGCCGCAGCTGAAACAGGCGGTGGGCCTGCCCGATGCCCCCGATGACGTGGTTTTCGCCGAAATCCGGGCGCGTAAGGACAGGTTCTGATCCGATTGCAGCGGGAAGTATCACATTCCTGCAATCCAAAGACAGAATTCGCGGGGGGGATCAGATTGCGCTTGAAGTACGCTGAATAAAACCGATCTTTAACTATATGAGGCCACGGTCGGAGAGGAACTGCTAATCCCCCCGCCCCCGAGGAACAGGAGCAGGCAAGTGCCGTCATTCTCGTCCACGCTCGAACAAGCCATTCATGGTGCGCTGGCTCTGGCCAATGCCCGCCGTCATGAACTGGCAACCCTTGAACATCTTTTGCTGGCCCTGATTGATGAACCCGACGCCGCGCGGGTGATGAAAGCCTGCTCGGTCGATCTGGATGAATTGCGCAAGACGCTGACCGATTTCGTCGATGAGGATCTTTCGACGCTGGTCACCAGTGTCGAAGGGTCGGAAGCCGTGCCGACCGCCGCCTTCCAGCGCGTGATCCAGCGCGCGGCGATCCATGTGCAGTCTTCGGGCCGCACCGAAGTGACCGGCGCCAATGTGCTGGTCGCGATCTTTGCCGAACGTGAATCGAACGCGGCATATTTCCTGCAGGAACAGGATATGACCCGCTATGATGCGGTGAATTTCATCGCGCATGGCGTGGCCAAGAACCCCGCCTTTGGCGAGGCCCGCCCGATCCAGGGCGCAGACGAGCCGCAGGAAACCCCGAAAGCCGAGGCTGGTGAGGCGAAAGAGTCGGCGCTGTCGAAATATTGCGTCGATCTGAACGTCAAAGCGCGCAAGGGCGAGGTCGATCCGCTGATCGGCCGTGAAGCCGAGGTCGAGCGCGCGATCCAGGTCCTGTGCCGCCGCCGCAAGAACAACCCGCTGCTGGTGGGTGATCCGGGGGTGGGCAAAACCGCGATTGCCGAAGGCCTCGCCTGGAAGATCGTGCGCGGTGAAGTGCCCGAGGTTCTGTCGGGTGCGACCATCTTCTCGCTCGATATGGGCGCGTTGCTGGCTGGAACCCGCTATCGCGGCGATTTCGAGGAACGTCTGAAGGCGGTCGTCAAAGAGATGGAGGATCACCCCGACGGGATCCTGTTTATCGACGAGATCCATACGGTGATCGGTGCCGGTGCGACCTCGGGCGGCGCGATGGATGCCTCGAACCTGCTGAAACCTGCATTGCAGGGCGGCAAACTGCGCACGATGGGCTCCACCACCTATAAGGAGTTCCGTCAGCATTTCGAGAAAGACCGCGCACTGAGCCGGCGCTTCCAGAAGATCGACGTGAACGAGCCCTCGGTGCCCGACACGATCAAGATCCTGATGGGGCTGAAGCCGCATTTCGAAGAGCATCACGACCTGCGCTATACCAATGACGCGATCAAAACCGCTGTCGAGCTGGCGCATCGCTATATCAACGACCGCAAACTGCCGGATTCGGCGATCGACGTGATCGACGAGGCCGGGGCGGCGCAGCATCTCGTGTCGGAATCGAAACGCCGCAAGCAGATCGGGACGAAAGAGATCGAAGCCGTGGTGGCCAAGATCGCCCGCATCCCGCCGAAGAACGTCTCGAAAGACGATGCAGAAGTGCTGCGCGATATGGAAAAGACGCTGAAGCGGCTGGTCTTCGGCCAGGACAAGGCGATTGAGGCGCTGTCTGCTTCGATCAAACTGGCCCGCGCCGGTCTGCGCGAGCCTGAAAAGCCCATCGGCAATTACCTCTTCACCGGTCCGACCGGCGTTGGCAAAACCGAAGTGGCAAAGCAGCTGGCGAATACGCTGGGGGTCGAACTCCTGCGCTTCGACATGTCGGAATATATGGAGAAACACGCGGTCTCCCGTCTGATCGGCGCGCCTCCGGGATATGTCGGCTTTGACCAGGGCGGCATGCTGACCGATGGCGTCGACCAGCACCCGCATTGCGTGCTGCTGCTTGATGAGATCGAAAAGGCGCATCCGGATGTCTTCAACATCCTGTTGCAGGTGATGGATCACGGCAAGCTGACCGACCATAACGGGCGTGCAGTCGATTTCCGCAATGTGATCCTGATCATGACCTCGAATGCCGGCGCCTCGGACATGGCTAAGGCCGCCATCGGCTTTGGCCGCGAAAAGCGCACCGGCGAAGATACGGCGGCGGTGGAGCGCACCTTCACCCCCGAATTCCGCAACCGTCTCGATGCGGTCGTGGCCTTCGGCGCGTTGCCGAAAGAGGTGATCCTGCAGGTGGTCGAGAAATTCGTCCTCCAGCTGGAAGCGCAGCTTATCGACCGCGGCGTCCATATCGAACTGTCCTCCGAGGCTGCCGCATGGCTTGCCGAAAAGGGCTATGACGACAAGATGGGCGCCCGCCCGCTGGGCCGCGTGATCCAGGAGCATATCAAGAAGCCGCTGGCGGAAGAGCTGCTGTTTGGTGATCTGCAAAAAGGCGGTGTGGTGAAAGTGGTGGTGAAAGACGGCGCCATTGAGCTGCAGATCCAGGAGCCGGTCAAACCCCGGATCACCGGATCGAAACCGCCGCTCCTGACGGCCGAATAAAGCAAAACCCCCGCCACTGGCGGGGGTTTTCATCTGGTGCGCTGGCCCGGAGGCAGGCTTCGCGAAACGGGGCGCGCCGCCTCTTCGGGATCCCTGCGCATCTGTTCTCTCACCGGCAGTTTTCACTGCGGGCGGCACTCTCCGAGAGAGCTGATGACGTGGAACGCTTCAGCCGGAGCAGCCAGCCGTATTGATGCGAGAAAACCTGCTATTCGATGCGGGGCCGATCCCCTGCATTCTCACCAGGCAGCCTCTCTGCCGCGCGGCGCCTTCCTTCTTATTGTCCGAAACCCAGGACGAAGCGACTGCCTGGCCTGCCGCAGTCGGCACGACGCCCCGGCCGGGATGTTGCGGTCGGGCAAGCGCCTCTGAAATCTCCGTAACTGCATTTCAGATCCCGGCCAGAAACCCGCACCAGGCTCGTGCGGTCTGAGATCCACATACCAGCCGCAGTTCCGCACCCGTCACCTAAAACGACGAGGGGCGGGCGCTCAGGCAGTGACGGTCGAGGAGAAACCTGCATTGCCCCCGCATTGACTGCCGTCGGTTATTTCTGTCCTTTCACGGGGCTTGAAGGCGAAACACCTGGCGCCGGATCTGCCGGTCAACCCAAACGAGGGCATTGTGATCTGCCGTGGGTCTTTCATCCGGCTCAGCCCGGAACCCGGTGATCACTCGCGCCGATTGCGGCGGTCAGGTGCAGGGCGAATGCTGCAGAGGTCTGGTATCCGAGGGTCGGGTAAGGGCATTTGGTATTGTAGCTGGTCCTCCAGGCCGCAATCAGGTTACGGGGATGGGTAAGGTTGCGACGAAGCAGTTCCGCATCGGCCTGCCCGGCGCGATATGGTGTCATTCGATCCTGTGTCCGGACGCCACTTCAGGATCGCGTTCGACGTCAGTTCTGTCCCGTTTTGACTGACAATCATGCCAGACTTGCCGCGGCGTTCGATCAGCGCTGTAAGCGATTTCGGCAAGGCAGCCCTGTGTGGCCTCGTCCATCACGTTCAACACCCGGACCTGCCGCCCGCAGGCGAACCGGTCATTACCAGGACCCGCGCCCGAATGCCAGGCACCTTGCGGCGCGCTTTGCGTTAGCGAACCTTTAACCCTGCCTGGCTGCAAAGCCGGCAGCCGAAGCTGCGCCGTTCATTGGCCAGGTCCCTCAGCCAGCCACGCAACGGCATGTCAGGCGCATGCTGCGACTGATATCTCACCATCCTTCCGGTTCGCCCCGGCAATCTGGCACATCCACCATTCTGACGTCCCCGTATGGACCGTCAGATGCGCGCCAGCCTCACGCTTCACGACGGGCGTCACCATTATTTAACAACAGCTCATTCATCGCGGCTAAGTCGGGCATGTGCTCGGCCAGCAACCGCCTGGACTCCGACACCGTCTGTCCGGATTGCTTCGTCTTCCATGCGAAGAATTTAGCTTGCGGCAGAGATCAGCACAGTCCGCGCCTGCCTGATGTTCATGCAAGATCCCGATGATCTGCGCCTCGGTTCGAATTCTTTGCATCGTTGCCCATCCCTTCCCCCGGCCCGGCGCGGGGCGCAGATCGAGAGAGGATCGCATGGCAGGCAAATTGGAACCAGGTCGGTTTTCATTGCAAAGGTTGCATGAACCCGGTCGGGCTTTCAGCTTGCCGGCCTGAAAAGGCCTGCGTTGCAACGGCGACAGGCCTGGCGCGGGCAGATTGTGACCATGGTGAAAGCGTATGGAAACGACATCGCGCCGTCTAGCGAGATCCTCGCCGGCTTTCGCCATGTCGGAGCCGCCGCAGGGCAGATTGTCCGCCAGGGCCGATCACCTGTCAGATGCGCGGCGGGTGGCCCGCCAGATCGTCACAAAGGGCAAAATGCGAACCACCGGTTCACCGGCACACCCGACATCCGGCCTGCATTTCCTGATCCGCTCCTCCCCCCCGCGACATTCCAGGCCGGCGTTTCTGACATGCACGTCAGCAAACGCCAGACGCAGGGTGAGACAGGCTGGCCGGATCGAAGGAGCGAGCGGCGGGCGCAGCTATGGGGCAGTTGCCACCCATCCGCGGGATTGCGCGCATTTAGAGGGCGAGGCGAACACTCTTTTCGCTGTGGGATGCGTGGGACCGGGCGCATACATCCGGCGCTGTTGACCTTGTCTTAAACGTAGCCGGCGCAGTCCCGGCCGCATGGTGACAGAGAACAGCGTGCGCGCCGCCTCAGGCGCGACCCCGGATAGTGGCACAAAGAACGATCTCCAGTTGCGCTTCGCCCCGGATCCCGAAAGTTGCCCTGGCAAGGGCGCAGAGCGCAAAGTTACGCATGGGCTCTCCATGCTTGTGCCTGTCCACCAGCCGCCTGCAAGCCAGATCCCGTCGAGGGATGTGAGGCCGAAGGCATCCATTCATCCATTTTGTCAATCGGTGTGGAAAACTGCCCCCCTATCGGCGCGCAATATTGCCCCCACCCGGCGGTCGGCGATCAGGGCCTGAGCCGACGGAACTGATCATGTTGTGAAGGCGGGTCATGCCCTGATCGTCAGGCGCGGTTCTTGAAGCGCCAGGACTCGTTTCCGGTCTCGACGATCTCACAGTGGTGGGTCAGGCGATCGAGCAACGCGGTCGTCATCTTCGGATCGCTGAACACGGCTGGCCATTCCCCGAAGGCGAGGTTGGTGGTGACGCTGATCGAGGTGCGTTCGTAAAGGCGGCTGATCAGATGGATGGAGGAGGATTAGAAAACAGTCCGGTGGACTGTTTTCCCGACGACACAGCTGGCCGCCGGATTGGGCGAAGGGCAGATAGCCCAGCTCGTCGAGGATGATGAAGTCCAGCCGGGTCATGTAATCGGCCAGGCGCCCCTGCTTTCCGGCTCGGGTCTCTGTCTCGAGGTGGTTCACGAGCTCGACGACATTGTAGAAGCGCCCTCTGGTGCCGGTGCGGATGAGAGCGCGGGCTATGGCGATGGCGAGGTGGGTCTTTCCGGTGCCGGTGCCGCCGATCAGGACCACATTGCGCTGGTCGGCCACGAAGCTGCCCGTTGCCAGCTCTCTGACGAGACCTTCGTTCACAGGTGTGCCGGTGAAGTCGAACTCGCCGATGTCACTCGCCGATGTCCTTGGCCAGGGGCAGCTTGGCGACGGTCATCTGGTAACGAATTGAACGCGCCCCTCGCCTGTGGTTCTCGAACCGATGGCGAACCACCGGCTCGATCTCGGCGATCTCCGACTGCAGCAGATCGCCCACGATGCGCGGGGGTTCGTGCTGGCGCTTAATGCCGCTGGCCATGACCTCGTCCCCGCGGGCGTATGCCCGCAATTCGGGCGGGGGCGCTGCGCATTCCGTAGAACTTCAGCGTCCCCATCAGGTCGAGGAGTTGGGTGCGTTCCATGTCGGCTGGTCCTCCTGAGGCTGTCATAGCGCGCGCAGTCGGCCACGGGTTCGTGGGTCAGGCGCAGGGTTGCGGGGGCGGGAAGCAGAACGGCGGGCGCCGGGTCACGGCTGCGCGCCAGGATATTGATGACCACCGGGGCAGAATGGACGCCCTGATCGAGGGCTTCCCTGCAGGCAGCCTCGACAGCCAGCAGGCCGTCGTCGCGGACGCAGCTGAGGATCTGGACCATCTGCCGATCGCTATCATCGCTGCCCTTCAGCTTGCGCCGGATCGCGGCCATCGCCGGGGCAGCACCCAGTCCTTGAATGGGGCGCCATTGCGCAGCGCGCCCGGTTTGCGCGCGAGAACAGGAACATAATGCCATGGGTCATAGGCTGTCTGGCCGCGACCGAAGATGCGCGCATGCTCCGCGACGACATTCCCGTCCTGGCGAATGACGATCCGATCCGCATAGGCATGCACATCGACCGGTCGGCCCACCGCGGTCGAGATGACCGAGTATTTGTTGTTATCGAAACGCACCGTGCAGGTCTTCGCCATGCGAGACCTTGTTCGCCATTGGTTCGAGAACAATGGTCGAGCGGGCCGGAACGCTGTGGAAGCCATCGAAAGGTCCTGCGTAGGGCACGAGGCGCGGGCGCTCCTCCTCGAACACTTCCCATACAGTCCGATCCGCCTGCTCGGGTGGCGGTGTGCCTTGGCATAGGCCACGCATTTATCCAGCAGCCAGGCGTTCAGCTCTTCGAAGCTCTTCACCCGCAGGCGAGGCGTGAAGAACCGCTCGCGCACCAGACCGACCTGGTTCTCGACCTGACCCTTCTCCCGGCCAGAGGCAGGAGTGCAGGCGACCGGCTGAACCAGATAGTGGCCGCACATCTGGAGAAAGCGGCGGTTGTAGAGCCGTTCTTTGCCGGTAAACACCGCCTCCACAGCCGTCTTCCCTCGCCATGGCCTTGAACCAGTGGCGGCTCATGGCTCGATGTCGCAGATGCCGCGCGTGCAGGTGCCGCGGAAGAAGGCGAAGGCGCGATCATGCGTGTCGAAGATCGAGCCATTGGGCGCCATCGGTCCGAGCCGCATGGCGAGGCTCCTGGCTCGCGCGCGGGTAGGCCCGAACGAACATCATCCGGCTGTGGCAGAGGCGGACATGGGCCACCTTGATCGTGACGGTCACGCCTGAGACCAGCACCACCTCGTGGCTCCGGTCGAACTGGTAAGCCTCTCCAGGATCATAAGAAAGCGGCACATAGGCCTCGGCCGCCGCTGTCCCGCGGCTTTGCGACCAGGTGCGGGCAAAGCGACGGATGGCGTCGTAGCCGCCTTCATAGCCAAGGGCGCGCAACTCCTCGAAGATCCGGATCAGCGTCAGCCGCTCTCGGGACGGCTTGCCCGCATTCGCCGCGAGCAGCCGGTCAAGCTGGTCCTGCCACGGCCCGATCCGCGGCATCGGCTGATGCGTCCGCTCGTAGCTGAAGTCCGTCTCATCCGACCGCAGGATCTTGCGGACGGTGTTCCGGGAGACGTGCAGCTCTCGCACGATCTTCTTCATCGACCAGCGCTGCACGTAGAAGGCCCGCCGGACCCGCGCAATCGTATCCACCTGCTTCATCTCCCCCTCCGTCCGCTGACCCGCAGCGAACGGTCTGACGAAATATCAGGGGGGTCAAAACTGGGCGCCGATGCCCCCCGTTAGGGGGTGAAAGTTGCACGCCGAAACACAGCATTCACCGCATTTACCCGCCCGCCAAAGGCCCCTGCACGCTTAAACAGCGGGATAGAGGCGCCTAGGATGCCATGCGCCAGCACGAGGCCCAGGGTCACGAACGGCATCGGGCAGCCCCCGGTCAGCCGTTTGATGAGCCGCAATCCCGGGTGGATTTAACGGAAGACCGTCGCCGCACCAGACGCTTCCCAGGTCAGTTGCAGGCCGCTCAAGCCCGAGGATCTGGCGGCGCGTCACTGGCTGTACCACCACTCGCGCAATACCGCCAGGATCCGGACCTGGCCCCTCGCGCGGGCCCGGGGGGGCGGGTAAGCTGTCCTGCCCGAATGCATACGCATGAAAGGAGTTGAGCCGCCGGGGCGCTCGCGCGGCGCGGCCCTGGCATCGCCTGCCTGCTGCTTTTCCTTAACGGCGAGGAGCTGAAAGACGAGTACCTCCTGTCGATCCTGCCCCACTGGGTCAGGGCGGAAAGATCCGTTCTGCCTGCTGTCTCCCGCCGGCCGCAAAATCGCAACAAAGCTTCGGATGCGCCTCGATGCCATGGCCGAACGCCTCGGGCCCCGGGCATACAGAAGCGAGGTCAGGCCAGGGCCACGGGTCTGCGCCTTTGCAGCGCCGCGTTCAGCGTTCTGTCAGTTTCAGCTCGATACGGCGGTTTTGCGCCCGCGCCTGTTCGCTGTCGCCGGGATCCACCGGGCGGAATTCGCCAAATCCGGCCGCCGCCAGATGGTCCGGCGGAAATCCAAGATCGGTCTGCATGAAACGCACCACCGACAGCGCGCGTGCCTGGCTGAGCTCCCAGTTGTCGCGAAACGCGCCGCCGCCCGAAAGCGGCACATTGTCGGTATGGCCGTCGACGCGGATGATCCAGTCGATCCCGTCGGGGATCTGCTGGCGAATCTCGTTCAGGATCGCGACCACGCCGGCGATCTGGCTGCGGCCTTCCGGGGACAGGTCGGCCGATCCGGGGCGGAACAGCACTTCGGATGAGAACACAAAACGGTCCCCGACCACCCGGACGCCCTCGCGGTCCGAGAGCAGCGTGGAAAGCTGGCCGAAGAATTCCGAGCGGAAGCGCTCCAGATCCTGGTTCGCCGCTTCGAGCCGGAGACGCTCTGCCGCTTCCAGCTCGGCCCGGGCGCGCTGCTCGACCGCGACCTGGGCCAGCGCCGCATTCAGATCCTGGCCGAGCGATTCCAGCTGCAGCTGTGACGCCTCGCGCGCGATTTCGGCATCATCCAACACGGCCCGAAGCGCGCCGAGCTGGCTGCGCAACTCTGCAAGCTGCTGGTTCAACAGCTCCATTTCCTGCGCGGCCTTCAGAACCTTTTCCTGTTCCGCCAGCAAAGCCGTCTGCGCTGCCGACAGAACCGCCTCCTTTTCGCTTTGCGCTGCCGCACCGCTGGCAGCCGCAGTCCGGGCGGCGGCGAGCAGGGTCAGCGTCTCTTCCGCCCGCTTGCGTTCCGCTTCCAACGCCAGCGTCATCGCGGTGAGTTCCGTCTGCGATCCTTCCAGACGCTGGCGCAGGGCCGCGAGCGCCGCGGCATCGGCCAGCGCCGCCGCTTCCTTCTCGTCAAGTTCAACCTTTGCGGCGTCCAGCGCAGCCTTATCCGCCGTATCCGACGCCTTCATCTCGGCCAGAAGTGCCTCCAGCGCCTCACGCCGCGCCGCATCGAGACGCGCGGCCTCGCTCGCAGCGTCAACCTCACTGCGGGCCGTCGCCAGAGCGAGGCGCATCGCCTCCGCCTCGGTCGCCAGATCAGCATGGTCTTCCTTCAGCGCCGCAGCTTCCGCCGCGCTGGCGGTGGCCTTTGCCTCTGCCGCCGCCCGGGCCACCATCAGCGCCGCGACCTGGGCCTCGAAATCGGTGATCCGCGAAGCAGCCGAGGCCAGCTCGCCCTCGCGGGCCGCGAGATCGGTGCGCAGACCGGCGATCACGCCTGCCTGCCGCTCACCCTGCGCCAGGGCCGAGGTCAGTGAGGCCTGGAGACCGCCGACCTCGCCCTGCAATTCGCCGACACGGCGCCGCTCCATCCCGAGCGCCTCAGACAGCGCCGAAACCTGCTGGTTCAGCGAGGAAAGTTCGCTGTCGCGGACGGTGATCTGCTCCTGGAGCACCGATTGCATGACGGTGAAAATGGTAAGAACGAACATCAGCACCATCAGAAGCGTCGTCACAGCATCGACGAAACCCGGCCAGATCAGACTGGAATCGCGACGATTGCGGGAGAGCGCCATGGCTCAGCCCCGCGCCGGGGGCTGAGGCTGAGGCTGAGGCTGACGGGCAAGCTGCCGTACCGCCAGCGTCAGCTGTGCGAGATCATGGCGCAGATCGGCAAGGGTCTCCTGCCGGCCGGCGCTGACTTCCTCGAGCACCCGCAGCATCTGCACATCGATCGAGCGCAGCCGCATCCGGCTTTCGGGATCCTCGCCGGAGGGGCCGGTCTTTGACAGCGCCGCGAGAAGCCGCTCCTGCCCCTCCGCCATCCGGCGCAGGAGGGTCAGCGTCTCTTCATCCGGGACATGCCGGGCCCGATCGGCTGCGCGCTCGGCGGCCCGTTCGGCGGCCCGTTTCGCAGCCTGATCTTCCGCTTGCTGCGCCGCCGCCTGTTGCGCCGCCGCAAGCTGCGCCACGGCCAAAGACAATCCCTCCAGCCGCTGCTGCAGCCCCGCCCGCGCCTGATCGGCCTGGAGGTAATGCGCCTGCATTCCCTCCATCTGCGTGGCCAGCTGGTCGAGCACCATCACTGCCGCCGACTGATCGCCACCACCCGCATCGCCTTCCGCAAGGCCGATCCGCGTGATCGAGGACAGCCATTCTTCCAGCTCTCGGTAAAACCGGTTCTGGCCATGGCCGGCGAAGAGTTCGAGCAGGCCCAGCACAAGCGAGCCGCCAAGACCCAGCAGTGACGAGGAAAACGCGGTCCCCATGCCGCCCAGCTGGCCCTCAAGCCCCTGCATCAGTTTGCCGAAGATCGCGATGCCGCTTTCGCCTTCTTTGGGCGAAAGGCTGCGAATGGTCTCGACCACCGAAGGCACCGTGGTGGCCAGCCCCCAGAAGGTGCCAAGAAGCCCAAGGAAGACCAGAAGGTTGATCAGATATCTGGTGATATCACGCGCCTCGTCCACCCTTTGCGCAACAGAATCAAGGATCGACCGGCCCGAGCTGGACGAAATGGCGAGCCCCCGCCCGGTCCGTGATTTCAGAAGCGAGGCCAGCGGCGCCAGCAGCAACGGCGCCTGGGTCTCATCAACCCCAGGCGTCTCGCGGACAAAATTCTCGATCCAGCTGACCGATTGCGCAAGGATCCAGACCTGCCAGAAACAGGTGATCACCCCCAGGATGAAGACGAAAGCAATCATCCCGTTAAGCCAGGGATTGATCAGCATGATGTCTTCAAGACGTTTATGCATGAACCAGACGCCCACTGCCACCAGGGCGCAGACGATCAACATGGTCACAATGGCGCGGATCGGCTGGCTGAAGGTCGTGCCGACCGCCTCGCGCGACCGGGAACCCGGCGTTGCCTCGGGTCTTTGCATGAAGAACTGCCTGCCAGGTTGACTGCTTTTGTCAACCTTAGCAGGTTGCGCCGCGCTGCCAAATGAAATCCTGATGTCAGCCAGCAGATGTAAGCGCCGGAGCCTCCGGCGGGGATATTTAAGGACAGAAAATAATGCCTCGCAGCACCTGCGTCATTTTCTGTCTCTAAATATCCCGGGGGTCTCCGCCAGGAGACGGGGGCAGAGTCCCCTGCCCGGCCTTCAGCCCGCGATCCGGCGCACCCTTTCCGACAGCCAGTCAAGTTCAGGATCTGCAATACCCAATTCGGCCAGGTGCTGCGTTGTGGACCACAGATAATCGCGGTTCGGACCGCGCCCGCCATGGGCCTGGGCGATGATCCCGGCCTGCTCTTCCAGCCCGAGGGCTCCGGTATACTGCGCGTGGTGGCGGTCGACGACATAGGTCAGCGCCCCGATCCCGCCCGCCGCAGTCTCGAGCTGCACCGAGACCTCGATATAGGCGGAAGAGACCAGCTCGCGTTCGCGCAAAGCGGCAAGCGTCGTGGCTTCCTCGCCCGGCTCGACGCGAAAAGCGAGGCCGTCGCAATGGCCCGCCGCATCCGCATCCAGGGCCAGCACGAGGCCCGGATTTGCCTCGCTGCCGCGGTGATGGATCGACCACATGCAGAAACTGCGGCGCCAGCCCCGGGCACGCGCGAGGCGGCGTTCTGCCACCGGGAATTCCGGATTCCAGATCAGCGAGCCATAGCCAAAGATCCAGAGCGGGCCGGCAGTGAGGGCGGGATCGGCTTCGGGCAAGGCTGGCTCTCCTGTGTCTCAGCCTGTAAACACTGAAACGGGCTGTCAGGAAAAGGGGCAAGCAATGCGCTGGCTGATCGGAATTGGTGCGGTATTCCTTACACTCTGGTGCGGCTGGTGGTTTGCCGGGCGCTATGTGATCCTCAGCCAGACCGAACAGCTGATCGCGGATCAGCGCGCTTCGGGGGCGATGCTGGATCTGCCGGGCTTTGGCCTGACCGGGTTCCCGAGCCGCTTTGACCTTTCCACCGAGAGCATCGCTTACAGCGATCCTTCGGGAAGGGTCCGCTATCAGGGTGGCGCCGCCTATGCCTATGCGATGACCTGGAAGCCCTGGCATCTGGTTTTCTGGCTGCCCGACAGCCAGGTGATCACCCTGGGAGATCAGGTGTTTCAGCTCGACGGCAGCAAACTTCATGCCAGCCTGCGCGCGGCGCCCGCGCTGGATCTGCCGCTGGCGCTGGCGGCCTTTTCGGCCGAGACGCTGCGCGTGACCCAGGCCTCGGGCCTGTCGCTGGGCTTTGGCCCTTCGAGCCTGCGGATCGAGGCGGCAGACGCGCCGAACAGCTATCATCTCGGGGCGACCCTGACGGAGATCCGGCCGGATCCGGCATTCCTTGCCACGCTGGCGGCGGTCGAGCTGCCCCAGGCGCCCGAAACCGCGCTTCCCGCCCAGATCGACCGGTTCCACTTTAACACCATTGTCACTCTGACCGCACCGCTTGACCGTCATGCCGGCGCGACAAATCCGCAGGTGGTGTCGGTCGGGATCACCGATATCTCGCTGACCTGGGGCGAGATGGAACTGGTGACCTCTGGCAATATCGCGCCCGACAGCGAGGGTTTTGCGGCCGGGACCGTCACGCTGACGGTCCGGGGATGGGAGCAGCTGCCGCGCTTGCTGGTTGCGGCAGGCGTGATCGCGCCGAATATGGCCGGTTACCTGTCCAGCATGTTGCGGGGCATGGCCCAGCAGAATGCGGACACCCAGGAGGTCAGGATGGATCTGGTGCTGAAAGACGGGCTGATGAATTTCGGGCCTCTGCCGCTGGGTCCGGCGCCGAAACTTGGGGCCCTGCCTGCACCGCAGGGCTGAGACCCGGTCCCGCCTGAGACTTGGGGCGCCTGAAAATTGCGGGCGCCTCAGCGGCAATAGGCGCCGTTGCGATGGCTGGCGGTATCGAAATGCATATGGTCTTCGTGATAGCCGTCCGAGCCCGGGCCAAGCGTGGTGCCAAAGATGCCGCAGGCGCCCTTATGGGCCTTGCGCATGGTCTGGTCAAACCCGCCCAGCACCCGCAGCACTTTGCCTGAAGCAAGCCGGATGCCCGAGATATCAACCGCCTTGCCGCGCCCATGTTCAGAGACCTTGGCGCCCTTTTTGTTGTTCCGGGGGCGGCATACATAGTGACCGGCAATCTGCAATTCGGCGATCTGATTGCCATAGGCCGGTTGTGCGACACGCTCGACCCAGGTGTTCAGCGCCCTGGCGGTGCCGCAGTCGATGGTCACCGCCATCGACAGCCGGACGCCTGAAACCGAAGTGACCCGCACCCCGTCCGGCAGGCCGCAGCCCTGAACTTTCGAGGTGATCGGTGCGATTTTCTCGCCCTTGATTGCGGCGACGCCACAGACCGAGCCTTTGACGGAGGCCGGCTCTTTCGATTTCTTCTTGCCCCTGCTGGTGTCTTTTTCCGGCACCACCTTTGGCACGGTGGCCGATACGGGGATTGCCGCCGAGGCCAGGCCGATGATTTTGGCCGGGCGCTGCTTTGGCCGCAGCGAGGTCGCAAGCCCTGCTGCACTCGCCTCTGCCACCGGAGGGGCGGCAGCAGTTTCAGGGGCAGGGGCGGATTGCGTCTGTGCCAGCTTCTCCACCGCCTTCGGGCGGGCTTTGGGGCGGGGGCCGGGGGGCGGAGCCGCCGCAGTTGCGACCACCGCAGTCGTCCCGGGGGCCGGTGACGGCGCTGCTTTTGCCACGGGGGCGACGCTCGCCGGGCCTGGACTTGCAGTCGGTTGCGGCAGCGGCATCGACGCCGGCAACATCTCTCCGATCAAGGGCAGATGCGACGCGGCCTCGGCCAGAACCGGCCCAGCGACCGGCCCAGCGACCGGCCCCATGAGCGGCTCAGCGACCGAACTGGAAACCTTATTGGAGGAGCTGAGCCGGATCACATCCAGCCGGGGATTGGCCGGCGGCGCCGGGATCGACGGTTTTGCCGTGGCCACGGCGGGCGCGGGCAGGCCCGGACCAATCAGCGCGGGGACAGGGGGGGATAGATTCGCGGGGCCCGCCGCAGCTGTGGAGACGGCAAGCACAGGATTGGCCAGCGGGCGCGGCGAGCGCTTCATCGGCTCGGCGAAGGCCGGTGTCATCGCCAGCGGGAAAAGCAGCAAAAGGGCCGCGAACCTGGGCTTCATCGCAATCTCCCCTCCGAACGGAACCGTCCGCGCCCCCGCAGGATGGCGCTCAGGTTACGGCCCTGTCCGGCGCGTCACTCTCCACCGGGCCAGCCTCTGTCAGACTGGCATCCGCCGAACCGGTCTCATCGCCCTTATGGCGCGCGGCCCGTCCGAAATCCGGTGCCGAAGTATCCTGACCTGCCTCGATGATGCCACGCCGGATTTCACGGGTGCGGGAGAAATAGGCATGAAGCTGCTCACCCTCGCCCATGCGGATCTGGCGTTGAAGCATGAACAGCTCTTCGGTGAAGCGCCCGAGGATATCGAGCACCGCTTCCTTATTGGTCAGGAAGACATCGCGCCACATGGTCGGGTCCGAGGCCGCGATCCGGGTAAAGTCGCGGAAACCGGAGGCGGAATATTTGATCACCTCTTCCTGGGTGACACGGCTGAGATGGTCCGCCACGCCCACCATGGTAAAGGCGATCAGATGCGGCGTATGAGAGACGACGGCCAGAACCAGATCATGGCGCTTCGGCTCCATCTCATCGACATTGGCGCCGATGGCCTCAAGCAGCGCGCGCAGCCGTGCCAGCGGGCCGGGCGCCTGGCCTTCCAGCGGCGTGAGCAACCACCAGCGGTTTTCAAAAAGCGTCGCGAAACCGGATCGCGGCCCGGAATATTCGGTTCCCGCCAGCGGATGGCCTGGGATGAAATGCACGCCCGCAGGGATATGCGGCTGAACCGCCTCGATCACCGCCTCTTTGACCGAGCCGACATCGGTAACCACCGCGCCCGGCTTCAGATGCGGCGCGATCTCGGCCGCGATCACGCCCATGACACCAACCGGGACCGCAAGCACCACCAGATCGGCGCCTGCGACAGCCTCGGCCGCGCTGTCCGTCACCCGGTCGCAAAACAGCTCCAGCGCGATGGCGCGGGTTTCGGCGGAACGGGCATAGCCGATGATCTCGTCGCAAAGCCCTTTGGCCCGCAGCGCATGTGCCATGGAAGAGGCGATCAGCCCCAGCCCGATCAATGCGATGCGCGGAAAAGCCGCGCGCGAAGACCCGACCGGCGCGGCTGCGCTCATTTCTGCGCCTTGAACTGGTTCACCGCATGGGCCACCCGGCGGCAGCTGGCCTCATCGCCCACGGTGATGCGCAGGCAATTGGGCAGCTTATAGCCCGAGACCCGACGCACGATCAGGCCTTCCTTTTGCAGCCAGGCGTCACAGGCCTCGGCCTCATCGGCGCTGGCGAATCGCGCAAGGATGAAATTCGCGGCGGAAACATCGGATGGAACCCCCGCCTCGGCCAGGGCACCGGCAAGCCAGGCCCGCATCCGGGTGTTTTCGCTGCGCGACTTTGCCACCCAGTCCTGATCGCGGACAGCGGCCTCAGCGGCCTCAAGCTGCGCGGTCGAGAGGTTGAAAGGCTGACGGATGCGGTTGAGCACATCGATGATATGTTTCGGCCCATAGCCCCAGCCAACCCGCAGGCCACCAAGGCCGTAGATCTTCGAGAAGGTACGGGTCATCACCACATTCGAGCGCGCTTCGATCAGCGCGCGGCCGCCGTCAAATTCCTCGACATATTCGGCATAGGCGCCGTCAAGCACCAGGATCGCCCTTGCCGGAAGGCCGGCTGCCAGCCGTGCGACCTCGGCGGGCGCGATCATCGTGCCGGTCGGATTGTTTGGATTCGCGATAAAAACCAGCCTGGTGCGCGGCCCGCATTCCCGCAGGATCGCATCCACATCGGTCATACGCTCGCGTTCCGGCACTTCGACCGGGGTCGCCCCGGCCGCAAGCGCGCAGATGCGATACATGAGGAAACCATGTTCGGTAAAGATCACCTCATCGCGCGGGCCGGCATAGGCCTGAACCAGCAGATTGATGATCTCATCCGACCCCGCGCCGCAGATCACCCGGGCGGCATCAAGGCCATGGACTTCGGCAATCGCGGTCCGCAGCGCCGCATGATCGGTCGAGGGATAGCGGTTCAGCGTATGCACCGCCCGCTGGAATGCGTCTTTGGCCCGGTCGGGCGCGCCGAAGGGGTTCTCGTTCGACGAGAGCTTCACGGCATTTGCCACACCCGCAACCGAAGCCTTACCGCCCTCGTAAAGGGCGATATCGAGGATTCCCGGTTGCGGAATGATCGCTTCGGACATCTGTCCCTCCTGCTGTCGTCCGGGTTCTAGCCTCAGGCCGGACGCAAAGCCAGAGGCGAGATGCTTATTTCCGGCTGGAATAGGATTTGGCCTGGAACCAGTCCATCAGCGCCATGAGCACACCCGAGATCACGAAAGTCACATGGATGACGACCATCCAGTAGAGATCGGTCGGGTTGAGCGGCTTGGCATCGCCGATTTCCATAAAGCGCTTGAGCAGCGAGATGCCCGAGATCGCGACGATCGAGGCGATCAGCTTCATCTTGAGCCCGCCGAAATCGACCTTTCCCATCCAGCCGGGCCGGTCCTCACTGTCGACATCAAGGCGCGAGACGAAATTCTCATAGCCGGAGAACATCACGATCAGCACCAGATTGGCGGCGAGGGTGAGGTCGATCAGGGTCAGCGCGACGAGGATGACGTCTTCTGAGTTCATCGTCATCAGTTTGGGGAAATAATAGACAATGTCGCGGCCGAAGATGAAGACCAGCATGATCAGGCTGACCACCAGGCCCAGATACATCGGCGCCATCAGCCACCGGCTGCCGAAAAGCGTCTTCTCGAAAGCCTTCTCGATGGGATTCGGGGCGGTCATTGGGCGGAAACTCCTGTTTGCATCCGGGGTTCTTAGCGGGGCTTTGCGTAAAGAGAAGCACAAAGAAACCGGCTGAGCGAACTGTCGCAAGCGCCCGGGGGTGCTGCCCCGCCTGCCGACCCGGCGGCTTGCGCATCCGGGCAAAGACCGGAGACCGGGCAAAAAGAAAGGCCGCACAAAAGCGCGGCCTTTCCGAAATCTTCGATCCTGGTGGGATCAGTTTTTCGCGTAATATTCGACGACCAGGTTCGGCTCCATGACGACCGGATAGGGCACGTCCGACAGGCCGGGGGTGCGGACCAGTTTCGCGGTCAGCTTCTGATTGTCGACTTCGACATAGTCCGGAACGTCACGCTCGCTCAGAGCGATAGCTTCGGCAATGATCGCGAGCTGGCGCGATTTTTCACGCACCGAGACCACATCGCCTTCACGCAGGCGGTAGGACGCGATGTTCACTGCCTTGCCGTTCACCAGCACATGGCCGTGGTTCACGAACTGACGGGCTGCGAAGATGGTCGCAACGAATTTTGCGCGGTAGACCAGCGCGTCGAGGCGGCGCTCGAGCAGGCCCACAAGGTTCTCACCGGTATCACCGGTGACGCGCTCGGCTTCACCATAGATGCGGCGGAATTGCTTTTCGGTCAGATCGCCATAGTAGCCTTTCAGCTTCTGCTTGGCGCGCAGCTGGGTCCCGAAGTCCGACAGCTTGCCCTTGCGGCGCTGGCCGTGCTGGCCGGGACCGTATTCACGCTTGTTGAGCGGCGACTTGGCGCGGCCCCAGATATTCTCGCCCATACGGCGGTCGATTTTATGCTTGGCAGCGGTCCGTTTGGTCACGCTGATCTCCTTCGGTTATCGCCCGTAGCCGGGCCTGTGAAGGGCGTTGTCCTTTCCCCCTTTTCCTTGCGGATGCCTTGCGGCGGGGGCGACAGGGTCTTTCTTGCAAAAGCCACCAACACCAATGAAAAGCCCCGGGCGTTAACCCGGGAGCGTGGCGGGCTTATACATCCCGTGATGGGGGAGTCAAGCGCGCGGCTGCCGCGTTTTCAGCATCCCGTCTCTCAGCCGCGCGCCTCATGGAGAAACAGCGCTGCTTCGGCCGGCGTCAGGCCGCGGCGGGCAAAGCCGCCATAGCTCATCGGATCCTCTGCAACCCCCGGCAGCCGTGCACAAAGGCTGCGATAGTCACAGTGATCGAGCTCCGCCGGTTCAGCCTCACCGGGATGGAAACTGTCAGCGCCCAGACCATTGGCAAAGAGGACCTCATGCCGGCCAAGCAAGATATGGTGGTAGGTCACCTCGCGCAACGCGAGATCTGCGCGGATGCGGTGATCATCGACCAGGTCGCCGGCCCTGACCAGTACCTCGTCGCAATTAAACAGCGCCCGCGCCACCTTTCCCTGCATCAGGATCCGGTGCGACGGAGAGACAAGCAGATCGCCGTCAGGCCGGCCTTCGCCAAAGCCCCCCTCTCCGAGGGCGCCATCGCAGATCCGGATCGGTCGCAGATGCGGCATGGCATGCAACCGTGCGCCCGACATATGGCGCTGCCCGATCCAGATCACCTCCTGCGCGCCATTGTCGCGGGTGATCACCAGATCGCCGGGACGCAGGGTCTCAACCGCGACCTGGCCCGAGGGCGTCAGGATACGCGTGCCGCGCGTAAAACAGATCACGCCCGCCCTTGCGCGGGTGGTTTCCAGCGAGACACGGCTGCGCACCAGCCAGAGGTCACGATCCTTCGGCGGCATCGCGCCCGCGAAGGCCAGGAGCCAGCCCGCCGGATCGGCCGGCGACAGATCGCTCTGACCTTGCAGCACGGTGGCCGTCCAGCACCTGACGCCATCGGTAACGACGAAGCACTGCCCCGCAAGACCGGGCTCGCCTGAAGCCTCGGCCCCGTGCAGGGCGGCGCGCAGCGCCCGGACCGGTCCGGGCACCGCCGGCATTCCCGTGAGCCGCCCGATAATGCGGGAGGCGCGCTGTCTGATTTCGGCCATCCCCAGGGCGTCTTCCAAAAGCAGGATGTCGCGCGGAGCGTCCACACGCATCGCATCCCCCGACCAGCGCCATGAGACCCCGGTCGTCATCAGCACCGGCAAGGCCGGTTGATCGCCATCTGCTTCCGTCTGTGCCCAGGAAATGACGAACGTAGCCCGTGAGCCCGTTGTCATGCCTGTCTGCCTGCTCGTTCTTTTGTTTTATGGTAACAGGATAGCAGTGCGCGAATCGTCACGCTACAGAAATCTGACGGTCAGTTTTGGGCAAGAAAGGTCGCCGCAAATCCGATCAGGCGCGCTTCAGCTGGAGCCGGCCTCACCTGCGGCAGGCTTCATGCCCGGCCACAGTCATGATCGACACCAGTCACGCGCGCCCCGCAACCGGCGAAAGCGTCAGCGGATCGATTCCGTTAATCCGCATCGCCCGCCCCCATTTGCCGCCATCGACCGGGTCGAAGATCAGCTCTGGCCCGGCATCGGCAATCAGCCAGTCATTCCGGAGGATCTCGCTTTCCAGCTGACCTGCGCCCCAGCCCGCATAGCCAAGCGCCAGCAGCGCCTGTTCCGGCCCCGCGCCCCGCGCCAGTGCCTCGAGGATGTCGAGCGACACCGACAGGCGCAGGCCGCCCGGCAGCTCCATCACCGGGGTCTCGCCGCCCTGCCAGTCGGGCGAATGCAGCACGAAGCCGCGTCCGCGCTCGACCGGCCCGCCCTGACGGACCGAGATGGGCCGGGCCGATGCCGTGGGCGCAATGCCCAGATGTTTCAGCAGGTTATGGAAATCCAGATCTGCCGAGGGCTTGTTGATGATCAGCCCCATCGCGCTCTCTGGCCCATGGGCGCAGATCAGCACGACCGAATGAGCGAAGCCGGGGTCTTGCATCCCCGGCATGGCGATCAGAACCTTGCCTGCAAGTTCCATGGCACACCTCCAGCCTTAAGGATGGGGTGCAAAACGCCGCCGCTCAAGGGAAAGCACGGATAAGGGCTGTAAATTCCGCAGGAGCAGGGCAGCGGCGGTCAGGATACCCCGCACTTGTGGCATCCCGGTCGCTGACTGCGGCGCTTTGGCCACAGACACGGGCTCGTCGCCAGGTTGTGATTTCACACCGCCCGACCGCAGCCTATTTTGGGCGCCATGACCAGGAAACTCCCTTTCGCGCTTGCCGCCGCCTGCCTCGCAGCCCTGCCCTTTGCGGCTATGCCCATTGCGGCTCTGGCGCGCGATACATCGCAGGACCAGGTTCTGAAGGCCTCGGTTCTTGATGGCTGGACCACGGCCCAGGGCACCCGCATGGCGGCGCTGCGGCTTGATCTCGCGCCTGGATGGAAGACCTATTGGCGCAGCCCCGGCTCGGCTGGCATCCCGCCGCAATTCGACTGGTCCGGGTCAGAGAATCTGAAATCGGTTCGCATCCACTGGCCCGCGCCAAGCGTGTTCCATACCAACGGCATGCAATCCATTGGCTATAAAGAGCAGCTGGTCCTGCCGGTCGAGCTTATTCCAAAAGACCCGACCCGCCCGATCCGGCTTGAGGTGTCCCTTGATATGGGCATCTGCCGTGACATCTGCCTGCCCGCCGAAGTCGAGCTGAATGCCGGGCTGATGATGCCCGGCACGCGCGACCCGCTGATCGACGCGGCGCTGGCGCGACAGCCGAAGACCGGCAAAGAGGCCGGGCTCTCCTCCATCACCTGTGCGGTGGAGCCGATCTCGGACGGGCTGCGCCTGACTGCCACAATCGCCGTGCCCGTGCAGGGCAAGGCCGAGACCGTCGCCATCGAGACCGCAGACCGGACAATCTGGGTGTCTCAGGCGGTCAGCTCGCGCCAGGGCAAGGTGTTGACGGCCGTGGCCGATCTGGTGCCGCCCACCGGTCAGCCCTTCGCGCTTGACCGCTCGGGCGTCACCGTCACCGTCATCTCCGACAGCGGCGCGGTCGAGCTGCGCGGCTGCCCCGGCGGTTAGAAGCGGCCATTTCCGTCATCTGTGGCCGGGCGCGCGCCGCAGTGATGGGGCTTGCGCCGGTTCTGTATGCGAGGTTCCTTTGCCGCCATGATCCGTTTTCCGCGCCTCTCCGCCCTTTTGCTTTCCGCGTTGCTCAGCCTCCCGTCGGGGCTGCGGGCCGAGACCGTTGCGGCGCCGCAGCTGTCTGGCAGGGTTGCTGCGGTGGAATGGGGCATTTTCTGCGCCCTGAAAGCGATGGACCGCGCCCCTGCCCCCGACACGATTGCCGGCTGGCTGCATGTACCGCGCGACCGGATCGAATTTCACTGGCCCGATGAGAATGTGGTCCCCGCAAGCATCGGGCTTGCCTTCGGCATCCGCGTAATCGCTGCCCCGGGCGAGGTGACCGCCAATGCCGAGGCCCGCATTTATCGCCCCGGCCGCGCGAGGCCCGAGACCTGGGCCACATCGATCACTGATTCGGGCGAAGTGAACAGCTTTTTCCGCTTTGACGAAGAGGACGAGCTGATCCCCGGCATCTGGGCTTTCGAAGCCTGGGATCAGGGCACGCGGCTCTACCGCGTCGAATTTGAGGTCGTCCCCGCCGAGGCGCGCCCGGATATCGCGAATGCCTGCGGTGCAACTTCATGACAGATTTCATCGCGACATTTTAGAACCTGCTACAGCTTCGCGGCGAAATGATATTGCGCTGCGACTGCGAAGGCGCTAGGGATTCGGGCGAAACCGGACCTCATCCCAGCCAGTATCGGAGCCAGTCATGCCCCATGATGGTCAGCCCGCCACCCAGACCTCTGCCGCGATCCTGCTTCCCGATCTGAAGGCGCTGACCGCCGCGAGCCTGCCCGGGCTTGACCGGCTTTTCGTCGAGGCGCGCGAGGCCCTGCGGGATAAGGTTAGCATCGGCGGCAAGATCAGCGCGGCCGCGCTTGAGACCCATCAATATGCCGCGCATGCGCTGTCCTGGCTGGCCACCTATGTCGAGGCGCTGCGCCAGCTGGATGCCTGGGCCGGGCGGCTGACCGACCAGGGCCGCTTTGGCGAGATTGAGGCCCTGATCCTGCAGATCGGGTTTGGCGAATACCTTGCGCAGATCCGGGGCGGCATCCCGATGAGCCAGACCGAGATCGCCCGGCTTGCAGATCTGGGGCTGGACTATGAGCCGGGGGCCGAGGCGCTGATGCTCGCCGCGCAGGGCAATACCCCGGCGGCGCGGGCGCGGCTGGTCACTTTGATGCGTGAAGACAAGGCACGGGCGACCTTTGGCGCCTCGGGTCTTGATGACGAACTCGAGATGATCCGCGACCAGTTCCGCCGCTATGCCGATGAAAAGGTAATCCCACGCGCGCATGACTGGCACCTGAAGGACGAGCTGATCCCGATGGAGGTGATCGCGGAACTGGCCGAAATGGGCGTGTTCGGGTTGACGATCCCCGAGGAATTCGGCGGCTTCGGCCTGTCGAAAGCCTCGATGGTGGTGGTGTCAGAAGAGTTGTCGCGCGGCTATATCGGGGTCGGATCGCTGGGAACGCGGTCAGAGATCGCGGCAGAGCTGATCCTGTGCGGCGGCACGCCGGAGCAAAAAGCGCAATGGCTGCCGAAGCTTGCAAGCGGAGAAATCCTGCCGACGGCAGTGTTCACCGAACCGAATACCGGCTCGGATCTCGGATCCCTGCGCACCCGCGCGACCCGCACGGATGAGGGCTGGGAGATCACCGGCAACAAGACCTGGATCACCCATGCCGCGCGCACCCATGTGATGACGCTGCTGGCGCGCACCGACCCCGACACCACCGACTGGCGCGGGCTGTCGATGTTTCTGGCCGAGAAGACGCCGGGCACCGATGAGGCCCCCTTCCCGACGCCCGGCATGACCGGCGGCGAGATCGAGGTGCTCGGCTATCGCGGCATGAAGGAATATGAGCTGGGCTTTGACGGGTTCAAAGTAAAGGCGGAAAACCTGCTGGGTGGTCAGCCCGGACAGGGGTTCAAGCAGCTGATGCAGACCTTTGAATCGGCGCGGATCCAGACCGGGGCACGGGCCATCGGCGTGGCGCAGTCGGCGCTGGAAACCGGGCTTCAATATGCCGAGGACCGCAAGCAATTCGGCAAATCGCTGGTTGAATTTCCGCGTGTCGGCGGCAAGCTTGCGATGATGGCAGTCGAGGTGATGATCGCGCGGCAGCTGACCTATTTTGCGGCATGGCAAAAAGATCACGACAAGCGCTGTGACCTTGAGGCAGGGATGGCGAAACTGCTGGGCGCGCGCGTGGCCTGGTCGGCGGCGGACAACGCGCTGCAGATCCATGGCGGCAATGGCTTTGCGCTGGAATACCGCATCTCGCGGATCCTGTGTGACGCGCGGATCCTGAACATTTTTGAAGGGGCTGCGGAGATCCAGGCCCAGGTCATCGCGCGGCGCCTTCTGGACTAGAAGTCCTCTGTGGTTGCCGCCCTCTGTGCATGACCTCTTCTCTTGGGGCAGGTGTTCGGGGCGGTCATCTGTCAGGCCTTGTTTCTGCGGCAGTTTTCAGAATCTGCGGGCCGCGGTGCTGATCAGCGAGGCGGGTTCATATCTGTGTCCTGAGCCGGATTGCCCGCAGGTGCTGACTGGTTATTCCGATCCGTCCGAATCGTTCCTTTCCTCCGGAGGAATGCTGACCCGGCACCGCCGAAAGCTCTGCATGTCAGGTCGAAGACCTCGAATCCCAGACCTGTGACTGTGGCCGGCCACGGGATACTCTCTCGATCTGCGAGCCGAGCCGTGGAAGGGTGTGCTGATTTCTGCCGCAAGCACGGGATGTCGCAAGGCAAATTCTGTGCATGGAAGATGAGGTACCCCGGACAGACGGTGTCACAGGCCAGGCGGTTGCTGGCCGCGATGACGCCCTTCATGAAGCGCGAGGCTGGCGCGCATCTGATGGCCCATCGAGGGATGTCAGAATAGCGGGCGTCCCAGATTGCCTGGGCGGCTCATCGAAGGCGCGGGATTGTGGGCGCGTGAGACAACGCCGCCCGCTCCATGCTGGTGAACTGGCGCCTCCGCTCCGAATGGACCAGCCGATCACGCGCCGTGTACTGAGGTCGATGATCTGGCCATGGGAACGCCCTTGGTCCGGGAGACCATGGTGAGGTGCGCGAGAGGCAAAGCCTTCCACGGGTCCGGATGCCAGTGATGTCGGCCTCCCGGACATTGTCCGGGGCCTCGTGGTCGAACTGCCGGTCGAGACCTCTCCTGTTGACCTGAACCGATGGCGTTCGCCGGCCCGATGTCGGCACCGCCTGAAAGATTGGCGCTGTAAGTGAAAGGGCGGCGCCTGTAGCCGATCCGCGCGCTGATCCCTGCAAGCCCGGGCCAATCTGGCGACGCAGGTCCCGGGCTGATGCTTTCGCCCTGTTCAAGCAGATCATCATGCAGCAAGCGATATCAGAAGACCTGGCCGCTCTCCGCGCAGGCGTTCTGCAGTCTCTCAGCCTGGCGCCTGCCTTGCCTCATGCCCGCGCCATCATCGCAACATGTGGCCAGGCCTAGAACCCGCTCGGCTGCAGGTGCAGGAACCGACACCTGGCCCGGACAGAAAACCGTCCCGGATGCTCAGCGACGAATGCCGCATCATTCTCCGTGCCTCCCGCCGCCGCTTTCGCGAATCTGTGTTTCCAGACAAAGAGCGAGGGCTTGCTCACCGCAGGCCGGTCCGAAACATCGCCGACGGGATGGGGATCTGCGCCACCGCGTCGCGCCCCGTCAGTGGAATTGCCTGTGCCCATCATGGCCTCCTTGCCTCAAAATCACCGAAGAAGGCGTGCACAAAACATGGGGCAGTTCCGAGGGTCAGTCGCCGGCAAGGCCTGGCTCATCCAGCAATGTCCGTCCGGTGCGGTCCTCGATCTCGATGATCCAGAGGTCGGGGTCGCGGGCGCGGGCGCGGGTCAGCGCCTCATCGACCTCACGCTCAGGACCGCTGGCATAGGTCATCCACTGCCGTCCGCCGCTCATCAGATCGGTGCGGCGTTCAAAGGCCTGAGCCTCTCCGTTCAGCGTGGCGAGCTTCACCATCACCGCCCCCGCCGTCGCATCCCCTCTGGCCGTCACATAGGCCGGGATATCCGCAAGGTTAAGCCGGCGCAGATAGGCCTGGACCCAGAATTCGGCGGTGAGCCTGGTCATTTCGCGGGCCTTTCGCAAACCCCTCCTGGCAGGATACCTCTCCTGCCCTATATCCCTGATAACAGGCCATGAGGAGGGAGGCGAGACAATGAAATACCGCGCACCGGGTGGGGCCGTGTTCGCTCTGATCACCGCAGCAATCGCCGCATTCGCCATGAAGCGCGACCCAAAGGGGCTGGGGCAGGACCGGCTCCTCGACAGCTCATCGAAGGCCATCGGCATCGGTGGCGTGATCTGGCTGGCCTGGTCGGCCTTGAAACGCGGGTTCAGGCGCGGCGCCTGAAACCGCTCAGGCGTCGCCGTCTTTGAATTCAAGCCCCATTTCGGAATAGCGCTCTTTCTCTTCCAGCCAGTTCGGGCGCACCTTGACCTGCAGGAACAGATGCACCTCGCGGTCGAGGAATTCCTTGATCTCGGCCCGCGCCGCCTGGCCGATCGACTTGATCGTCTCTCCGCGATTTCCCAGCACGATGCCCTTATGGCCATCCCGCGCCACATAGACGATCTGGTCGATGCGGGTGGAGCCGTCCTTGCGGTCTTCCCATTTCTCGGTCTCGACCGTCAGCTGATAGGGGAGTTCCTCATGCAGCCGCAGAGTCAGTTTTTCACGCGTCATCTCAGCCGCGATCATCCGCAGCGGCAGATCGGCCAGCTGATCCTCGGGGTAGAACCAGGCACCTTCGGGCAGCTCTGCCGCCAGCCATTCGCGCAGATCATCGACGCCATAGCCTTTTTCGGCCGAGATCATGAAGGTCTTCGCGAAAGGAAAGGCCTCATTCATCCTGGCCGCAAGCGCCAGCAGCTTTTCCGAGCTGCCCTTGTCGATCTTGTTGATCGCCAGCGCCACGGGACGGTCCTTCGGAAGTTCGCCCGCCAGCCGCTCGATGATCGCCTTCGCGCCCTCGGTCAGCCCGCGATGTGCCTCGATCAGCAGAACGACGATATCGGCATCGGCAGCGCCACCCCAGGCGGCTTTTACCATGGCGCGGTCAAGCCGGCGGCGCGGGCGGAAGAGGCCCGGCGTGTCGACAAAGACGATCTGGGTCTGGCCTTCCATGCAGACGCCGCGAATGCGGGTACGCGTGGTCTGGACCTTATGCGTCACAATGGAGACTTTCGCGCCAACCATGCGGTTGAGCAAAGTCGATTTACCGGCATTCGGCTCGCCGATCAGCGCGACAAAGCCGGCACGGGTGCCATCGGATTGGGGTTCGGTCATTGCCGGTATCTCAGTCATTTCCGGCCTCCAGCCGTTTCAGCAGCGCTGCTGCTGCAATTTGTTCCGCCGCGCGTTTCGAGCCGGCCTTCGCCACCTCTCCCGCACCATTGTCCAGCAAAACGCTGACCGTGAACAGCGGCTGATGATCAGGGCCAGAGCGGCCGGTCTCGGTATATTTCGGCGGCGCCATGCCGCGCGCCTGGGCCCATTCCTGCAGCGCCGATTTCGGATCGCGTGCATCAGGTTCAACCGCGCCGACGCGCCCGCCCCAGAGCCGGAGCACGAGATCGCGCGCCGCGTCGAACCCCGCATCCAGATAGACGGCGGCGATCAGCGCCTCGGTGGCGTCGCCCAGCAAAGCCTCTTTGCGGCGCCCGCCCGAAAGCATCTCGGACCGGCCAAGCCGCAGCACTTCGCCAAGCCCGATCTCGCGCGCCACCTCGGCGCAGGTTTCCTTGCGCACCAGCGCATTGAAACGCGGCGCAAGCTGGCCTTCGCTGGCAGCCTTATCGGCCGCAAGCAGCGCCTCGGACATCACAAGACCCAGCACCCGGTCGCCCAGGAATTCCAGCCGCTGATTGTCTGGCCGCGTCGGCGTGGCAATCGAGGGATGCGTCACCGCCCGCACAAGCAGCTCGCCACGCGCAAACTCATGCCCGATGCGGGTCTGAAAAGCCTTGAGATCGGCAGAGAGCCGCATGGGCTCAGTTGATCCCGAGGAAGAAGCGGTCAGCCCGCCATGTCCAGAAATACCACAGGCTGGCGCCGGCAGAAGAGAAGACGATGCGATCCGCACGGCCGATCAGATATTCTGCAGGCACCATGCCGATACCGCCCTGAAGGCCGGGCTGGAAGCGCGAATCCTGGCTGTTGTCGCGGTTGTCGCCCATGAAGAAATAATGCCCGTCGGGAACGGTATAGACATTGCTGTTATCGGGCAGGCCTGCGGTATCCTTGATGTTGAGCACCGGATAGGACCGGGTCGCATCCCCGTCGCCGGTCGGCAATGTCTCGATCGAGCGCGACTTTTCGCAGGTGCCATTCAGGCCGACCGCGCCGTTTTCGCATTGCGGGTAGTTCTTCATCGGGCCCTGGGGGCCATAGATTTCGGTGAAGATCCCGTCCGGCACCTGCGGCACTTCGGTGTCATTGAGGAAGACGCGGCCATCCTTCATCTGGACCCTGTCGCCCGGCAGACCGATCAGGCGTTTGATATAATCATCGCCGGTATAGGGGTTGCGGAACACGACCACATCGCCGCGCAGCGGATCAGAGCCGAGAATACGGCCCTCGAAGGGGCAAAGACCGAAGGGGCAGGAATATTTGGAATAGCCGTAGGCCATTTTGTTGACGAAGAGGAAGTCACCCACGAGGAGCGAGCTTTTCATCGATTCCGACGGGATCCAGAAGGGCTGGAAGAAAAGCGTCCGGAACAGTCCTGCGATCACCAATGCCCAGAAGACGGTTTTGATCGTCTCGACGATGCCGCCGCTCTCGCCTTTTGCCTTCGCCATCTTCACAAGCCTTCCGCGCTGTATCGGGCCGCTTCTTGCGCCGGGGGGGCGGACCTGTCAAGCCGCGCCCGGGTTTGCCGGGGTCAATTGCCGGTGTAGAAGCCGGAAACGGGCGCGCGCGCGGCCTGCACCTCCGGCGGGAGTATCCGGATCAGGCGGAAGGACCTGCGACTTCCTCCTGAGTTAAATACCCATTACTTGCGCCATGGCCTCTCAGCGCAGCGGTCGCGCCTCGATCACCACAAAGGCCTGAGCCCAGGGATGGTCATCGGTCAGGGTCACATGGATCAGCGCCTCATGGCCCGGTGGCGTCATCTGCGCGAGCCGCTCAGCCGCCCAGCCGGTCACCGCCATCACCGGCTGCCCGGTGGCAAGGTTCGAGACCGCCATGTCCTTCCAGGAAATCCCCATCCTGAGCCCGGTGCCGAGCGCCTTGGAACAAGCCTCTTTCGCGGCCCAGCGTTTGGCATAAGTGGCCACAGTCTCGCGTCGTGCCTCGGCTTTTTGCTGTTCCCCGGCGGTAAAGACCCGGTTGCGGAAACGGTCGCCATGGCGGTCAAGCACCTGGCCGATGCGCTCGATATTGGCGAGATCTGTGCCGATGCCAAGGATCATCATTGTCTCATTTCAGCATTATTGTGACGTCACGGGTTTCGGGCGCCGTTCGCCGATGAAGCCAGTATCCCATGGTCAGCGCCCTGCGGCGAGAGCAATCCTCAATGCCGGGACCATTCGGTTTCAGCCGTTCAGGCCCGCGCTGTCACCACTGACATGCGGCATCGATGCGGCGGCGCATCTCCTCGATCGCGGGGCCGAGGCCGATATAAACCGCCTCGCCGATCAGGAAATGGCCGATATGCACTTCGCGCAGTTCGGGGATCGCCGCCACGGGGTCGATATTCTCATAAGTCAGACCATGGGCCGCATGGGCTTCGAGCCCGAGCCCGGTCGCAAGCACTGCCGCCGCGTGCAGCGCGCAGATGTGTCGCTCTGCCTCCTGCTGGCGGCCCTCGGCATGGGCGATGGAATAGGCTCCGGTATGGAACACCACGATCTGCGCGCCACTGCGCGCGGCGGCTTCGATCTCTGCGCGCGTCTGGCCGATCAGAAGCGCGGTCCGGATCCCGGCCGCGCGCAAGGTGCTTATGGCAGCGCGCAGCCCCGGCTCATCGGCCAGAATGTCGAGGCAGATATCGGCCCGGCTCCCGTCCGGCGCCCCGGCAACAAGGCAGCAGGAGGCGGGCCGCAAACGCGTCAGCAGCCCGAGCATCGTGGGCACCGGCGCGGCATTCAGATGCAGCGGGATACCGAGCCCGGCGGCCAGCGCTTCGATATCGCTCTCCGAGAGATCGCCGCGCTTCGCGCGCAACCGCGCCGATATGCCATCTGCACCGGAGGCTTCGGCGAGCAGCGCGGCCCTCAGGGGATCGGGCCAGTCATTGCCGCGCGCATTGCGCAGCACCGCCACCTGATCGACACTGATGCAAAGCCTCAGCCTGTCGCGCGCTGCCATTACCCCTCCTGAACCCTGCCGGGCATATGCGCCCCGGCCGCCTGTGGTCTGTTACCCTGGCCACGGGCCAGCAGCGCCGGCCCCAAGGCCCGGCTGGCAATCCCCGGGACGTTAAGAACTTTTTCGCCTGCCTGCAATGCGGCGCGATGGAGTCAGGGTTTGCGTGACAGATCGCGGTGGCGCGAGATCTGCGCCACATCGGTATCGGCCTCCAGCGCGGTCATCACCATATGCAGATGCTCGACATCGCGCAGATCGACCTCGGCCAGCAGCCGGAAGAAATCCGGTTTGCGGTCGGTGAATTTCAGATCCGAAATATTGGCCCGCTGTTCGCCGATCAGAGTACAGACCCGTCCGAGCACGCCCGCATCATTGGAAATCGTCAGCTCCAGCGTCACCGAATGGATCGGCGCGTGGCGGCCGGTCATCCATTGCAGATCGACCCAGCGTTCGGTCTGACTTTCGAATTCCTCCAGCGCCGGGCAGTCGATGGCATGGGCCACAACGCCCTTGCCGCGATAGGTGATGCCGACGATGCGCTCTCCGGGCAAAGGCTGGCAGCAGGGGGCGCGACGGAAGGCCTGGTCATCTTCCAGCCCGACCACAGGGCGCTGGCTGTCGACCTGCGGCTCGCGATTGGTCACGAGTTCAGGATAGAGCACTTCGACAAGACGGCGCGCGGTGATTTCTGCCGATCCGACGCGCGACAGCAGTTCGCTGTCATCGGGGTAGCCAAGCAGCTTGGCCGCGGTGCGGATCGCTTTTTCGCTGGCCTTCTTTCCGACATGTTCAAAGGCCGCCCGCGCCAGCTCCTGGCCGAGTTTGACAAAGCGGCCACGGTCTTCTTCGCGCAGGGACCGCCGGATCGCGGCCTTGGCGCGACCCGTGGTCACGATATCCACCCAGGTCGGTTGCGGGCGCTGACCTTCGGCGGTGATGATCTCGACCGATTGTCCGTTTTTCAGCCGGGTCCAGAGTGGGACGCGAATGCCATCAACCTTGGCCGAAACGGTGGAATTGCCGATCCTGGTATGGATCGCATAGGCATAATCCAGCGGCGTCGCCCCGCGCGGCAGCTGAATCACATCGCCCTTGGGTGTGAAGCAGAAGACCTGATCGGAATACATCTCGAGCTTGACGTTTTCGAGGAATTCGTCGTGGTCTTCCTCGTCCAGACGCTCGGTCATCTGGCTGATCCAGCTCGCGGGATCGACGGCAAAGGGGTTCCGGCCCAGCACGCCCTCGCGATAGGACCAATGCGCGGCCACACCGGATTCGGCGACTTCATGCATCTCGCGGGTGCGGATCTGCACTTCGACTTTCGAGGCCGCGCGGCCCGAGACCGTGGTATGGATCGAGCGGTAGCCGTTGGATTTCGGCTGGCTGATGTAATCCTTGAACCGCCCCGGCACCGCGCGCCAGCGCTGATGGATCACGCCGAGGATCCGGTAGCAATCGGTGACCGAGCCACAGATCACCCGGAAGCCATAGATATCCGAGAGTTGCGAGAAGGCGAGATCCTTCTCCTGCATCTTGCGCCAGATCGAATAGGGCTTTTTGGCGCGCCCGTAGACCATGGCCTCAAGCCCCTCGCGGTCAAGCTCGGTCCGGATATCGGCGGTGATCTTATGGACCACATCACCGGTTTTCTTTTGCAAGGTCACATAGCGGCGGATGATCGAGTTGCGCGCATCGGGGTTGATGACGCGGAAGGAAAGGTCCTCCAGCTCTTCGCGCATCCATTGCATGCCCATGCGGCCCGCCAGCGGCGCGAAGATTTCCATGGTCTCGCGGGCTTTTTGCACCTGCTTTTCCGGCTTCATCGACTTGATCGTGCGCATATTGTGCAGACGGTCGGCAAGCTTGACCAGGATCACCCGCAGATCCTTGGACATAGCCATGAACAGCTTGCGGAAATTCTCGGCCTGTTTGCTCTCGGCGGAGGAAAGCTGCAGGTTCGTCAGCTTGGTGACACCATCAACCAGTTCGGCGACATCGGGCCCGAACTGCTCGGCGATCTCGGTCCAGGTGGAGCGGGTGTCTTCGATCGTGTCATGCAGCAGCGCAGTGACAATCGTGTCATCATCCAGCCGCATCTCGGTGAGAATGGCGGCGACGGCGACGGGGTGGGTGAAATAGGGTTCGCCGGATTTGCGATACTGCCCCTCATGCATCCGGATGCCGTAAGCATAGGCGCGACGGATCAGATCAGCATCAGAGCGCGGATTGTAGTTACGGACAAGGGCGATAAGGTCTTCTACGTCAATCATTACCGCCTCGCGCATCCGTCGCAGAAGGCCTGCGGGGCCAAGGCCCCGCCTGCTGCATCAGGACAGCTCAGGTTAGCTGCTCAGCCACCGCTTTTCAGACTCAGTTTTCGCCCTGGGCTTCCATGAGGGCGCGGAGCAGTTTTTCTTCCGACATGTCGTCTTGCTGCGGACGGTCGATCTCGCCCGCCATGAGAAGCGCCATCTGGTCTTCTTCCGGCTCGTCAACCTCGATCTGGGTCTGGAACGATTCGATCATCCGCTCGCGCAGAACTTCGGCCGACTGGGTCTCATCCGCGATCTCGCGCAGCGACACGACCGGGTTCTTGTCATTGTCGCGGTCAACAGTCAGCGGCGCGCCGGTGTTGATCTCACGCGCACGATGCGCCGCCAGCAGCACCAGTTCAAAGCGGTTCGGAACCTTGTCAACGCAATCTTCGACCGTCACACGGGCCATGGGTCAGTCACTCCAGGGTTCGGGCCCGGCAAAACCCGGGCGCAGCGCCGGCGGTCTTCGGATGTTTGTCCAGACAAGGACAGACACCTGAACGGGCCAGGCTCTCGGAAAAGGAACATTTAGGCGGATTTCGCCTTGCTGACAAGCGCTGTCAACAGGAAATCCCGATCACTTCTCACGTCACATCGATCCGCTTCACCTCCTCCCGGTCTTCTTCCGGCAAGGCGGCCAGCATCTCGCGCACGCTCAGCCCCAGCAGAGGATGGCGCCAGTCGGGCAAGATCTCGGCCATGGGCACCAGAACAAAGGCGCGATCCTGCATCCGCGGATGCGGCAGGATCAGCTGATCCGGCGCCCGCTGCGCCTGTTCGGCGGCAGAAAGGGTGCGCCAGAGCCCCTGGGTTTCCGCGTCGGGCAAAACCGAATCACCCCAGGCGATCAGGTCGAGATCAAGCGTCCTTCCACCCCACCTCTCCTGCCGTTCGCGCCCGAATTTCGCCTCAATTCGGTGCAAAATCGTCAAAACCTGGGCCGGATTGGTCCGCACATCCACGTGAGCCAAAATGATTGCGTTAACATAATCAGGGCCCGCACCCCGGGGGAAACAGGGGGTACTCCAGAAGCTGCTTGCCCCTGAAATCGTTAACGCATCCTCGCTGATTGCGGTCAGGGCAGACCGGAGTGTTTCCACCGGAAACATGTCTGCGAATGGCAGGTTTGCGCCGAGCGCTATAACAACAGGGGTTGCAGGTTTGTCGCCGATCAATTTCATACCGTATCGTTTACCAGTCGCATCACGTCTCGAAAACACTTTTCAGTCCGCGCCGGATCCATTGATTCATCGGGGTCGGCTGTCGGCGTTTTCGATACTGCTGTGACTGTTCGAGGGGAATGAGAATGTTTTACAAAGACGAACGGCTCGCGCTGTTCATCGACGGATCGAACCTTTACGCGGCTGCAAAGGCGCTTGGGTTCGACATCGACTACAAGCTTCTGCGTATGGAATTCATGCGTCGGGGCAAGCTGCTGCGAGCATTTTACTACACGGCACTTCTGGAAAACGAGGAATACTCGCCGATACGTCCGCTGGTGGACTGGCTGCACTATAACGGCTTTACCATGCGGACCAAACCGGCGCGGGAATATACGGACAGCCAGGGCCGCCGAAAGGTGAAGGGCAATATGGATATCGAACTGGCCGTCGACGCGATGGAACTCGCGGCGCGACTGGATCATATCGTGCTCTTCTCGGGGGACGGGGATTTCCGGCCGCTGGTCGAAAGCCTCCAGCGCCAGGGCGTCCGCGTCTCGGTCGTCTCGACCATTCGCAGCCAGCCGCCGATGATCTCGGATGAATTGCGCCGTCAGGCGGACAATTTCATCGAGCTCGACGAGCTGCGCGATGTGATCGGTCGTCCGCCGCGCGAACCGCGCCCCGCTGATGGCGAAGAGGTCACTGTCGGCGCGCGCTGAACCGCCACACTGACCTGGCCCGCATCCGGCCCTGTTCTGCTTTTCCCCGACCTGAGCCCTCGGGGGAATGCAAGAAAAGCGCCGCCATACCGGGCGTTTGACACTTGCCATAGGGCGCGCTTCTCTCCAGAAGCGCGCCCTATGGATTTTCTGATGACCCTGGGTCTGGTCGGCCTCGCGCTGGCGGCCTTTATCGCGGCCACGCCGCTGCCGATGAATTCCGAACTGGTCTTCATTGCCCTGCAAGGTGCGGGGCATGGGCCGGTTCTCCTGGTGCTGGTGGCCTCTGTTGCAAATATCCTCGGCTCCTGCGTCACCTATTGGTGTGGCCTGCAGGGCGAGCGCCTGCGCGGCAGCCGCTGGTTCCCCTTCAGCGATCAGGGGCTGATCCGCGCCCGCGCCTGGTTCTCCCGCTGGGGATTGTGGTCCCTGCTGCTCAGCTGGGCGCCGGGCGGTGATCTGATCGTGGCGCTTGCCGGGCTGATGCGGGTCCATCCGCTGCTGTTCCTCGCTTTGGTGACCATCGCAAAAACCGCCCGCTATGCGGTGCTCGCGCTGATTGGGGCCGGGGTGTTCGACAGATTTTCCGGCGTTTTCCTCTGAGGTTTATTCGGGCAACTGAGCGCCTGCGGGGGCTTGCGGCACTGGACCCGGGGACGCTTTGACATTACCTCTCAACCAAGCCAGTCCGCAGACCAGTCCGCTGTGCCATATCCGGAAATGCCCATGACCACGCGCCCGCCTCTGATGCTCTATCTTGCCGCGCCGCGCGGTTTCTGCGCCGGTGTCGACCGGGCGATCCAGATCGTCGAGATGGCGCTGCAGAAATGGGGCGCGCCGGTCTATGTCCGCCATGAGATCGTCCATAACCGCTATGTGGTCGACGGGCTGCGCGCGAAAGGCGCGGTTTTTGTCGAAGAGCTGAGCGAATGCCCCGATGACCGGCCGGTGGTGTTTTCCGCGCATGGCGTGCCGAAATCGGTGCCGGCCGAGGCGACGAGCCGCCAGATGATCGCGGTGGATGCCACCTGCCCGCTGGTCACAAAGGTCCATAGCGAGGCCGCGCGCCACCACACCAACGGCCTCCAGCTGATCTATATCGGCCATGAGGGCCACCCTGAAACCGTCGGCACCATGGGCCAGCTGCCCCAGGGCGAGGTGCTGCTGGTCGAGACACCCGAAGACGTGGCGGGCCTGAGCGTGCGTGACGAGACGAAGCTCGCCTTCGCCACCCAGACCACGCTTTCCGTCGATGACACGGCAGAGATTGTCGAGGCGTTGCGCGCCCGTTTCCCCGCCATCACCGGCCCCGGCCATGAGGATATCTGCTACGCCACCACCAACCGTCAGGCGGCGGTGAAGGCGATCGCGCCAAAGATCGACGCTTTGCTGGTCGTTGGCGCGCCGAATTCGTCAAACTCGAAACGCCTCGTCGAGGTTGGCCGCGCCGCCGGCTGTTCCTATGCGCAACTGGTACAGCGCGCCGGGGATATCGACTGGCGCGCGCTGGAGGGGATCACCGCGCTCGGCGTCACTGCCGGCGCCTCCGCGCCCGAAGTTCTGATCAATGAGGTGATCGACGCCGTCCGTGACCGCTTTGAGGTCACCGTCGAGCTGGTCGAAACCGCCGTCGAGAATATCGAGTTCAAGGTGCCGCGCATCCTGCGTGTGCCCGCAGCTTAAAGGCTGGCCATGGCGATCCTGAGCCCGGAATTCCTGCTGACCGCGTTTATCGTCTGCATCACGCCGGGGATCGGGGTGGTCTATACGCTGTCGGTGACGCTGGGCGGCGGCGCGCGGGCCGGGATCTGGGCGACGGTGGGCTGCACGCTTGCAACGGTCTTCCATATGATCGTCGCGATGGCGGGGCTGGCGGCGGTGCTGCACAGCTCGGCCCTGCTGTTTCAGGCGCTCAAATATGCCGGCGTCGCCTATCTGCTGTGGATGGCCTGGGCGGTGCTGCAATCGGGCGGCGGGATGGCGATCACGCCCGCGCGACTCGTCTGGCGCGGGATCCTGCTCAATCTGCTGAACCCGAAACTGCCTTTGTTCTTCCTCGCCTTCATTCCGCAATTCCTGCCGAAAGAGGCCGGGCTGGCGGATCTGGTCATACTCGGCTCTGGTTTCACGGCCATGACCTTCGCCACCTTCCTTCTCTACGTGATCCTGGGTGCGACCGGTCGCTCGCGCCTTCTGTCTTCCGCGCGCCTGATGACCTGGGTCAGGCGCGTCTTTGCGGCATCTTTCGCTGCGCTCGGCGCCCGGCTTGCGCTGGAGCGCGCGCCATGACATCACCCGGCCATGCCTGATCTTTTCGCCTATACCGACGGAGCCTGCTCCGGAAATCCTGGCCCCGGCGGCTGGGGTGCTTTGCTGATCGCACGCGATGGTGACACCGTGCTGAAAGAGCGCACGCTGTCTGGCGGCGAAGCGGATACCACCAATAACCGGATGGAACTGCTGGCGGCGATCCACGCGCTGGAAAGCCTGACCCGGCCCTCGACGCTGACCGTGGTCACCGACAGCGCCTATGTGAAAAACGGTGTGACCAGCTGGATCCATGGCTGGAAACGGAATGGCTGGAAGACCGCCGATAAAAAGCCGGTGAAGAATGCCGATCTCTGGCAAAGGCTGGAACAGGCGCAGACCGGCATCAGGTGACCTGGCAATGGATCAAGGGCCATGCCGGCCATCCCGGAATGAGCGCGCGGATGAACTGGCCCGTGCAGGTATGGCACCTTACAAAACCGCCGCAAAAGGGTCACAGGAAAAGGCTTGAATGCGGCCTCTGCCTCGCGCAGGCTGGGCCCATGCCACGCCGCAAGATCCTCTCTGACGCCGAAGTCCTGAAAGCGACCGCCAGCTCTTTGCCACGGGGGGCGAAAAGGCGATCAGTTTTGGCAATCTGTCGCGCGCGACAGGTCTAGCAGCATCAACACTGGCGCAGCGCTTTGGCTCGGTCGAGGGTCTGCAGGCGCGGCGGCGCGAAATGGCTGGGAGGAAATAGGTGCCCGGCTCGGGGCGGCAGATCAGGCCAGCCAGGGCAAAGGGCCACAGGCGCTTCTGAAAGCGCTGGAGGATGGATCTGAGGGTGGTTCCGTCCATATCGCCGGCCTCATCCTGCTGAGCCAGCGCGACACTGCGGCCCTGGAGGCCGCCACAGCCTGGCGCTGCCAGGTAGAGATGCAGCTGGCTTTGCGGATCGGCCAGGGCGAGAAAGCGCGTCAGGCGGCACAGATCCTGTTTGCCGCCTGGCAGGGCAAACTCATCTGGGGGATCGGGGATCTGCGACTGAAAGATCTGGTGAAACGGCTCGGATGAGATCCGGCGCCCGCCCATTACCGCATCCAGGTCTTCCAGGCCCAGATCAGCGCCAGTGCCCCCAGAAATGCACCCACAAATCCCGCAGCAGCGCCCAGTGACCAGACAAGGAACCGCAGCGCAAAACCACCGATCAGGGCACCGAATACGCCGATCGCGATTGTGGTCGGCACATCTGTCTGCAACCGCATGACCCGTGTGGCCAGAAACCCGGCCGCAACCCCGATGATCAAAAGTCCGATGAACGGCACGCTTCCCTCCCCTGCTGTCCGTAAACATATGGGGGCGCCGCGCGCCTGACGAAAGACTGCGCCCCTGTTTTCCGGGGAAAGCCTCCGGCAGGGCTCCCCGTAAACGCTGAGGCGGAGCTGCGCCGCAGGTTCACTACAGTGCCTCTGGACCTGCCTTCCACCGGAAATGCTCAGAGACCGGAAACATCACAGGAGCGTCTCTTTGTCTGCCGTTGACTGTACCGGGTCAGTCTGCATCAGCGGACAGGGGCGTCGCTCCCTCTTGTCCCCGGACCGGCCACAGGCGAAACTCTGGCGATGATGGAATGGCATGATCAGGCCCTGGTTCTGGCGGCACGACCGCATGGCGAAACATCCGCCATTCTCACCGTCTTCGCGCGTGAACATGGCCGGTGTTCCGGGCTGGTCAGGGGCGGCGCATCCCGGCGCCTCGCGGCGCATTTGCAACCCGGCAACGAGCTCGACCTGACCTGGACGGCAAGGCTTGAGGACCAGCTGGGCAGTTTTCGTGTCGAACCGCTGCGCTCGCGTGCGGCGGTGCTGGCGGACCGCCTCGCGCTGGAGGGCCTCGGCGCGGTGACGGCGCTGCTGCAGCTCTGCCTGCCCGAACGCGAGGCCTATGGCACTTTGTGGCAGGAGACCCAGGATCTTCTGGATCAGATGACGCGGACCGGCCCGGTCAACGCCAGCTGGCCCGCATATTATCTTTTGTGGGAGCTCCGATTGCTGACCGAGACCGGCTATGGCCTTGATCTGAGTTCCTGTGCGGTGACCGGCGAAACGGAAGGGCTGGCCTATGTCAGTCCCAGGACGGGCCGGGCGGTTTCGGCCCGGGGCGCGGGGGACTGGGCGGCGCGTCTCCTGCCGCTGCCCGCCTCGCTTGCAGCAGGCGGGATGCCGGGCGAGGACGACATCCTGCCAGGCCTCGCGCTGACCGGGCATTTCCTGACGCGTGAGCTTCTGAACGACAGGCCCCGACCCGCCGATGACAAAGCGTCGCCTATGCCGGCGGCCCTGCCCGCCGCGCGGGGCCGGCTTATCGACCTTCTGGCCCGCGCCGGGACGGCGCGCCCGGAGGCGGGGGCACCACCGGCCACCTGATGCCCGCGACACGCTCTGTCGCAAATGGTGCAGACCGGGCTTCTCTTTCGGAGTGTGGTCGGCGGCATGGGCCATTACGATCTCCCCCTTGCTCTCAAACACAGTCCGGTGCCGAAGGTTGAGCATTTCGCACTGCTTGCCGGGCTTGAGGCCGCTGTCCGCGGTATGCTGGTCTCGGCCATGCCCCTGGCGGTCTATCAGAGCCTTGGCGACGCGCAGAAGACCTCGGTCGCCTATCTGGCGGCGGGGTTTGTCGCGCTGTTTTGTGGGCTGATGGTGCCGGGGGTGACCCGTTTCCTGCCGCGCCGCTGGACTTATACCGGGGGGGCGGTGCTGTATCTTGTCGGCACCGCGCTGGCGGTCTGCGGCACGCCGCTGACGATCTCGCTCGCGCTGATCTGCAATGCGATGGCGACGGCGACGGTGTTCATCTGTCTCAACGCCTATGTGCTGGATTATGTCGAACGCACCCGGCTGGGTCACAGTCAGGGGGTGCAGATGGCCTATGCCGCTATCCCCTGGGCGGTGGGGCCGGTGCTGGGGGTCTGGCTTCATCACCAATGGGCGCCGGCGCCCTTCCTGCTCTCGGGCTTTTTTGCGCTGGTGCTGATCGGGGTCTTCTGGTGGCTGAGGCTGGGTAATGGCCGCCAGATCTCGCGGGCGCGCCGGCCGGCGGTCAACCCGCTGGGGTTTCTGTCGCGCTTTCTGCGCCAGCCAAGGCTGATCGCGGGCTGGACCTTCGCGGTGATGCGGTCCTGCGGCTGGTGGGTCTATATCGTCTATCTGCCGATCTATTGCGTCCAGTCGGGTCTGAGCGACAAGACCGGCGGCATCGTATTATCGGTCTCGAACACGTTCCTGTTCCTCGCGCCGGCCATCAACCGCGCCGCGCGCCGGTTCTCGGTGCGCCGCTCGGTGCGGCTGGCTTTTCTGGCGGGCGGCGGCCTCATGCTGGCGGCGGCGATGCTGTCGGTCCTGCCCTGGATCGCGGTTGCACTTTGCCTCGCGGCAAGCTTTTGCTTCGTGACACTGGATGTCGTCGGCGGGCTGCCCTTCCTGATGTCGGTCAAACCCTCTGAGCGTACTGAAATGGCAGCCGTCTATGCCAGTTTCCGCGATGTATCGGGCATTCTGACCCCCGGGATCGCCTGGCTCATCCTGTTCTTCGCGCCAGTTCCCGGGATCTTTGTCGTGGCGGGCCTTGGCTTTCTCGGCTGCTGGTGGATCGCAGGCGCACTCCATCCGCGGCTGGGAGTGGAACGCCCCTCTCGCGGCGGTGCGGATCAAATTTCTTAAAAGAAATTTGTCCGGTTTTCGCTGCGAAAACCGGGCCCCTGGTCAGCCGCGAGCCAGCTTCCTGCAAAAGGTGGCTGGCCTCCGGTCTTAAAGACGGGGGGGCAAAGTGAGGCCTTTGAGCACCTCGGCGGCAGGCATCGGTTTCTTGCCCTCGCGCTGCGCCTCGGTCACCGTCACCGCCCCCTCACCACAGGCAATGGTGAAGCCGGTCAGCACCTCGCCGGGGGCTCCCGCACCGGCTTCGATCCGGGAACGCAGCAGCTTAACCCGTTCCGCTCCCACCTGTGTCCAGGCCCCCGGAAAGGGCGAGAGACCGCGGATCTGGCGGTCGATCGCATCGCAGGGGCGTGTCCAGTCGATCTTTGCCTCGGCCTTGTCGATCTTCGCGGCGTAACTTACGCCCTCTTCATGTTGGCGCGCCGGCACGAGCCCGTCCAGCTGGTCAAGCGCCGCGATCATCGCAGCGGCGCCCAACGCGGACAGCCGGTCATGCAGATCGGAGGCCGTCTCCTCCGCACCGATCCGGGTTTCCTCGCGCAACAGAACCGGGCCGGTATCAAGCCCCGCCTCCATCTGCATGATGCAAATGCCGGTCGCCGCATCCCCCGCCATGATCGCCCGCTGAATCGGCGCAGCACCCCGCCAGCGCGGCAAAAGCGAGGCATGGATGTTCAGACAGCCCCGCGCCGGCATGTCCAGCACCGCCTGGGGCAGGATCAGCCCGTAAGCCACCACCACCGCCACATCGGCCTGAAGTGCCGCGAACACGGCCTGATCTTCGGGCGCACGCAGCTTTTCGGGGGTGTGAACCATCAACCCAAGCGCCTCGGCCCGGGCATGGACCGGGGTTTTGCGCAGCTCTTTGCCGCGCCCGGCGGGCCGGGGCGGCTGCGACCAGACGCCGACAATCTCATGGCTCGCATGAAGCGCTTCGAGCACCGGCACCGAAAACTCCGGCGTGCCCATGAAGATCACCCGCATCCGCGTCTCCTCAGCCGCGTTTGCGGATCTTCTCCGCCTTCGCGATCAGCATTTTCCGTTTCAGGGGCGAGAGATGGTCGAAATACATCTTACCCGCCAGATGGTCGATCTGGTGCTGCGCCGATGTCGCCCAGAGATGCACGAAATCGCGCTCTTCGATCTGTCCCTCTGCATTCAGGAACCTTACCGTCACCGCACGCGGCCGCGTCACCCTGGCTGAGACGCCCGGCAGATTGGGCGAGGCCTCTTCATGGTCGCGCGGCTGCACCGAAGCATGGATCACCTCGGGGTTCGCCATCAGCACCGCCTGGCCGCGCGCCTCGGAACAATCCACCACGGCAAGCCGCAAAGGCACCCCGATCTGCACGGCGGCAAGACCGTAGCCCGGCATCGCCTCCATCGTATCAACCATGTCGCGCCAGATCGCGCGCACCTCATCGGTGATCTCTGCCACATCCGCCGCCGGCGCCTTCAGCACCGGATTTGGGTAAGGCACGCAGACACGTACAGCCATCACATGCCTTCCGAACGCGCGCGTTCGCGCTTCAGCTTTTCCATCTTGCGGGTAATCATCTGGCGCTTCAGCGGCCCGAGATAGTCAATGAAGAGCCTGCCGTTCAGATGGTCGATCTCATGCTGGACGCAGGTGGCCCAGAGGCCTTCAAACGTCCGCTCATCGGTTTTGCCATCGAGCCCGGTCCAGCGCACAGTGACCAGCGCGGGGCGCTTCACCTCGGCATATTGATCCGGGATGGAAAGACAGCCTTCCTCATAGATGTTCAGATCTTCCGATGACCAGATGACCTCGGGGTTGATCAGCGCCATCGGCTCCGGCGTGCCCTCCTTGATGCAATCCATCACCAGAAGCCGCTTCATCACACCGATCTGCGGTGCCGCGAGGCCAACGCCCGGTGCGTCATACATGGTTTCCAGCATATCATCGGCCAGCCTGCGGATTTCGTCCGAGACCTCGGTCACGGGATCGCAGAGCTTTTTCAGGCGGGGATCGGGATGGATCAGGATGGAGCGCAACATGGAGGGGGATTTAGGTCATCCCCCCCCTTCCCTGCAAGGGATTTGCGCATATCTGCGTGAGGCCCGCAGACAGCCGCCTTGATCGCCTGAACGTCACGGGCTAGCCATTCCGGGTATTGTGCAGAAAGACGCCCCATGACCCGCCCCGATTTCGATACGCCCATCAACCGTTTCGGCTCCCATTGCGTGAAATGGGACATGATGGAGACGCTTTACGGCATCCCGCATGACCGGGGCCTTGCGATGTGGGTCGCGGATATGGAATTCCCCCCGCCAGCAGCGGTGCAGGCTGCGCTGCAAAAGATGCTCGATCATGGGGTTTACGGCTATTTCGGCGATGAGCGCCCCTATCTCGAAGCCCTGGTCTGGTGGATGAAAACCCGCCACGGCTGGAAGCCCGATCCTTCGCATATCTTCACCACCCATGGGCTGGTGAATGCGGTGGGGCTCTGCCTGCAGGCCTTTACGCAACCCGGGGACGGCGTTGTCCTGATGACGCCGGTCTATCACGCCTTCGCCCGCACCATCCGCGCCTCGGGGCGTGAGGTGGTGGAATGCGCGCTGAAAAACACCTCCGGCCGCTATGAGCTGGACATCGCCGCCTGGGATGCGCAGCTGACAGGGCGCGAGACCATGCTGATCCTGTGCTCGCCGCATAACCCCGGCGGAAGGGTCTGGACCGGGCCTGAGCTGCGCGAGATCGCGGATTTCGCGAAACGCCACGATCTGATCCTCGTCTCGGATGAGATCCATTTCGATCTGACCTATCCCGGCCAGCGCCATATCGTCATGCCGAAGGCCGCGCCCGAGATCGCCGACCGGCTGGTGATGCTGACCGCGACAACCAAGACCTTCAACATCGCGGGCGCCCATATCGGCAATGTGATCATCGCGGATGAGGGGCTGCGGCAGAAATTCGCGGCGGTCATGAGCGCCATCGGCATTTCGCCCAATAGTTTCGGGATGCATATGGTCACCGCCGCCTGCTCACCCGAGGGGGCCGCCTGGGTCGATGCGCTGATGACCTATCTCGACGGCAACCGGCAGCTGTTTGACGCAGCGGTCAATGCGATCCCCGGGCTGAAATCCATGGCCCTCGAGGCCACCTATCTCTCCTGGGTCGACTTCTCCGGCACCGGGCTGAGCAAAGCCGAGATGCTGGCGCGGGTCGAGACCCAGGCCGCCATTGCAACCAATCACGGCGACAGTTTCGGCAAGGGCGGCGAGAGTTTCATCCGCTTTAATATCGCCGCACCCCGGGCGCAGATCGAAGAAGCGATCACCCGGCTGCAAAGCGTCTTTGCCGATCTGCAATGAGACGGCTGGCGCGGGGTTTCACACTCCTCAGCCTCGGCGCATTGGCGCTGGCGGCCTGGATGCTCTGGCAACCCGCGCCGCCGCCCGTCATGCCGCCTGCGCCGCTGCCACCGCTCACCGGCCAGATCGAGCGTATCGTGATCGAAAAAGCCGCAAGGCGGATGGCACTGATCCAGGAGGGGCGCGAGGTCCGCGTCTACCGAATCGCGCTTGGCTTTTCACCGACAGGCGACAAGAACCGTGAGGGCGATGGCCGTACCCCGGAAGGCGAATTCCGCATCGACCGCCGCAATGACCAGTCTGCCTATCACCTCTCACTGGGGCTCGATTATCCAAAGCCCGCAGATCGCGCGCGCGCCCGGGCCGGCGGCTATTCGCCCGGGGGCGATATCATGATCCATGGCCAGCCGAATATGCTTCCCGATGAAACACTTATCGCAACTGACTGGACCGCAGGCTGCATCGCCATAAGCAATGCGGAAATGCGCGAAATCTGGGCGGCGACGCCTGTTGGAACAATGGTCGAGATCCGACCGTGACGGCGCCTCTGGCCAGGTGAGGAAGCCTCCCGGGGGTGGAGGGGCGGTGCCCCCTTACGCGGATGGCAAATACCCCGCCGGCCCCTCATCCTCGCGCCAGTAATCAAGTGCTGGGCGATTTGTCACCGGGGTCAGGCGTTTGAAGTCGCAGACCAGTTCGCCATCGACGATTTCCGTGGCAACGATCAGGCACTGAAACACATGGCGCGGGCCATCGTAGATATCGACCAGCCCCCGCAGGCGCGCCGGCACCAGATCGGCATCAAGCGAAAAACCGCCCTGCCAGAACCGCAGCACCGGATAGACCAGCAGATCGCCAAGTTCGACCCGCATCCGCGATTTGCGCCTTTGCTGACGCTTGCGGGCGGCATCGAGATGATCGCGCAACTCCTTGGGCAGATATTCCAGCATGTCCGTCCCCTCCTGAGCCCAGCACAAACCCGAAAGCCCGTGAAATCAAGCCCCTCTCACCATGCCAGCACTTTACCACAAAAAGATGAAGCCTTCGTGGCGACAATGCCGCAGGCGGGGGCCGCTCAATGCCCGCTTGCCCGCGGGGCCGATCCGGTTCACTTCCCTGTCAGATGATTCGCAACCACCAGCACGGGGTCCGGCATGGTTTTGGTTCTTGCCATGATTCTCGACGCCGCCTTTGGCGAGCCCGCCTGGATCTGGCGCCACCTGCCGCATCCGGCGGTGCTGATGGGCCGGCTGATCGGCCTTGCGGACCGGCGGTTCAACGAGGGTGCGGCGCGGCGGCTCAAGGGGGCTGCGGTGATGGCAGCCCTGGTCCTTGGCGCGGGTCTTACGGGCTGGCTCATCGGCAGGCTGCCATATCACGGCGTGATCGAGACCGTGATCGCCGCCATTCTGATCGCGCAGCGCTCGCTGGTTGATCATGTGCGGGCGGTGGCCGATGGGCTGCGCCGCTCGCTGGACGAGGGCAAGCGGGCGGTCGCGATGATCGTCGGGCGCGACACCAGGGACATGCGCGAGCCTGATGTCGCCCGCGCCGCGATTGAATCGGCAGCAGAAAATCTCTCGGATGGGGTGATTGCGCCGGTTTTCTGGTTCCTTATCGCCGGTCTGCCGGGCATTCTGATCTACAAGATCACAAATACCGCCGATTCGATGATCGGCCATATGACACCGCGCCATCGTGAATTCGGCTGGGCCGCTGCGCGGTTTGATGATCTGCTGAACCTGATCCCCGCGCGGCTGACGTCTTTGTTGCTCGCGCTGTCACATGGCTGGCTCGACCCGCGCCCGGTGCTGCGCGATGCGCCGCAGCATCGCAGTCCGAATGCCGGCTGGCCGGAATCCACCCTCGCGCCCATTCTGAATGTCGCGCTTTCCGGCCCGCGCAGTTATAATGGTGAAATGCGCTGGTACCCCTGGGTCTGGCCCGAAGGGCGCCGCGATGCCGGGCCCGAAGATATTGACGCCGCCTGCCGCGCGCTTTGGCGGGCCTGGGCACTGATGCTGGCAATTGCCCTCATGGCCGCGCTCGTCTAGCTTCGCGCCCATGCTGAGACCCCTGATCATAGCCACAATGCTGGCCCCCTTTTCTGCCCGGGCAGAAACTCCGCCGCCCCTCCCTGAGGCCCCCACATCTGAGGCAGCAGTCCAGGTGCCCTGCGGTGGCAGCTTTCCCGGGTTCCTTGCGGGGCTGCACGATGAGGCCCTGGCCGAGGGCCTTCCTGAGGCGGCGGTGGAGGGCTGGCTTGCAGGGGCCCGCGCCGAGCCCGAGATTCTCAGGGCCGATCAGCGTCAGGGGGTGTTTCGCAAACCTTTCCTCGAATTCGCGCAGAGCCTGATCGGCGACAAGCGCCTGCCCGATGCCATGCTCGCCTGGGACGCCCATCAGCCGCTTTTTGCGAAAGCAGAAAGCACCTATGGCATTCCGCCCGGGGTGATGCTGGCGATCTGGGGGTTTGAAACCGATTTCGGCCGCTTCCAGGGCGATTACAACACCCGCGCCGCGATCCTCACCCTCGCCTGGGATTGCCGGCGACCCGAAATGTTCCGCCCCCAGGCCTTTGCCGCGATGCGGCTTTTCGCGAATGGCGATCTGCCGCTCGACACGACAGGGGCCTGGGCGGGCGAGATTGGCATGGTGCAGATGCTGCCGAAGGACATTCTGGAACGCGGCATTGACGGCGATGGCGACGGGCATGTGCGGCTGAAATCCTCGGTCCCGGATGCGCTGCTGTCGGGCGCGAATATGCTGAAACATCACGGCTGGCGCGCGGGCGAGCCCTGGCTGACCGAGGTTGTGCTGCCCGAGACCTTCGACTGGGCGCTGAGCGGGCTCGACAAGGACCTGCCGGTCGCGCAATGGGCAGCGCTTGGCGTGGCGCCCCGGCGCGGCAATACGCTGCCGGCAGAGCTCGAGGCCTCGCTTTTGCTGCCGCAGGGCCGCAAGGGGCCGGCTTTCCTGGTCTTTCCGAACTTCCAGGTCCTGCTGGAATGGAACAAAAGCCTGACCTATGTGACCACCGCCGCCTATTTCGCCACCCTGATCGAAGGGGCGGAGCCGGCGCTGAACACCTCGCCCGACCCGCTGCTGCCCGATGAGGATATGAGGGCCTTGCAGGAAAAGCTGCAGGCGCTTGGATATGATGTCGGCAAGATTGACGGAGTTCTGGGCGCGGGCACGCGGCGCGCGATCCAGGCGGAACAACAACGCCTCGGCCTGCCGGCGGATGCCTGGCCGACGCGGGAACTTCTGGATCTCTTGTGAAACAGGCTGCCAGCTGGGCGCTGGTTGCCACGGTGAAAGCGCCCGAGGAGAAGATCCTCGCCTTTCTTGCATGGCATCTGGATCTTGGCGCGGATCGGATCACGCTGTGCTTTGATGATCCTGATGACCCGGCGCTGGCGGCGATTGCGGCGCGGCGCCTTTCGCGGGTGCGGCTGATCGCCTGTGAAGCAGGGCACTGGCAGGCGCTTGGCGGCCGGCCCGACCGGCATCAGAATCGCCAGGCGAAGAATGCCGGGATGGTCTACCGCGCGGGCGGCAGTGACTGGCTTGGCCATATTGATGTCGATGAGTTCATCTGGCCGGTGCGGCCGGTGGCCGAAGTGCTGGGCAGCCTGCCCGCCAAAGAGATTTTGTGCCGGATCGAACCTTTCGAGGCGCTGCATGAACCGGATCTTTCCGATGACATCTATACCGCCCGCGTCTTTCGCGGCGCGCTGAAGCCGCGGCATGAGGGCCTGCGCGGGCCGACCTTAGGCGATTATGCCGATATCCTGCCCGAAGCGATGCTGTCCCATTCCGCCGGCAAGGTGTTTTTCCGCTCAGGCGTGCCAGGGCTGTCACCGCGCCTCCATGGCGCGTTTATCGGCGGCGAGCGGCTGCCGGGGCCGGGCTTTCACCCCGGGCTCAAGTTTTTGCATTTCCACGCCCAGGACCGCGAGGGCTGGCTTTCGGCCCTGCCCTTCCGCCTGACGCGCGGCGCCTATCAATACCGGCCCGAAATGCAGGCCTGGCTGATGGCGGCCAGCCCCGGTCAGATCGCGGATTTCTACCAGGTGACCCAGATGCCGGGTCGGGGGACAGATCTTTTGCGCGAGGCCGGGCGGCTGGTGGAGGCTCGGCTTGACCTGCGCACCCGGGTCGCGAAACTGCCCGAAAGCGGATCGGAAGGGAGCGGGACATGACCCCGATGGAAAGCCTGATGGCAGCGCTCGGCCATGTGACCGCTGCACCGAAAGAGGTGACGGTTGCGCGGCAGCTGACCTTCCGCCCGGGGCGCAATCTGCGCGAACATCCGGACAACCTGACCCTGACCGTCGCGGGCGGCATTCCCGGCGAGCGCTGGTCGAAAGAGCCCTGGCTCCGGCTGGAAAATGGCGCGCCCAACCCCGCGATCCAGGTCTCGATCCTGCCGGCGCGGGTGCATGATCTGGTGCGGCCCGATCCGGAAGCGGTCGTCCATCCGGGCGATCCGGTGATCGCCGATCTCGACACATCCGAGGCCAATCTGCCGGTCGGCTCCCTGCTTGAGGCAGGAACGGCGGTGCTTCGGGTGTCGGACGTGTTCAATGATGGCTGCGTGAAATGGAAAGTGCGCTACGGCGCAGATGCCAAGACCTGGGTGAACCTGCCCGAGCATCGCGCGCTCAGGCTGCGCGGCATCCTGTGTTCGATCGAGCGCGACGGGGTTTTGCGCCAGGGTGACGCGATCCGTGTGATCTCCCGGGGCTGACCGGGGCTGTTCAGGTGGGGGGGCCTACATCCCCTCGCCCCGCGCGCGTTGGGCGCGGCGGAAGCTGAGGCAGGTCTGGACCATATCGTCAGCGGCTTTGGCCCAGATGTCGAGATCGGCGGTGGTCTCCGCCCCCATGCGCAGCCGTGTCTCGCCGCCGGCAAGGTCTAGAAAGGCGCCGGGGTTCTGACTGTTCCAGCGGGCCATCGTGTTCGGGTCGAGCCGCACCGGCCAGAGGAGTGTCAGGATCCAGGCCCCGCCTTCCGGATCGGCGCGAAATTCGGGGCCAGAGGCGGAAAGCCGCGCCCAGATCGTATCGCCATCGGGCTCGATGCCGGGAAAGCCTGCTTTTTCGAGAAGAGACTGCATCAGGCGACAAGCGCCTCGGCTTTGCGCAGATCGACCGAGACCAGCTGGCTGACGCCCTGTTCCTGCATGGTGACCCCGAAAAGCCGGTCCATCCGCGCCATGGTCACCGCATGGTGGGTGATGACGAGGAAGCGGGTCTCGGTGCGGCGGGTCATCTCATCCATCAGGTCGCAGAAGCGGGTGACGTTCGCATCATCAAGCGGCGCATCGACCTCGTCGAGCACGCAGATCGGCGCCGGATTGGCCAGAAAGACCCCGAAGATCAGCGCCAGCGCGGTCAGCGTCTGTTCACCCCCGGAAAGAAGCGACAGCGTCGCAAGGCGCTTGCCGGGCGGCTGGCACATGATCTCCAGCCCGGCTTCCAGCGGATCATCGGATTCGACCAGCACGAGACGGGCCTCGCCACCGCCGAAAAGATGGGTGAAAAGCATAGAGAAATTGCTGTTGACCTGTTCGAACGCCGTCAGCAGGCGTTCGCGGCCTTCCTTGTTCAGCCCCTGGATCCCGGCGCGGAGCTTGCGGACAGCTTCTTCGAGATCGGTTTTCTCGGTCGCAAGCTGTTGATATTCGGCGTCAATCGTTTTCGCATCCTCTTCGGCGCGCAGATTGACGGCGCCAAGCGCCTCGCGCTGGCGTTTCAGGCGCTGCACGTCCTGGTCAAGGCTGTCCGCATCCGGCATCTTCTCGGGATCGGTTTTCAGCGAGGCCAGCAATTCCTGCGGCGTGCGGTCTTCTTCTTCGGCGATACGCTCGGCGGCATGGGCCACGCCTTCGCGGGCGGCATCGAGACGCGCCTCGGCGCGGGCGCGGGTTTCGCGGGCCTCACCGGCAAGGCGCTCGGCATCTCGTTCGGTGATCTGCGCTTCGCGCAGTGTGGTTTCCGCGGCTATCAGCGCGGTCGCGGCCTCGCTGCGGCGGGCTTCGGCCTCAAGGATCGCATCGCTGAGCTCTTCGCGCCTGGCAGCGATTTCCTCGGGAACCTCACTGGCCTCGGCCAGCTCCTCCTCGGCCTCGGCGCGGCGCTCGGTCAGCTCCTGGCTGCGCTTGCCGGCGGTCTCAAGCCGGTGATTCCAGCCGGACAATTCCTTCTGCGCCTCCTGGCGGCGACGCACCCGCGCCTCGCCCTCGCGGCGCAGCTCATCATGGCCCGAGCGCCGGGTCATCATGGTGATACGCGCCGCCTCGACCGTCATCCGCGTGGTCTCGACCGCCTCGCGCGCCTGGTCGAGATCGGGCAGATCCGCCATGCCGGTCTCGGCCTCGCGCAGCCGGGCGCGGGCGGCCATAGCGTCATCCTCATAGCGCGCAACCGAGATCCGCGCAGCCTCAAGCCGGCCGGTGGCAAGCGTGCGCTCGGCCTCGGATTTCGACAGCGCGCGGTCGGCCTCGGCAAGGCGCTGATCGGCGGAACGGCGGGCCTCCCGCGCCATCTGATCGGCGCGGGCGAGGTCCTGGAGCCGGGTTTGCAGCACCTCATGCGCCTGGGCTGCGCCCTCGGCCCGGGCGCTCGCCTCCTCAAGATCCTGCTTCAGCCGTTGCAGCCGGTTCAGTTGCTGCAACCTGAGCGCCGCGGCTGAAGGCGCATCCTCGGCGCCCGAACGGTAGCCGTCCCACCGCCAGAGATCCCCTTCAAGGCTGACGAGACGCTGGCCCGGTTTCAGATCCGCCTGCAGCCGGAACCCGTCTTCGCGGCTGACCACGCCGATCTGGCCCAGACGGCGCGCCAGCACTGCCGGCGCCTCGACGCGCGTGCCCAGAGCCGCAGCCCCCGCCGGCAGCGGCTGCGGCGTGATATAGGGATCAAGCAGGCCCCAGCCAGTGCGCTCTCCCGCTGCAATTTCCGGCGCGCGCAGGTCATCCGACAAAGCCGCGCCAAGTGCCTTTTCATATCCCGGTTCGACCACCAGACGGTCCAGAAGCTGATGTCCGGCCTGGGCCTCACGATCAACGAGCTTTGCCAGAGCCGCGCGTTCGGCGCGCAGCGCATTGGCCTCGCCCTCGGCCCCCGAGCGCGCGGTGCGGGCCTCGGCCTCGCGCGACTGCGCCTCGGCGCGCGCCACTTCGGCCAGTTCCAGCGCGGCCTCGGTCTGTTCCGTCAGCTCTGCCGCCGCCTCGCGCGCTTCTTCGGCGACCTCGAAAGCCTCACCGGCCCCGGCCAGGGTTTTCTCGGCCCCCGCGACTGCATCGCGGGCCCGCAGCGCCTCGGCCTCGGCGCGGTCGACCGCAGACCGGCTTTCCTGCACCAGCCGCGTGGCCGACTGATGCCGCGCCGCCAGCCGCGCCGAATCCTCGGTCGCCTCGGACATCAAAGTCTCGCGGTCCGTCAGGATCGCCCCCGCCTCACGCGCCGCCTCGACTGCCTCGGCGAGGCGCTCGTCATGGCCCTCATGCGCCTTTACGATCTGGTCGATTTCCCATTGCAGCCGCTGGATCACCTCGCCCGCATCACGGTTCAGCCCCGCCTCGCGTTCGATATCATTGCCGAGCTGGCCGATCCGGCCTTGCAGGGTCTGGATCCGGGCAAGCGCCTGTCTCTCCTGATCGCCAAGCGCGTCGCGTTGCAACATGAGGCGCTGCAGGATCGCCGCCGCCACCGCTTCTTCCTCGCGCCGCGCAGGCAGCCCCTCTTCCGCCGCCTCACGTGCTTTGGTGCCGTCACGCGCCGCCATCTCGGCGCGGCCCTGCGCGATCAGCCGGTCGCGCAGCGCGCCTTCCGCCTCGCCCCGCGCCAGATCCGCCTCGCGCCAGCGCCGGTATAAAAGCATGCCTTCCGATTGCCGCAGCTCATCGGAAATCTCGCGGTAGCGCGCGGCCTGGCGGGCCTGGCGGGTCAGCACCGAAAGCTGTTGAGCCAGCTGTTCCAGCACGTCATCGACCCGGGTCAGGTTGGTCTCGGTGCCGGTCAGCTTCAGCTCCGCCTCATGGCGGCGGGCATAAAGGCCCGAGATCCCGGCCGCCTCTTCCAGCACCCGGCGCCGCGCCTTCGGTTTCGCATTGATCAGTTCGGAAATCTGGCCCTGCCGCACCAGCGCCGGGCTGTGCGACCCGGTCGAGGCATCGGCGAACAGCATCTGTACATCACGCGCCCGCACGTCTTTCGAATTCGCCTTGTAGGCCGAACCGGCATCCCGGGTGATACGCCGCACGATCTCGATCGTATCGCTGTCATTGAACCCCGAAGGCGCCAGCCGGTCGGCATTGTCGAGCACCAGCGAGACTTCGGCAAAGTTGCGCGCGCCCCGTGTCGCCGCCCCGTTGAAGATCACGTCATCCATGCCCGACCCGCGCATCGCGGTCGGACGGTTCTCGCCCATGACCCAGCGAAGCGCTTCCAGCAGATTGGATTTGCCGCAGCCATTTGGCCCGACCACGCCTGTCAGCCCCTCATGGATCACCAGATCCGTGGGGTCGACAAAGCTTTTGAAACCGTTGAGCCTGAGTTTACTGAAGCGCAAGCCGCGCCCTCACGAGTCGTTGTTCTGTTTTGGCCGGACATGCTCGGAATTTGAGCAGGCAAGGTCAATGCATGTCGCGGCGATAAGCCGGATTTCCCGGGGTTATCCCCATAAAAGACGCATCCCTGCGGCAAAGCATCGGGGCGCTGCGCGAAAACATGGCGGCCCTGACCATTTCGCCACTGGTTCCCGGCCCCGCAAAATCGCAGCATAGCAAAGGCCCCTCACCCCGGAAACAAGATCCATGGTCCCGCCCACCATCCTCGCCATCCTCGCCATCCTCGCCTGCCAGCTGACCGGAGAAGTCATCTCCCAGGCCAGCCATCTGCCAATCCCGGGCCCCGTCCTTGGCATGGCGCTGATGCTGGCCGGGCTGATCACCTCCGAGCGGCTGCGCGACGTCGTCCGGCCCATGGCGGGGACGATCCTCGGCAATCTGCTTTTGCTCTTCGTGCCGGCAGGCGTAGGTGCGATGTTGCAGCTCGGCAGCCTCGGAGGGAATACGCTGCCGCTTTTGCTGGCCATCGTGGTCTCGGCGCTGGCGGCGATTGCGGTGGCGGCATTGACCTTCGTGCTGGTGGCACGGCTGACCGGAGATGTCAGCGGCAAAGAAGACAGCAAGGAGGGCAGCCTGTGACCGATATCTGGACCTATCTCGCCCGCGATCCGCTTTTGTGGCTGTCGATGACGGTGGCGGCCTATGCTTTCGGTCTCGTGGTGTTCAATTACACCGGACGGATGCCCGCCCTCAACCCGGCCATTGTCGCGATGGCGACACTGTCGCTTGTGCTGCTGACGACCGGCACCAGTTTCGAGACCTATTTCGAGGGCGCGCAATTCGTCCATTTCCTGCTGGGCCCGGCGACGGTCTGCCTTGCCCTGCCGCTCTATGACAATCTCGCCCGGGTCCGTCGCGCCGCGCTGCCGATTCTGACCGCGCTGCTGGCGGGCTCGGTCACGGCGATCCTGACCGCACTGCTGATTGCCCATGCTTTCGGGGTCGGGCCAGAGCTTCTTGCGGCGCTGGCGCCGAAATCCGCGACCGCCGCTGTGGCGCTTGGTATTGCCGAGCAAAGCGGCGGCTCCCCCACCCAGGCGGCACTGATGGTCTTCCTGACCGGGCTTTGCGGCGCGGCCTGTGCGACCCCGCTGCTGAATGCCCTGCGGATCCGCGACTGGCGCGCCCGCGGCTTTGCCACCGGCCTCGCGGCGCATGGGTTCGGCACGGCGCGCGCCTTCCATGTCAACCCGACCGCCGGCGCCTTCGCCGGGCTCGGCATGGGGCTGAACGCGCTGATGACCGCGATCCTCGCCCCGCTCCTTTTGCGCCTTTTCGTCTGATCCCTGTTCCGGAGACCGATATGACCAGCCTCACCCTTCTCGGCATTGCCGGAGCCCTCCGCCAGGGATCGACCAACCGGAAGCTCCTGCGCGAGGCCCGCGCAGCCTTCGGCCCGGCCCGCCAGCTCGAGGCCGACCTGAACCTGCCCCTTTATGACGGCGATCTTGAAAGCACTGAGGGCTACCCCGCCGGTGTCACCCGGCTTTACGACCAGATCGCTGAAGCGGATGCCGTGGTGATCTCGACCCCGGAATATAACAAAGCCCCGCCCGGCCTGCTGAAAAATGCCCTCGACTGGGTCAGCCGGATCAAAGGCAATCCCTGGGAAGACAAGCCCGTCGCCATCATTTCGGCCGCCGGTGGCCGGGGCGGCGGCGACAGGTCGCAATTCGCGCTGCGCCTGATGCTGACCCCGTTCCAGCCGCGCCTCCTGACCGGGCCCGAACTTCTCGTCGCAGACAGCTCGAACGCCTTCGACGAAGAAGGCCATCTTAAAGACCCGCGCTACCGGAAGGTCCTCGACCAGCTGATGGCCAAACTCCGTGCCGCCGCCAGCTGATTTCATCTGTCCCGAAATATCCTCGGGGGGAGGAAGCGGCCAAAGCCGCTTCCCGGGGGCAGACAGCCCCCCGCCTGACCGCAGCCCCAGATCCCGGCTCAGCCCATCCGCGCGAATGTATCCGCCCTGGACAGCGCCCAGGCCTCGGCAAAAGCCGGGACCGATCCCGGATCCGCCAGCAATTGCCCCGGCTCCAGCTGATCATAAAGCTCGGCAAAGGACCGCACCCGATCCGCATCGGCGCGGCGCAGGAAATGATGTGGCCGCAATTCCGACGGATGCGACAGCCCCGCCGCACCGACCAGTTCGGCCAGCGCGTGCAATGTGCCGCGCTGGAACGAGGTCACCCGTGCCGCCTTATCCGGCACCACGATCGCCCGCGCCCGCGCCGGGTCCTGGGTGGCCACTCCGGTCGGGCAGGCGCCGGTATGGCAGCTCTGGGCCTGGATACAGCCCACCGCGAACATGAAGCCCCGCGCCGCATTGCACCAGTCGGCCCCAAGCGCCATCACCCGCGCCATATCAAAGGCCGAGACGATCTTGCCGCTCGCCCCGAGCCGGACCCGATCCCTCAGCCCCACCCCCAAAAGCGCATTATGGGCGAAACTCAGCCCGTCGCGCAAAGGCGTCCCGATATGGTCCATGAATTCCATCGGTGCCGCACCGGTGCCGCCCTCTTTGCCGTCGATCACGATGAAATCAGGGGTGATACCGGTCTCCAGCATCGCCTTGCAGATCGCCATGAATTCCCAGCGATGCCCGATACAAAGCTTGAAACCTGCCGGTTTCCCCCCCGACAGCTCCCGCATTCTGGCGACGAACTCCAACAGCCCCAGCGGTGTCGAAAAGGCCGAATGCGAGGGCGGCGAGATACAATCCTGGCCCATCGGAATATGACGGATTGCGGCGATCTCGGGGGTGATCTTCGCGGCTGGCAACATACCGCCATGACCCGGCTTGGCGCCCTGGCTCAGCTTCAGCTCAACCATCCGGATCTGCGGATCAGAGGCGCCTTCGGCAAAGCGCACCGGGTCGAAAGAGCCATCGCCGCCGCGCGCCCCGAAATAGCCCGAGCCGAGCTCCCACACGAGATCGCCGCCATTCTCGCGGTGATAGGGCGACACGCCACCCTCACCGGTATCATGATAAAACCCGCCCGCCTTCGCGCCTTTGTTCAGCGCGAGGATCGCGTTTGACGACAAAGAGCCATAGCTCATCGCCGAGATGTTCAGCAGGCTGGCCGAATATGGTTTCGCACAGCTGCCGCCGATCAGAACCCGCAATTCCTCATGCGTGACAGGGGGTTTTGGCGCCACCGAATGATGCAGCCATTCATATTGTTCTTTATAAACATCGTATTGCGTGCCGAAAGGCCGGGTCTCCAGCTCTTTCTTGGCGCGCTGATAGACGATGGCGCGTTTGTCACGGGCAAAGGGCGTGCCGTCCTTGTCATCCTCGAAGAAATACTGCCGGATCTCCGGGCGGATCCCCTCAAACAGGAAACGCAGCCGCGCCGCCACCGGATAATTGCGCAATACCGCATGGCGCTTTTGGGTGATGTCGCGCAGCCCGAGCAGGACAAGGGTCAGCGCCCCCCCTGCCAGCACCAGAAACATCCAGCGCCAGGATGGGATCAGCAATGACAGCCCGATAAGCGGCAGGAAGAGGATCGCGGGCCAGGTCAGCAGGGCATAGCGAACCTGAAACAGGGCGGGACTGACGTTCATCGCTGGCTCCGAAAGCGTAACTGCCGCAGCATTAGCCACGGATTTTGACATAGGGTTAACAGAACAACCGTGCGGTACCGGTTCAGAACGGCACCGGGGCCGCGAAATCCATCCATACGCCGGTCGCCGGATGGTGCAGACCCAGCGTTTCCGCATGCAGCATCAGGCGCGGCGCCTCGCGGGCGGGGCCCGCGGCATAGATCGGGTCGCCGAGAATCGGATGGCCCAGCTCCATCATATGTACCCTGAGCTGATGGCTGCGCCCGGTCCGGGGCCAGAGCCGCATCCGCGTCTCGCCGGGGGCGCGGGCCACCACCTCCCAATCGGTCTGGGCGGGGCGGCCCTCCGCGTGATTGACCATCTGGCGCGGCCGGTTCGGCCAATCGGCTGAAAGCGGCAGGTCGATATGGCCGGCCTCGCCGTCAACCTCGCCATATACCCTTGCGATATATGACTTCTTCGCACGGCGCTTTTCGAATTCCTGGCCCAGAAACCCCTGGGCGATCCTGGTGCGCGCAAAAATCATCACGCCCGATGTATCGCAATCCAGACGGTGCACCAGCAGGGCATCCCAATATTCCGCCTGCAGCCGCGAGACGAGGCAATCCTCACGCCCGGCAAGCTTGCCGGGCACCGATAAAAGCCCCGCAGGCTTATCGACGACCAGAATCTGCCGGTCCTCATAAAGAACCGACAGCGCCACATCCGGCGGATCATAGACGAAATCGGGAAGGCTGGAGGCGGTCACAGGATCTCGTGCCCCGCCGCGCGCAGGGCCCCGGCCAGGTGGCGGATATGGGCGGGGCCAACCTCGCAGCAGCCGCCGACGATGGTGGCGCCCTGCCCGATCCAGTCCAGCGCGAAAGCGGTGTATTTCTCCGGGCTCAGATCGTGACGGTGGGTGAGTTCTTTCACCGTCGGCGCGTTCTTCAGGAAATTCCCGGAAATATGTGTAAAGCCATTGGCATAGGCGCCAAAGGGCAGGCCGAAACCCCGGATCACATCCATCGCGGCCCCCATCGCCTCGGGGACAGAGCAATTCGCCAGCACCGCCGCCGGGCGGTATTTCGCGACCAGCGCCGCCAGATCCGCAACCGCCTCGCCCGAGCGCAGCCTCGCCCCGTCATGATCGTCGACAGAAACCGCGAGCCAGACCGGGATCCCGCCCTCTGCCGCCCCGGCCAAAGCGCCTTCGGCAAGGCCCAGCGAGGAAATCGTCTCCAGCAGGATCACATCACAATAGGGCGCCAGCAGCCGCACCTTTTCCGCATAGGCAGCGCGCGACACTGCCACCGGCGGCGTCAGATCGGGGCGGTAACTGGCGCCAAGTGGCCCCATCGACCCCGCGATCATGCCGCGCCCGGCCTCGGCGCGGGCCTCATGCGCTTCGGACAAAGCGCGGGCATGCAGCGCCTGGAACCAGGGCTCCAGCCCGAAGCCCTGCAGCCGGTCGCGCAGCACCGAATAGGTATTGGTGGTCGCAACCGAAGCCCCCGCCGCGAAGTAATCGGCATGGATCTCTTTCACGAGACCCGGATGGTCGATCATCACCCGTGTTGCCCAGAGCGGCGTCGGCTCGTCCCCCGACCGCGCGATCAGCTCCTGGCCCATACCGCCATCCAGCAGCGTGATCTCAGCCATCGTCCCGGGCCCCTTCATCCCAGACCTGCCATTGTGGCAGGTTGTCATCGAGCGTGTAGTAATCGCCCGCTTCGGCCATGAAAATATGTCCGGTCAACCGGCCGCCGGTGGGGCGGTCAAAGGCGCCGGCCTCCATCGAAAAGCTGCCATCTTTGGCGCGAAACCACAGCGAAGAGCCACATTTCGCACAAAAACCACGCCGCCCGCCGCCCGGGTCGCATATTCGCGGGTCTCGCGCGCGGTCCAGGTCACGCTGTCTTCTGCGGCCCAGAAACTGGCGGAGTAATGGCCCGAGAGCTTGCGGCACTGGCCGCAATGGCAGGCACCGACATCCCCCATCGGGCCCGCAACACTGAACGCATTCGCGCCGCAAAGACAGGATCCGTGCAATTCCTCTGCCGGTTGCGACGCGCAGGGCGGGCCCTCCGGCTCGTAATAATCGCCGCGATCTTCCTTATGAATATGGGCGATGGTCTTCAGCCCGGTCGGCCCGTCAAGCGCCCCGGCAGCAAAAGAGATCCGCGCTTCGCCCTCGGGTTTCCAGAACAGACTGGCGCCACAATCTCGGCAAAACCCGCGTTCCGCCGAAGGCGAGGAGCGATACCAGTCCAGGCCGCGATCTTCGATCAGGTGAAAACGTTCCAGCGGCACCGAGCTTGCCGACCAGTAATGGCCCGAGGTCTTGCGGCACTGGCTGCAATGGCAGGCGACAACCTCGCGCAGCGGAGGATCGGCCTCGAACACCACAGATCCGCAGTGACAGGATCCACGCATTATTCCGCCCTTTCAAAGACTTGCGCCAGAAGCGGGATCAGCCAGTCTTCATCAGCCTGCATAAAGGCCGCTGGCGTGTTACTGTCGAGATCCAGCACCCCAAGAAGCCGCCCTGCCCCGTTGCGGACCGGAATCACAAGCTCCGACCGGGTCGAGGAGGCGCAGGCGATGTGATCCGGGAAAGCATCGACATCGGGAACATTCTGCACCTCGCCCGTGCGTGCCGCCGCCCCGCAAACGCCGCGCGAGAACGGGATCACAAGGCAGCCATGGCCGCCCTGATAAGGGCCGATCTTCAACAGCTCCGGCGCGGTCACGCGGTAGAAACCGGTCCAATCTGACAGCGGATGGCGGGCATGGATCTCGCAGGCCAGCGTCGCCATCAGTGCCACGCTGTCCGTCTCACCATGGGTCAGTGCAAGAATGTCCTTCGTCGCGGTCTCGTAATCCATCTCAATACCCCAAAGCGCAGCCGTCTTTGCGCGGATCCGACCCGCCGGTCAGCACACCATCCTGGCCAATCACAATGGCCTGGGCGCCGCCCAGTGGTTGTTCAGGCGCGACGATCTTATGGCCCAGTTCCGCCAGCCGCGCGCGGGTGGCGTCGGAATAGCCGCGCTCGACCTCCAGCCCGCCCGGCCCTGCGAAAAGGCGCGGCGCGTCGATCGCCTGCTGCAGCTCCATTCCATAGTCGCTGAGATTTGTGATGAGGCGGGCATGGCCGGTCGGCTGATAGGCGCCGCCCATCACACCAAAAGGCATGGTCACACGCCCCTCGCGGCGCAGCATGCCGGGGATGATCGTATGCATCGGCCGCTTGCCCGGCCCGGCTTCGTTCGGATGACCAGGGGTCAGGCTGAAACCCGCGCCCCGGTTCTGGAAGTTGATCCCGAATTTCTGCGAGGCCAGTCCCGAGCCAAACCCCAGAAAATCGAGTAGATCAGCGAGATCGCCATCCGGTCACGATCCACCACCGAGAGGCAGATTGTATCGCGATGCACTGCTTCGGACAGGCGCACAGGATCAGCCATGGCGCGGTTCGGGTCGATCAGCGCGGCCAGACGCGCGCCAGCATCATCGCCGAGGAAGGTGGCAAGCCGCGCCGGATCCATATGCGCGGGATCGGCGATAAAGCGGTTCCTGGCATCATAAGCGAGCTTGGCTGCTTCGGCCTCGATATGCGCGCGCGCGGGCCCGAGCGGGTCCATTGCGGCGAGATCGAAATGCGACAGGATCTTCAGAAGCAATATCGCCGTCGCGCCCTGGCCATTGGGCGGATGTTCGAGCAATTCAATGCCGGAATACTGGCCTGCGACCGGCTCCCCCCAGGTTGCGCTGGTCGCGGCAAGGTCTGCCTCGGTATGGCTGCCGCCAAGCGCGTTCAGCGAGGCGATCATATCCTCTGCGACCTCGCCCTCATAGAACCCGGCGCGGCCTTCGCGGGCGATGCGGCGCATGACCTCGGCCTGGCCGGGGGCGCGGAAGATCTGGCCCGGGCGCGGGGCGCGGCCATCAAGGCTGTAGAATTTCAGCGCATCGCCCTGGAGGATCTTGATATCATCGGCCCAGTCAAACGCGGCGCGGGCCGCGACAGGGATACCATCCTCTGCGTAACCGATTGCGGGGGCGAGGATTTCTTCCAGAGACAGGCGGCCATGCGCGGCATGCAGCCGGCAAAGCGCATCGACGCCTCCTGGCAGCGTGACCGGCTCGATTCCATGGGTCGGGACGGTGTCATGCCCTGCTGCGCGCAACTTTTCGGCGGAATATCCCGCCGGCGCGCGGCCCGATCCGTTCAATGCCAGCACGTCTTCCTGACCGGCAGGCTTGAGCAGGATGAAAGCATCGCCGCCAAGGCCGCACATCTGCGGCTCGGCGATATTTTGCACCATGGCTGCCGCGATGGCAGCATCGACCGCATTGCCGCCGGCCTGCAGGATTGCAATGGCGGTCTGCGAGGCCAGCGGATGCGACGTCGCCGCCATGCCGTTCAAAGCCAGAACTTCCGAGCGGCCGGGTGTTTCAAAATCGCGCATAGTCCCCCTCGTAACCTCCTGTCAGCCTGGTGTCTCCGGCTTCCCGGGCTTTAGGGCCCTGTTTCCGGAGTTATGGCTGGCGGCACGGTGCCACAGCGATCCCGCCTGGGCCAGAGCTGAGGGCGGTCAGAGCCACCCTGAGCCGAATTTAGGGGAGGGCTGCGGCAAAGCCAATCCGCTGAAAAGGCCGAATTGCGGGGGAGGCAAGCGGCGATGGCGGACGAACAGAGGATGTGGTGAGCGTCATAAGAAGATTGAACCCCGGTGCCGGAACTGGGTGGGGGCTGTTGATCCCGGCACCAGGGTGAAGCCTTATGCAGCTACACCTCAATCTATGGGTGCAGGACCTGGCAGTTTTAGGGGGAAATTGCGGCCAAACCGCGTCATTTTAACCCAGGCTAGAACAATGCCCCGGCAAAATCCCTATTGTTCGCAGGTCCCGGTGATATCCAGTCGGTTGGTTCTGCCCCGCCTGGCATAAGCAACGTCGCTGATGATGGCGCGAATCAAGAACCAGCCGAAGCCCTTTCCGGCAGGCTGCCGCATCGGGCAGATTGCCTGCGGGTAAGTCGCCACCGGGCATCGCGCCCCGCGCATCCTCGACCACAAGACAAAGCCGGCCGCTCTCCATCTGCAAAAGCAGTCTGATCCCGCCTTCGCCGCCGCAATTCGCCTGTTCGACGATAGTGTTCAGCACCTCGGCCAACAGGATTTCAGACCGGTCACGGTGACCGGCCCCAAGGCCGCGCAACGGCGACGGCTTTGGCACCCGATCCAGCGCAGCTCGCCCTGAATCCGAATCGGATGGCCTCGTGACCAGGGCAAATCCCGCGCCTCCGGATGTGAAACAGCCCATGCCCGATGCAATCCGCCTTCAGCCATCATGTCGAGGACCTCTGGCCAGATCGGGATGAATGGTGAAAACCGAATCCATGAGAGACAGGCGAAGGACACTTTCAAGGGCGGGGCTTCCGCCGGTTCCCTTGACTGATTTTCGGCTGATTTGGGCCAGCAATTGCGCCAGCAGGTCGGTTTCGGGTTCGGTGAGACAGCCCAGGGCGGGTGGCTTTCGTCCCCGGATGGATCAGCCCCGGATGAACGGCATATCCGACACTGCACATACGCGCATTACAGCCTCCGGCGCCCAGGAGCCGCTCCACCGTAGCTGCTCCTATTCTTGTTCTGATTTCCCCGCCCCTGAAGGCCAGAAATCCTCAGATCACCGGTTCTGTAACGGTCCGATTTCTGAGGAACAGCCCGGCTGGCCTTCACAGACGGCTGGCCCTGACTGCTCTGATCCGCCTCAGTTCAGCTGGAACTGCAGCGGATAGCGCCCGTCCTCGAAATCGCCAAACAGATCGCAGAGATCAGGATGGCCCACCGGCTCGCCGGTATCATCCGGAATCAGGTTCTGTTCCGAGACATAGGCGACGTAATAGCTCTGATCATTCTCGGCGAGAAGATGGTAGAACGGCTGGTCCTTATCAGGCCGGCTTTCCTCGGGAATATTCTCATACCATTCATCGGTATTGGAGAACATCGCATCCACGTCGAAGACCACACCGCGGAAGGTGTGTTTGCGGTGCATCAGCACCTGTCCGATATGATATTTGGCGTGCGTCTTGAGCATCAGTCACAGTCCCCCAAAAAAATTCCTAACGCCGGGAGCGCGCCCTTGTCCACCAGTGAGACCGAATCAAAGGGAAACAGTCTGTGGAATGTATCCTCACAGTTCGCCTTAAACCCGCACGACTTTTGCTCGCGCAGAACTGAACAGAGGCCCCTGCCAACCGGTTTCCACCGGTTGCGGCTTGCGCTATAGTCGCAAAAAACAAGATGCACGAGGGGCAAATGAGCAGGTTTCTCCGTGCGGCGCTGTTGCTTTTGTTGCTTGCCTCCTGCGGGGGCGGAAAAGCGAGCTTTACGGCGCCACGCGAACTCGACAATGCTTGCGCGATCATCCGCGAGCGGCCGCAATATATGCGGGCGATGCAGGCTACCGAACGGAAATGGGGCATCCCCGTCCATGTGCAAATGGCCTCGATCCACCAGGAATCGAAGTTCATCGGCAATGCGCAGACGCCGCATCGCTGGGCGCTCGGGGTGATTCCGATGGGGCGGCAAAGCACGGCCTATGGCTACAGCCAGGCGCTCAATGGCACCTGGGAGGAATATCTCAAGGACCAGGGCGGACGGCGCAAACGCGACGATATCCGCGACGCGACCGATTTCATGGGCTGGTATATGGACGGCTCGGCCCGCCGGCTTGGCATTCCCAAAACCGATGCCGAGAACCAGTATCTCGCCTATCACGAGGGCCGCGCCGGCTTTTCCCGGCAAAGCTATCTGGCCAAGCCCTGGCTGGTTGAAGTGGCCAGAAAGGTTGGCAATCGTGCGGAAATGTATCGCTCCCAGCTGGCGGATTGCCGCCGCTGATCCCGGTGTCCGGGTCGGACAGCTGACCGGTGCATGGCAAAAACGCGAAAAGGCGGGCCATTGCCCGCCTTTTTCCATTCTGTAACCGACAGCTCAGCGGGGCGGGCGGATCAGCCCTTGCGCTTGCTCATTTCGACCGGGATCGAGAAGAGGCTGTCGCCAAGCCTGCCGCCCTTCTTCATCTCGCCAAGGATCACGGTGGTCTGCTGCCCGAGATCATCGGTAATCACCCATTGCCGCAGTTCGGTTGGGCTGCCGGTAAAGACCAGCTCGATCGTGCCATATTCCGGATGTTCCGGATCCTGGGCGGTCACCCTGGTCGAGGTTCCGTCCTCCTTATGGCCGATCACGGTCCGCGCCTTTCCCAGATCAATATTCTGCGCGAGGATCAGGTTCAGCGGCGTGCGGCGCAGCGGGTATTGCTCGGGCGCGGAGTTCGATTTGCCGTCAAAGATCGCGACATTGCCGCCGCTGGCGAGCACCAGCGACCTGTCGGGCGGCGCATATTGAAAACGCACGCGACCGGGGCGACGAATAAACAGCTTGCCCGTCGAGACGGAACCGTCGCCGTTGATCTGGGTGAAATCCGTCTCAACCGTGGACAGGTCGTTCAGGTATTTCGACAGCGTGTTGAGGGAGATCTTGTCCGCAAGGGCGGGCCGGCCGGCCATCACGACAGGCAGAGCAAGGGCGAGCGGGGCGAGAAGCGCGGTGCGACGATCCATAACAACAGTATAACCGCCCGCCCCGCCTGCGGAAATCCCTCTGCAACAATACTCGCGGCTTTGTGCCGGAGCTGTGAGCGGGGTGGTCTGAGCGGCGCGCCCTTTTCCGGATGCAAAGTGCAACCCTGCCTTGCGGCCATGTGTCAGTTACAGGGCGGAAACCGGACCTTGCCGGATTTTCCGCGCAACCTCCGGTCAGGCAGTGCTTTGCCAGAACCGGCGATCCTTTGCCCTGATGCGACATCTGGCGCAGAACCAGACTTGACCTTGCTCAGGTCTCTGACAGAAATCGCGACTGAAAACCGGGCGTCAGGCCGGCGCGGATGATGGGGCAGCATCGGGCTTGCCGCAACAGATCGCACCGGTCAGCGCATATAACAAACCGGGCATGACCAACCAGGAGTCCTCCGCATGAAAGCCGCCGCCGTCACCTCCTCCTATAAACGCTGGGCGCCGGTCTATGATTCCGTCTTTGGGAAATTGCTGCATGAAGGCCGCAACCGCGCCGCCGCCCATGCCACAGCGCGTGGCGGCGACGTGCTGGAGGTGGGGGTCGGCACCGGCCTCGCCTTGCCGCTTTACGGGCCGGGGGTCAAAATCACCGGCATTGATTTCTCCGCCGAAATGCTCGCCCGCGCCGAAAGCAAGGTCGCAGAGCGCGGGCTTAAAAATGTCACGCTGCGGCAGATGGATGCCCAGGCGCTCGACTTCCCGGATGCGTGTTTCGACACAGTGTCGGCGATGCATGTGCTCTCGGTCGTGCCAGATCCCGAACGCGCTTTGTCAGAGATCGCGCGCGTCTGCCGTCCCGGCGCGCATGTGCTGATCACCAATCATTTTGCCGCCGAAAAAGGCGCGCTGAAAGTCGCCGAACGCCTGATCCAGCCGCTGCAGCATCACCTAGGCTGGCAGGCAGATTTCCCGATTGCCCGGGTGCTGGGCGACCCGCGCCTGCGCATGGTGGAACGCCGCCCGCTGCCGCCTATGGGGGTCATGACCTGGCTGGTGCTGGAGCGGGTGTGAGGCAGCCCCCCGGGGGAGAAGGGGGGCCGCCCGGGCCGTCAGCTCACGACCAGGTAAGCGGCCGGATCCGCCGAAGTGGCGAATTCTTCCATCCTGCTGATCAGCCCATCGGTGACGGTGTAAACCTGCACCCATTTATTGGACAATTTGCCCTCGATCCCATCCATGACATAGCTTTCCTCGCCAAGAACCACGACCTGGTCGCCCTGTTCGATAAAGGTCAGCGGGCGGAAATAATCGATCTTCATCGCGGCAAAGCTGGTGCCGAAGAATTTCGCAGCACCGCCTTTTCCCTCGAACCGGACCGAGGGCATTTTCTGCGATCCGTGATGGATCCAGAGCGTCTCCTGCGACACGGTGGCAAGGGCGCCGTCCAGGTCTTTGGCGTTGAAGGCGGTGAACATCCGGTCAACGACGGCGCGTGCAGTGGTCTGGGTCATGGCATCCTCTGTCCTGTCAAACTGGAAACGGGGGTGGATCGGGAGCAGGCCCCCGATCCGGAAAACTGGTCACTCGTTACGGCACTGACTGGTCGGAGCGGGCGTCAGGCAAAGACCGATGCAAGCATCTGATCCAGCGATTTCGGCGCCCGTCCCAAAAGGATCTCAAGATCGCGCGACGCGATGTCATACTGGCCGTCGCGGATATCCCTGATCGTGCCCAGCGTCAGCCAGATCACGAAATCGGGAATGCCGGCGGCGCGCATCCCCGCAGCCAGCGCCTCTTCCGGGATGTCCTGATAACCGACTGCACGGCCAGTCAGGCGCGACAGACCCGCTGCAATATCGGCATAGCTCCAGGCATCGCTGCCGGTGATGTTACAGGTCTTGCCCTCATGCCCCTCGCCCAGCAGAAGGTTCGCCGCCGCCTCGCCCATCTCGGCACGCAAAGCATAGGGCACCCGCCCCGCGCCGCCCGGCAGTGAAATCCCATCGGTCAGCGCCTTTGGCCCGGCGATCTGCGCAATCGCCTCGGCATACATGCCGTTGCGCAGAAAGGTCCATTGCATCCCCGAGGCGCAGATCCGGCCCTCAGTCTCGAAATGGCTGGCCATCAGGTCGCGCACAGCCGAGGTCGCGATGTCGCGGATCGCAAGACCGGTATAGACGATGTGGCGGATCCCCGCGGCCCTTGCCGCCTCGACGACACGGCTTTGCTGCGCGCCACGATCCTGCGACATGGTCGAAATGAACAGAAAGCGACTGATCCCGGCAAAGGCCGGACCGAGGCTATCGGGCGCATCGAAATCCCCCAGGCGCACCTCTATGCCCTGATCGGCGTAGATTTTTGCCTTTTCCGGGTCGCGTGCCAGAACAGCGAACTGCCCCTTCGCCTTGCGGCGCAGCAGCTGGGCTACAACTTCTTTACCAAGCTGGCCGGTTGAACCACCGATCAGGATCATGACACACTCCCTTTGCTGCCCCGCCGGTATAGGGGCCGCAAAAGGTCAAAGAACTATCAACTTGTATAGTGCTGTGCGGCGCATGTGAGGAGCCTCGGGATGAACAGGGTGATCCACCAGATGGAGCTGGAGCCGGAAGATAACGAGCTCTGCAAGAAGGCCTTTGTAATGGCGATCCGCGACGCTCTGAACGTGGTGAGCGGCAAGTGGAAACTGGCGATCATCTGCACATTGCTGAGCGGCCCCAAAGGGTTCGCCGATATCGAGAGGCTGCTGGCGACGATCTCGCCGCGGATGCTCGCGCGCGAATTGCGCGAACTTGAGGTCAATGGCGCGATCACGCGGCCAGACCCGGCGCAACAGGGTCAGGCCAGACAGGGTGTAGCGCAACCAGGCAGGGGCGGCAGATATGAGCTGACACCCTCGGGCAAGGCGCTCGAAAAGGTGGTGTTCATGCTGGCAGACTGGGGCAAGGAACACCGGGTGCTGTCGACCAGCGCTCAGGCCTCTGACCACGGGGTGTAACATCCCGCACGTTTTATCCTGATACAGGCGAGCGGGTGTGGAAAATGAAAACGCCGCGCGGGATTGCGCGGCGTTTTGGTCTGGCTGGCCCGAAGCTCACGTTTCGGGGATCAGGATCTCGCGCTTGCCGACATGGTTTGCGGGCGTCACGACGCTGTTCTCTTCCATCTGCTCGACCAGTCGCGCCGCCTTGTTATAGCCGATGCCCAGTTTGCGCTGGATGTAAGAGGTCGAGCATTTGCGGTCCCGTGCAACAATCGCCACCGCCTGGTCGTAAAGCGCATCCTCGCCATCGGTATTGCCGCCAAGGCCCAGCACCTGGTCGATGTCAGACGCGCTGTCCTCATCCGGGCCTTCCACCACGCCCGACATATAAGACGGCGGGCCAAAGCTCTTGAGGTGGTTGACGATTTCCTCGACTTCCTCATCCGAGACGAAAGGCCCGTGGATCCGCGAGATGCGCTGGCCATTGCCCATGTAAAGCATGTCGCCCTGCCCCAGCAGCTGTTCGGCCCCCATCTCACCAAGGATCGTGCGGCTGTCGATTTTCGACGTCACCTGGAAGGAGATCCGGGTCGGGAAGTTCGCCTTGATCGTGCCGGTGATGACGTCAACCGAAGGCCGCTGCGTCGCCATGATCAGGTGGATGCCGGATGCCCGCGCCATCTGCGCCAGGCGCTGAATACAGGCCTCGATCTCTTTGCCCGCGACCATCATCAGATCGGCCATCTCATCGACCACGACCACGATATAGGGGAAGGGCTGCGGCGCGAATTCGTCGGTCTCGAACACCGGGTCGCCGGTTTCATCGTCAAAGCCGGTCTGGATCGTGCGCTTGAACATCTCGCCCTTGGCCAGCGCCTCGCGGACGCGGCCATTATAGCCCTCGATATTGCGCACGCCCATTTTCGACATGCGGCGATAGCGCTCTTCCATCTCACCCACGACCCATTTCAGCGCAACGACTGCCTTTTTCGGGTCGGTCACAACGGGGCTGAGCAGATGCGGGATGCCGTCATAGACCGAGAGTTCCAGCATCTTCGGGTCGATCATGATCAGCCGGCATTCATCCGGCGTCAGCTTGTACAAGAGCGACAGGATCATCGTGTTGATCGCGACCGATTTCCCCGAACCCGTAGTCCCGGCGATCAGGAGGTGGGGCATCTTGGCAAGGTTTGCCACAATCGGTGCGCCGCCAATGTCTTTGCCCAAAGCCAGCGGCAGGCGTTGCTGCCCGTCGCCGAATTCGCGGCTGGCGAAGATCTCGCGCAGGAAAACCTTTTCGCGGTAGGCATTCGGAAGCTCGATCCCGATGACCGAGCGGCCCGGCACTGTGGAAACCCGTGCCGACAAAGCCGACATCGAGCGCGCGATATCATCGGCCAGACCGATCACACGGCTGGCCTTCAGGCCCGGCGCGGGTTCGAGCTCATACATCGTCACAACCGGGCCCGGGCGGACCGAAACGATCTCGCCCTTGACGCCGTAATCATCCAGCACCGATTCCAGCATGCGGGCGTTTTCTTCCAGCGCCTCATCGGAAAGCTGCTGGCCGGAAGTGCCCGAGGGCGCCGACAGCAAGGCCAGCGGCGGCAGTTCGAAATCCTGATGCGTCTCGTCGAACCGCAGCGAGGGCTGCGCCTCGGCCTGGGCACGGCTTGACTGCAGCACGGCTTTTTTCACCGGCGCCTGCACGATCGGGCGGCGATCCAGCACCGGCGCAAGGCGCGGCGCGGCAACCGGGGCCGGGTCGTAATCGGGTTCATAATCCTCATCGGGCTGCCAGTCATCTTCGGCGGCCTCGTAGACCACAGGTTCGGAAGCGCGGCGCGCCATCAGCGGCGGCTCGACACGGCCGGCATTGGGAACAACAGGCGCGACAACACGCGCCTCTTCCTGCCAGGGCTCGTCACCGAGGGCCTCGCTGCTCCGGACCTCATTGCTCCAGGCCTCATCATCGCTGAATTCGTCCTGGCCATATGCGCGATATTCGTCGGAATAGTCGTAGCCGTTTGCAACCGCCTCATCCCAGGCCAGAGCATCCGTCTCTTCCATCTCACCCGCCTGAGCCAGCGCCTGAGAGGCGGTGAGCGGCGGCTCGGACATGTTTTGCAGGACACGCGGGCGCGTGTCGGCGATCAGCGGCGCCGGACGACGCGGGCGCAGCATCGGCGGCTCAGCACGGCGCGCGGCAATCGCGGCCTGCAACGGGGTCATCGGCGGCCCGGCAGGGACAGCCGCGGCAACCCCGGCAGCACCACGGGCGCGCGCCCGGATCGCATCGGAAATCCGCGCGCGGATACGGTCATCGCCAGGGGCGGCGATGTCATATTGCTCGGCTGGAGGATGCGGTTCGACAAGTTCAGGCTCGGGATCGACGACGCGGCGCATCCGGGCAAGGAAGCCCAGCTTTTCCTTCGGCATTTCCTGGACCGGTGCAACCGGCGCGGAATAACGCTGATCCGCGCGCAGGGTCGCAGGCGCGTTCCACGCCGCACCCGCCGCCAGCGGCGCGGGTTCCGGATCGGCGATCATCGCGGGTTCCGCACGGGGGATATCAGCACGGGCAACATCGGCGCGGCGCACCACGGAATTGCGGCTCTGCATCGGCTGCGGCGCACCGTAGGCCGAACTTTGTGCGGCCTGGCGCGGCTCGTGCCGGGGTTCGTGGCGCGGCTCGTGCCGCGGCGCTACCGGCGCCTCTTTTGCCATCCGGCGGCGTTCCATCATATCGCCCGCCACATGGCGCGCCCGGTCAAGCGCGCCCGAGGCCCCCTTGCCCATAAGCTGCATCAGCATCGAATAGAGCATGACCGAGCCATGCATCAGCACGAGGCGGATCGTCACCAGCTCGGCCCGGCTGAAACCGGTCACGAACAAAAGCGCCGCGATCAGGCCGAAAAAGCTGAGGAAAGACACCACGCGCAGCGAAAACTCAATCGAGCCGGGCACGATGCCAACCAGGGCGCCGACCACGGTATCGCCGAAAAGCCCGCCATATCCAAAGGAATGCGGCCAGCCGGCCGGCACGGTCAGGGTAGAGGCCCAGGCCGAGGCCAGTGCCACACCGCCCACCGCAAAGACGATGCGGCCGATCACCCGATCCGCGCCGCAATGCAGGATAAAGCGCCCACCCCACAACCCAAGGATCAGCGGGATCGACCAGGCGCCCTGCCCGATCAGGATCGTCAGGGTCGACGCCACAGCCGCCCCGAAACGGCCCAGAATATTGCGTGCCGGCTCCTGGGTCGAAACCATCCAGCCCGGATCCTCAGGCGAATAGCTCGACAGCATCAGCATGACCAGAAAAGCGGTCACGACCAGCGCGATGCCGATCAGCTCGCGGCCACGACGCTCCAGCATTGCCTGGGTGCCCTGATCGAGAAGGGGGTCTCGCTGTCTCATCTGAAAGCTCGCCATGCTTTAGCCGTCCCCTCAACCGAACAGGCAGTCACGAAGCTGAACCAGCCCGCGCCGCGTTTCTTCTTCGGGCGCAACAAGCGCCACTCTTACATAGCCCTTGCCCGGGTTCTCGCCCGCGACATCGCGCGAGAGATATTCCCCGGGCAGCACCCGCACCCCGGTTTGTTGCCAGAGCGTCAAGGTTGCCGCCTCGCCGTCCTGCACGGGCAGCCAAAGGAACATACCGCCATCGGGCAGCCGGAAGCCCTGATGACCCGCGAAAACCTCGGCAGCCATGCGGTATTTATTCTGGTAAAGCGCAAGGCTCGCAGCGACATGCGCCTCGTCACGCCAGCAGGCCTCGGCCACCATCTGCAGGGGCAGCGGCAAGGGCGCGCCGGCGAAAGACCGCAACCGGCGGATCCGCGCCATCGACTCCGGCCCGGTCGCAACGAAACCCGAGCGCAGCCCGGGCATGTTCGAGCGTTTGGAAAGCGAATGGAAGACCGCGTATTTCTCGGGATCGGCGCCCTTCTGACCGGCCACATCCAGGAGACCCGGGGGCGGAGCCTCGCGCCAGATCTCGGAATAGCATTCATCGGCGAAGAGGCGGAAATCGTGTTTCTCGGCCAGGTCGAGCAGATCCGCGAGATAGTCACGCGGTGCCACAGCGCCCTGCGGATTGGCGGGCGAACAGATCCAGGCCAGAACGGCGCGGTCCAGAACCTCGGCCGGAAGTGCCGCATAATCAGGCAGAAAGCCCGTAGCGGCGGTGGCGGGAACATAGACCGGCTCGGCGCCCGCAGCCAGCGCGGCCACGGCGTAAACCTGGTAGAACGGGTTCGGCATCAACACCACGGGGCGCTTGCCGTGCTTCATTTCCGGCGCCAGCGCCAGGGCCGCGTTGAACAGCCCTTCGCGCGTGCCGTTCAGCGCCATCAGCCGGTTTTCAGTAATTTCAACGCCGTAGCGGCGCAGGATCCAGCCGGAAATCGCATCGAGCAGCCCAGGCGTTCCGTCATTCGGCGGATAGACCGCAAATCCCCCGACATTCGCTGCGAGGATCCCGGCGACGAAATCGGGCATCGGATGCTTCGGCTCGCCGATGGACATGGCAATCGGTTCGCCGCCCGGAGCGTGCGCATCGAGAAGTTTCCGCAGGCGCGGAAACGCGTAATCCGGCAGGTTCGAAAACCGCTCAGGGAATGCCATAGACTGCCTCTGCCCAGGGTCGTTGATCGCCCCGTTTGACGGTCAGCATAACGCCCTATCCTGCGGCGGTCCAGAATTTATCAACCATCCCCAGGGGGTTAAGGGCATAGATTGTGGCTTTTATGCCCCTGAAACTGCCGGGTCGGTTCAGCCCAATGCGCGCTCTGCCGCCGACCCTACCCTGAGAAGCCGGTCCTCGCCCATGGCGGTGCCAAGAAACTGAATGCCGCAAGAGGGTTGCGAAGTCGGCAGCGTCAGCGCGGCAAGCCCCATCAGATTGCCGATCCTTGTGTTGCGCAGCGCAAGCAGGTTCTCGCCGATGTAATAAGCGCGGTCAGATTGCAGCCGTTCCGCATCGGGCGGCAGGATCGGCGCGGTGGGCGTCAGGATCGCGTCATAGCCCGCCATCCGGTCGCGCCAGAGCGCGCGGATCTCTTCCAGCCGCCGCCAGGCCGCGACATATTCTGCCGCCGTGATGGCCGCACCCGACCGGAAACGTTCCAGGATCGGCGCATACATCTTGCCGGGGGCGGCCTCGATGGTCTCGCGCCAGATCCCCCAGGCCTCGCCGGTGAACAATATCCCCGAAAGCGCCATCGCCTCTTTCAGCTCGGGCAGGTCCACCCGCTCGACCCGGGCCCGCGCCCGGGTCAGCGACGCGCAGGCATCCTGGAAGCCTTTGGCGGGCGCCTCGCGCAGATCGTCCAGCGCCACCGTCTCCAGCACCGCAAAGCGCATACCAGCGACCGCGCTGCCGGTCAGATCCGGGGCGCGCCGCCCTTCCAGCGCGGCAAGCAGCAGCGCGCAATCCTCGACCGAATGGGCCAGCGGGCCGACCGTGTCGAACCGCTCGCATAAAGGCACCACGCCCCGACCCGAGAGCCGCCCCGGGCTGGTTTTCAGCCCCGTCAGATCATTCCAGGCCGCCGGGATCCGCACCGATCCGCCGGTATCCGAACCGATCGCCGCCGGCGCCAGCCCGAAAGCCACCGAGGCCGCCGCCCCCGAAGAAGAGCCCCCCGGCACGGCGCGTTCGTCATTCAGGCAGGGCGGTGTCGCGGTGACCGGGTTCAGCCCCAGCCCGGAAAAAGCCAGTTCCGACATATGGGTCTTGCCCAGACAGACCAGCCCGGAAAGCGTTGCCATTTCAAGGGTTTCCGCATCACGCTCCGGCACACGGCCACGCAGCAGCGCCGATCCGGCTTCGGTCGCTGTGCCGGCGCTGTCGAAATTGTCCTTCCAGCTGACCGGCACCCCGTCAAGCGGTCCCTTGCGAAATCCGGTCCGCGCGCGGTCGGCGGCACCTGTGGCCTCGGACCGGGCCCGCGCCTCGGTCGCGCGGGCATAGATGCGCTTAGACAGCGGGTGGTTCGCGATCTGATCGAGGAACGCCTCGGCCAGTTCGACCGGGTGGATGCGGCCATCGCCGATGCTGCGCCCGAGATCCGCCGCCGTCATATTGAACCAGATGCCGCTCATGTCGCCCGTCTCTCCGCCAGTCTCGCCACCATTCGCGCCGACGCTAGCGACATGTCGCGCGGGCGACAATCCCGCGCATGGACAAACCGCCGCGCCGGGTCTAGCGATGCCCTATGACAAAGCGGAACCAACACAGCGATGTGCTGATTGCGGGCGGCGGGCTGAACGGGCCGGCGCTGGCGCTGGCTTTGGCGCAAGGCGGGCTGTCGGTCACGGTGGTCGATCAGCGCCCGGCGCCTGCGCGCGCCGAGGTCGGGTTTGACGGTCGCGCCTATGCGCTCTCCATCGCCTCGAAACGGCTCCTGAGTGCCATCGGGATCTGGGATCAGGTGGCTGATAAATCGCAGCCAATCCACCGCATCAAAGCCAGCGACGGGCGACAAGGCGAAGGCCCCGCGCCGTTTTTCCTGAATTTCGACGCGGATGAGATCGAAGAAGGCCCGATGGGCTTTATGCTTGAGGACCGCTTCCTCTATGGCGCATTTCTTGACGCGATGCGCGAGACGCCGGGGGTCACGCTGATCTCGGGCGAGACGGTCAGCGGTCAGGCGCCGGGCGCGGCCGGGGTCGGAGTGACGCTCGCATCGGGCGAGGCGCTGGCGGCGCGGCTGCTCGTGGGCTGTGACGGGCGCGGATCAGGCGTGGCGGCGCGCGCGGGCATCCGACGTCTGGGCGCGGGTTACGGTCAGACCGCGCTGGTAACGGCGGTGCGCCATGAGATGCATCACCAGGGCTGCGCGCAGCAATTCTTCATGCCGGGCGGGCCGCTGGCGATCCTGCCGCTTGTGGGCGGTCATCATTCCTCGATTGTCTGGAGTGAGGAGAGCAGGCTTGCCGCCCGGATCGCCGCGCTGGATGACGTGGATTTCCTGACTGCGCTGAAGCCCCGTTTCGGCGATTTCCTTGGCGCGATCAGCCTGGCAGGGGCACGGTTCACCTATCCGCTGTCACTGTCGCTGGCCGAGCATTTCGTGGCGGACCGCGTGGCCCTGGTTGGCGACGCCGCGCATGGCGTTCATCCCGTGGCGGGCCAGGGGCTGAACCTTGGCCTGCGCGATGTGGCAGCCCTGGCCGAGGTGCTGATCATGGCGCAGCGCCGTGGCGAAGACATCGGCGGCGGTGTCGCGCTGGAGGAATACCAGCGCTGGCGCCGGTTTGATTCGACGCTGCTGGCGCTTGGCATGGATGCGGTGACGCGGCTGTTCTCGAACGACAATCCGATCCTGCGGCTGGGCCGCGATCTGGGCCTCGGCGCGGTCAATGCAGCGCCTGGCCTCAGACGCCGTTTCATCCGCCAGGCGGCGGGGTTGAGCGGCGAGCTTCCGAAACTGCTGACAGGCCGACCCGTCTGAACAGCGCTTTTGAACGGCCCGTCTGAAGCGGCTCAGACGGGAACGAAAACGCCTTTCTCGGGATCAAACTGTTCCAGTTCGCCCTCGCCGGTATTGTTCCACATGCCGTGCAGCGTCAGCATGTCATTCTCGACCGCGTTTTTCACGAAGGGGAAGGTCATCAGGTTTTCAAGGCTGACCAGCACCGCCTCTTTCTCAAGCGCGGGCAGGATCACGTCCTCGGGCAGATGGGCGACTTTCTCGAAGCCGGGGCGCAGAATATCCATCCAGCGGCCGACGAAACTGGTCTTTTCTTCCAGCTCAGGCGCATGGCCGGTGCACATGTCATGGCAGCCCTTGACGCCACCGCAATTCGAATGCCCGACCACCAGGATATGCGCGACCTTCAGCGCGGTCACCGCATATTCCACCGCCGCCGAAGTGCCGTGATTCTTGCCGTCCGGCGTATAGGGCGGCACGAGGCCCGCGATATTGCGGTGAATGAAGAACTCACCCTCATCCGCGCCGAAAATCGAGGTGACATGCACGCGTGAGTCGCAGCAGGAAATCACCATGGCGCGCGGGTGCTGACCGCTTTCCGCAAGGCGGCGATACCACGCCCGGTTGTTCTGATAGCTGGTTGCACGCCAGCCGTGAAAGCGCTGGACAAGGTATTGCGGAAGAATGCGGGCCTGGATCATGGGCTTGCTCCTTGGTTGCTCTGAGTACTTCGCATTTGCAGAAATTGCGAGGGGCAAAATCGCCACAAAACCGATGCGAGCCCTGCAGGTTTAGCGAAGTCGAAAGCAAATCGCTGCAAAGATCTGTGTGGGTAATGGGAAATTTCCGCCAGGGCGGCGCGCGTTTCCGGCCCGTCCTGCGGCGCTCAATGCCGTCAGGCGGGCCGGGCTGCGATCGCTCTGGTGGTGGTTTTGGGGGTTTGGCCTGGTGGGGCCACGGGGTAAGGCAATGGGGACCATACAAATACTGCATCCGCAGGAGCGGATTTTGCAGGATGGCGAAGTAATCGCATCTATCTATCGCAGCCTTGGCACGGCTGCGGCCGATCAGGTCGTAAGCCGCGCTTTGGGAGAGCTGGCGCAGGTGCTGGCAGGTCTGGCCAGTCAGATCCGCGATCATGAATTGCAGAGCGCGGACCGGCAGCTGCAAAAGCTCCGCGCCATGGCGGATAACCTCGGCATGCAGAGCCTGGAACGCGCAGCTTCGGATGCACGCCTTTGCCTGAGGCGGGGCGATGGCACGGCTTTCGCCGCGGTCTGGGCGCGGATTTTACGGATCGCGCGGCGCTCGCTCAACCCGGGTCCGGAATTCGCCGATGGATCGCTGTAGCCACTGCTGCGGGCCGGGAAAGCTCTCGGGATCACCTGTGTGTTCCCCTCACGCGAGCGCCCCTTGCAGCCGGAAGCCCGCCAGGCCAGTCTCGCGCAATCACTGACCGCGCGACCAGGCCCCGGCCTGGCGGCAACATAGAACCGGACCCGATCATGGCAGAGCAGACCAGAACAGAGCCCCGCTTCCTCGAACCAGGCGCGGGGTCTCTGCCGCTCTATATCGTCACCCCTGCCGGCCTGCCGGAGTTTCTGGCCGGAAAAGGTGCCGAATTCGCACCCTGGCTGCGGGCCAGCGGCTTTGAGGCGGCGGCGGGCGAGCTGCGCCTCCTCCCGGGGGCGATGGCATCCAGGGCGCGGTGGCGGGGCTGGGCACAGACCGCGCCCGGGCCCGGCAGCGCTTTGTGCTGGCCAAAGCCGCAAGCGCGCTGCCCGATGGCACCACCTGGCATTTCGCGACCGAACTCGCCGCCGATCTCGCCTCCGAGGCGGCGCTTGGCTGGCTCCTGGCCTCCTACCGGTTCGACCGCTACCGCCCCGGCAAACCCCGGCGCAGCCTGCGCAACTCGTTGTGCCCGCCGGCGTCAATGCGCGGCAGATCGAGGCGATGGCGGCGGGCGAATTCCTCACCCGTGATCTGATCAACACCCCCGCCCGCGATATGGGCCCAGACGAGCTGGAAAGCGCCTTCCTCGCGCTCGCGGCCGAACATGGCGCCACCACACAGGTGATCCGGGGCGATGATCTGATCACGCAGAATTTTCCGCTTATTCATGCGGTTGGCCAGGCAAGCCCGCGCGCGCCGCGCCTGCTTGACCTTCGCTGGGGCAGCACGGGCCCGCGCCTCACCCTGGTCGGCAAGGGCGTCTGTTTCGACACGGGCGGCCTCGATATCAAACCGCCAAACGGCATGCTTCTGATGAAAAAGGACATGGGGGGTGCCGCCACCACCATGGGCCTTGCAAAGATGATCATGGCCCTGAACCTGCCGATCCGGCTGCGGCTGCTGGTGCCGGCGGTGGAAAACGTGATCGCGGGCAATGCCCAAAAGCCGAAAGACATCGTGACCAGCCGCAAGGGGCTGACGGTCGAGATCAATGATACCGATGCCGAAGGCCGCCTCGTGCTCGCCGATGCGCTGGCCTTTGCGACCGAGGAAGACACGGATGCGCTGATCACCATGGCGACGCTGACCGGCGCTGCGCGGATCGCGGTCGGCCCCGATCTCGCCCCCTATTGGGCGCAGGATGATGCGATGGCCGCAGCTCTGGAACGCGGGGCAAAATCCGGCTTCGACCCGGTCTGGCGGCTGCCCTTCCACGAGGCTTATGAGCCGGTGATCGAACCCGGTATCGCCGATCTCGACAATGCGCCCGGCTTCGGCTTTGCCGGGGCGATCACGGCGGCGCTTTTCCTGCGCCGTTTTGCCGATCACCCGCGCTACATGCATTTCGACATCTATGGCCATACGCCCTCTGACGCACCAGCGCGGCCCAAAGGCGGCGCGGGCCAGGGGGCGCGGGCGATCCTGAACGCCTTGCCCGAAATCCTGGGGCTATAAGGATGGGCCACTGACATGGACCGCCGGCTGACCCCGTTTTCCGGCCGGATCGGCCATATCTCGCTGAGGGGGCGCATCGCGGATGTCCCCCTGACCGAGGGGGAGCCTGCGCAGATTGGAACCCCACTGGCGCCGCTGCTGGCCGCACCGGCAGGGGCGATCGACCGGCAGCTGATCTTTGGCGACGAGGTCACGGTGATCGACCGGCGGGAGGGCCATATCTTCTTGATGGCCGCGAAAGACGGCTATTGTGGCTGGGTGGCGGCAACCAGCCTCGCCCCGCCCCGCGCGGCCTCGCATCGTGTGCACAGCCCGGCAACCCATCTTTATCCGGAACCCCGCGTCCAGGCTCCGCCGCTGATGCCCCTTTGGCTGAACGCCCGCGTCACGGTCACCGGCGAAACCGGCTCCTGGACGGAAACCCCCGATGGCTTTATCCCGAAATCCCATCTTGCGCCGCTGGACCAGGCGGCGCGGGATCCGGTCACGGTCGCACAATCCCTTCTTGATGCCCCCTATCTCTGGGGTGGGAACTCCGCCGCCGGGGTCGATTGTTCGGGCCTTGTGCAACTTGCCTTCCATGCCGCCGGCCTCGCCTGCCCAGGCGACAGCGATCTGCAGCAGAGCATCGGCCAGGCCATCCCCGACAGCGCCCCCCTGCACCGCGGAGACCTGTTGTTCTGGAAAGGCCATGTCGCGCTGATGACCAGCCCGACCCGGCTGATCCACGCCAATGGCTATACGATGTCGGTGGCCTATGAAGACCTCGCGGCCGCCATTGCCAGAATTCGGTCCCATTACGGAGGCGACCTCATCACCCGCCGCCGTCCCTGACAGCACACCGGTCAAAAAACTGCGCAGCGGCAATTCATCATGGCGACAACATGCCGGGGTTCTGCAGGGCCGGCATCCCTCCGGCAGTTATGCTGAAATTGCTCCCCTCAGCTCTCAGCCAACCGGTCGGATCAGCTTGCGCTCCAGCACTCTGAGCACCTGTTCCAGCTCATGCCCGCGCCGCAGAACCTGGCCGCCCTCGCCGAGAACGGCATAGATCCCCTGCTTCAGCCGCAGCTTCGGGCGCTTTTCGATGCGGTAAAGCGGGGTCTCGGCGCTGCGACGGAAGACCGAGAAAACCGCCGCCTCCCGCCCATGCGAAATGCCGTAATCCCGCCATTCGCCGGCGGCCACCATCATCCCGTAAAGCCGCAGGATTACAGAGAGCTCCTGCCGCTGGAACGCGACGATCTCCGGCTCTTTACCACCCGCCGGAAAGGGAAGGGGCGCTTCCATGTTCATGCAACCAGTCTGCCCGCCGCTTTGCCACAAATCAAGCGCTGCGCGACACAGCTTCGTTACACTCCGGGTCACGGCCCTTTCACAGGCCGCATCTCAGGACGTGCCCCCTCACGCCGGGGTCAGGCCAATCCGGCGGCGCCCGAACCTCACCGGTCACCAGCCCACGCCAGTTCTTTTGCACCGGGTTAAGCCAGCGCGACACCTGCGGATCGCCTGCCTCGACCACGCCCAGCCGCACCAGAAGCGCCGCAATCGCGGCTTCAGAGGCGCGGTGATTGCCGTCGACGGCCTTGATCGCGATGCCGATACCGCGTTCCGGCAGGATGCCGATAAACACCCCTTCGGCGCCGGTCTTCACCGCAGCGCGGCCGCGCGCGGCCCGCATCAGCCCGGTACAGGCGCGGCCTTCGCCCGCGACCAGTTCCGGATGCGCCATCATCGCCTCGCGCAGTGCAACCATCGCTTCGGCCCTGGCGCCCTGCCCCGGTTTTGCATTGGCAAAACCGGCCATCGCGCGGCCAAGCCCTTCCAGGCTCAGCGCGAAATTCGGTGCCGAGCAGCCATCAATCCCCCAGCCCGAGATCTCCTCGCCCGCAACCTCAGAGGTCGCATCGCGGATCGCACGCTGCAAAGGATGGTCGATCTCGTGATAGTCGGGCCCCCAGCCCTGATGCTGCACCACGGTCAGGAAACCACAATGTTTACCCGAACAGTTATTGTGCAGCTGGCAGGGCGCCTCTCCCTCGCGGATCAGCCGGTTGCGCTCCTCGCGGTCGGCGGGCTCATGTGCGCCACAGCGCAGATCCGGCTCGGTAAGATCCAGATCCGCCAGCCAGCGCCCGGTTTTTGACACATGCAGATGCGCGCCCTCATGGCTCGCGCAGGCAAGTGCCAGATGCTCGCTCCCCAGCCTGCGATCCGCTGCCGCGCCGGTCTCGATCAAAGGCAGCGCCTGGATCATCTTGCACGACGAGCGGGGAAAAATCACCGCCGACGGGTTCCCCCAGGCCTCGATGATCCCCTTGGCATCGCAGATCACCGCATGCCCCAGATGGGTGCTTTCCAACACGCCACCGCGCCAGAGTTCCGCCAGCGGAGCGGCTCCGCTATCGACCCTGCGACCGTCACTTCCTGTTTTCCGCGCCATTCCGTCCCTCACAGATGTGCGATTTTCTGCGCAGAGGGCTTTTACCCCCTGCCATTTTTAAGTATTTCTGCAATATCGGGTTCAGAAAGCGCCTGCCAGATCAGAATGGCCCCTATCAGAACGGCCGCAAGACTGAGGCAAGGCGTAAACAGAGGCAAGAGACAGCTTGGAGGCTGCGTCAGACATATGACTATCGCCCTTCGTCGCGCCATTGGCGTCTGCGCAATCATCCTGGCCGCCCCCTTCGCGGCATCGGCTCAGGAATCGACCAATCTCGTCACATCAATGACGGACTGGAACGTCTTTGTGGACGGCAATCCGAAAGAATGCTGGGGCGTCTCGAAACCGCGGGAATCCGTCAATACCAAGGATGGCCAGCCGGTTTCAGTGCGGCGTGGTGACGTTCTGCTTTTCGTGACCTACCGTCCGGGCGTCGCGCCGCAAGTGTCATTCACCGGTGGCTACCCCTTTGCCAGCGGCTCGACCGTGACGGTTGCCGTCGGCAGTTCGACCTTTAATCTGTTCTCGGATGGCGAATGGGCCTGGTCGGGTTCAGCCGAAGACGATGCCACCCTGATCCGCGCGCTGCGTGGCGGTGCCGATGCGGTGGTCTCGGCGCGTTCGGGCCGTGGCACCCAGACCCGCGACAAATTCAGCCTGCGCGGCTTCTCGGCCGCGATGGATGACGCGGCGGCGCGCTGCAAATAAGCAGCATCACCGGCAAATATTCCGCGCTCCGCCCTCCGGCGGGGCGCTTTCATTTTCGCCGCTTTCATATTTGGGGCCAATCGCGTATAGCGCAGCCTGACAATAGCCAGATCGCCTGTAGCAAGGCTCTATCCTGAAGGATCTGCCAGATGAACGACCTCACCCCCGCCCGCGCGGTTGATGCCCCGATCACACAAGATGTGATGACGATTCCGCGCAAACTGCCGGAGACGGACAAGGTCAATCTCGTCGGCCTGACCCGCGCCCAGCTGAAAGACGCGCTGATCGCTGCCGGCACGCCCGAGAAACAGGCGAAGATGCGGGTCGGCCAGGTCTGGCAATGGGTTTACTATTGGGGCGTGCGCGATTTCGCACTGATGACCAATCTCGCCAAAGACTACCGCGCGCTGTTGTCTGCGAAATTCGAGATCGCACTGCCCGAGATCGTGACGCGCCAGGTCTCGGCCGATGGCACCCGCAAATACCTTCTGCGCATCGCCGGTGGCCATGAGGTCGAGGCGGTCTATATCCCCGAGGAAGGCCGCGGCACGCTTTGCGTGTCGAGCCAGGTCGGCTGCACGCTGACCTGTTCCTTCTGCCATACCGGCACGCAGAAACTGGTGCGCAACCTGACGGCGGGCGAGATCGTCGGCCAGGTCATGCTGGCACGTGACGACCTGGGCGAATGGCCGGAACCGGGCCAGGGCTCGACCGGCGAGCGCCTTTTGTCGAATATCGTCCTGATGGGCATGGGCGAGCCGCTCTATAATTTCGACGCCGTCCGTGACGCGATGCTGATCGTGCGCGACGACGAAGGCATCGCTTTGGGGCGCCGCCGCATCACGCTTTCAACCTCGGGCGTGGTGCCCGAGATTGCGCGCTGCGCCGAGGAAATCGGCTGCCAGCTGGCGATCAGCTTCCACGCCACCACGGATGAGGTGCGTGACAAGCTGGTGCCGATCAACAAGAAATGGAACCTCGCGACGCTCCTGGGCGCGCTGCGCGACTATCCGCGCCTGTCGAATTCGGAACGCATCACCTTTGAATATGTGATGCTCAAGGGCGTGAACGACTCTGACGCTGATGCGCGCCGGCTGGTGAAGTTGATCCAGGGCATCCCCGCCAAGATCAACCTGATCCCGTTCAATGAATGGCCCGGCTCGCCCTATGAGCGCTCGGACTGGGAGCGCATCGAGGCTTTCGCCGATATCATCTATAAGGCCGGTTACGCCTCGCCGATCCGCACCCCGCGTGGTGAGGATATCATGGCGGCCTGCGGTCAGCTGAAATCCGCGACCGAACGCGCGCGCAAATCCCGCGCGCAGATCGCGGCGGAAACCGCAGGCGCCTGAGAAATCCGCTCTGTCTGCGATATTGCAACCGTAATGTCGCAGGGCTGAGACCTGACTGTCAGAAAGCGCCGCTACCTGTCCCGCCATGAAACGCGACGACAGGAGTTCGCCCATGCGCCCCGGCCTCACCCTTGCTTTGACCACTGCCCTGACCGGCCTCATCGCCCTGCCCGCCATCGCGGAAGAGAAATTCCCCGTCAGACTGGCCGGCCATGCCTTCCTGCCGGCCTTTACCATGGTAACCCCACCGGCCGACGCACCGCGTGACCTCTGGGTCTCGGGGAAGTTCACCGGCAAGACCCGCAATGAGGCGCCGATGAGCGTGATGGGGGATGTCGGCAAGGCCTACGGCGCGCATCCGACCGGCATTTCGCTGCCCTTTATCGGCCAGCCTGTGCAGGGCTTGTCGGGCTTTGCGATGAACCGCGCGGAAGATGGCAGCTGGTTCACGCTGACCGATAACGGCTTCGGCACAAAGCTGAATTCCCCCGACGCGATGCTGATGTTCCACCGCCTGGCGCCCGATTTCACCTCTGGCAAGGTCGAACGGCTGGAGACGGTGTTCCTGAAGGATCCCGGCCACGTCGTCCCCTTCCGCATCGCGAATGAGGGCACTGAAGGCCGCTATCTGACCGGCGCGGATTTCGACCCGGAATCGATCCAGTACCTGAATGACGAGATCTGGATCGGTGAGGAATTCGGCCCCTTCATCCTGCGCGTCGGCCTCGATGGCGTGGTGAAATCGGTACATCAGACCATGATGGACGGCGTGGCGCTGACCGGCCCCGACACGCCCGGCACCGTGGTTCCTGCGGTTCCCGGCACCGATTACCGCGTCCAGCGCTCGGGCGGCTATGAAGGTATGGGGCTGCAGCCCGGCAGCAATCTGCTGTGGGGCATGCTGGAAAAACCGTTGCTGATCGAAGGCGGCGAGATCGAGGGCGATTTCCTGCGCGTCTTCACCTTTGACACGGCCAAGGCCGACTGGACCGGCGACAGTTTCAAATTCCGCCTGGCAGAAGGCGCGAAGGCGATCGGCGATTTCAACTTTATCGACGAGACCCGCGCTTTGGTGATCGAGCGCGACAATGGCGAGGGCGACGCCGCGCTGGCCTGTGCCGAGGGTGCCACTGATATGGTAAGCTGCTACCCGCAGCCGGCGCGGGTGAAGAATATCGTGCTGGTCGACACTGCCGCGACTGACGCTGATGGGTTTATCAAACGCATCGGCCATATCGACCTGATGGATATCCAGGATCCGGATGGCAAGGCGCTGGCGGGTCTGAAACCGGCAGAGGGGCCTTTCACCTTCCCCTTCTTCACCATCGAGGATGTGGCGCGGGTGGATGAGACCCATATCCTGGTCGCCAATGACAATAACCTGCCCTTCTCGGGCGGGCGCGAGATCGGTCGCGCGGCGGATAACGAGTTCATCCTGCTCTCGGTGCCGGAACTGCTTGCCGCACGCTGAAACCGTTTCGGCCCCGGGGCGTGCAACCCACGGGGCCGGGCGCCTTTCGCCATATATTCTTTCTAAAGGCCGGGCCCGTGCCCGGCCGTCTCCCATGCGCGCCGCTTGACCTCTGGCTGCGGCCTGCTACCCCTGTCACATGTCGCAGCCCGTGATTTCCAATCAGACCGCCCGCCGGATTTTTCTCGACCGACATGCGCTTGCCGAGGCGCCAACCGGCCCGGCCACCGGCGCCGCCCTTGCGGCCCTGATCGACCGCATCGGCTTTGTCCAGATCGACAGCATCGCCACGGTCGGGCGGGCGCATGACATGATCCTTTACGCGCGGCGGCAAAATTACCGGCCGGACGGGATGAAGCCCCTGATCGAGCGTGACCGGCTTTTGTGGGAACACTGGACCCATGACGCCTCGATCCTGCCGGTCTCGATCTTCCCGCATTGGCATCACCGTTTCGACGAGAACCGGCGGACATTGGTAAAGCGCTGGACCGGCTGGCAAAAACCCGGTTTCGAAGCCGAATTCGACCGCATCTTGCAACATGTCTCGGACCACGGGCCCGTCAGTTCTTCGGATTTCACCAAAGACACGCCGCGCGAAAAGGGCGGCTGGTGGGACTGGCATCCGTCCAAGGCGGCCCTCGAATATCTCTGGCAGTCCGGCGCATTGGCGATTGCCCGTCGCGATGCCTTTCGCAAAGTCTATGATCTTGCGGAACGGGTCATACCTGCCGCGCTCCATCATCACAGGCCCCACCGGGAAGAAACGGTGGACTGGGCCTGCCGTTCAGCGCTGGACAGGCTTGGCTTTGCGACCAGCGGCGAACTTGCCGCCTATTGGAAGGCCATCAGCCCGGCAGAGGCACAGGGCTGGTGCGAGGCGGCACTGCGCCGGGGCGAGGTCGCAAGGGCGAAGATCGAGGGTTGGCAGGGGCAAAGTCGCGACGTCTTTCTCTGGCCAGACACCCTGAACGAAAGTCCGCCCGAACCTCCGGGCCGGATCAGGATCCTGTCGCCCTTTGACCCTGCCCTGCGGGATCGCAAACGCGCAGAGTTCCTCTTTGGCTTCTTCTATCGCATTGAAATCTATGTCCCGGAAGAAAAGCGGCAATATGGCTATTACGTCTTTCCGGTCCTGGAGGGTGACCGGATCATCGGCCGGATGGATGTGAAGGCCCATCGCTCCAGCGGGTGCCTGCGGGTCGCAGGGTTCTGGCCTGAGACCGGGATCCGGGCCGGAAGCGGGCGGCAGGCAAGACTTCAGGCCGAAATGGAACGGCTCGCGCGGTTTGCCGGCTGCACGACGATAGAATGGCTGCCGGGCTGGGATCGCTCCGCGCGCTGACTGTCCCTCCCGATCCGGCAAGCGAGCCCTCTGCGATGGCAGGTCGCTTTACCGGGTCTCTCTGCGACGGGTGTCGCTTGGGGCAAAGACTGTCCGACGACCTGATCCCGGATACGGACAGTCAGCCGCCGCAGGGCAGATGCCGCTCCGCCTGCCCCCCGGGATCCCCATGAGCAGATGTTGTGGCATCCCCCCGGGAACTGACCGGGGGCCACATCTGATCAGAAGTCTTCCCATTGCTGCGCGCCGTCATGGGTGCCGGTACGGGCGATCGGGATCGGCTGGAACCCTTCGGGCGTGCGTGCCGGGGTGGGCAGACGGATCTCCGGCGCCCGTTTCGTTGCCTCTCTGGCTGCAGGCACCACAAAGCGCTGCAGCGTTTCACTCAGTTTCTGCGCATCATTATGCAAAGCGTCGGAAGAGGTTGTGCTCTGCACCACCACCGCCGCATTGCGCTGCGTGACCTCGTCCAGCTGTTTCACCCCGGTATTGATTTCCGAAAGCCCAAGCGACTGTTCCCGCGCCGAAGCCGCGATATCCGCGATCAGCGTGGTCACCGAATGGATGCGTTCAATCATCCGGTTCAGCGCAGATCCTGTCTCATGCACGAGGGCAGAACCCGCCTCAACCTGCTCGGTCGACTGGCTGATCAGCCGCTTGATCTCGCGCGCCGATTCGGAAGCCCGTTGCGCCAGCGACCTGACTTCGGACGCAACAACGGCGAAACCTTTGCCTGCCTCACCCGCCCTTGCGGCCTCGACCCCGGCATTGAGTGCCAGAAGATTGGTCTGGAACGCGATATCGTCAATCACATCGGTGATGCGGGTGATCTGGCGCGAGCTTTGTTCGATCTGCTCCATTGCGGTGATGGCGCGGTGAACAACCTGGCCGCTTTCCTCGGCCTGACGCCCGTTTTCAGCCATTTGCGTATCGGCATTGGCGGCATTCTCAGCAGTCGACTGCACGCTTGCCGTAAGCTCGTCCAGCGCGGCGGCGGTCTCTTCCAGCGTCGCCGCCTGAGTTTCTGTACGGTTCGACATATCCTGCGAGATCGTATTGAATTCTGCCGCACCGCTGTCGATCGAGCCGGCGATCTGGCGGATCATCACCATGGTTTCCGCCAGCATATCGACCACACCATTGAAATTCTGTCGCAACTCTTCGTAACGGACCGGGAAAGGATCCTCTGCCGGGTTCGAGATCGCCGCCGTCAGATCCAGCCCGGACAGCCGCGCCAGCGAATCCGACAGGTCCCGCACTACCCGGCTCTGCTCGGCCTCCCGACGGGTCGATTCTTCGCTCATCGCTTCGGTCTCAACCACCGACCGGCGCCAGTCTTCAAAGCCGCGGGCAAAGGTGCCGATCTCATCCTGACGGCTCAGCGCGGGCACCTCGACCGTGGCGTCACCGCTGCGAATCCGCTCCAGCACCTGCGAAAGCGATCCAAGCGGTCGCAGCAGCCCCCGATTGGCCAGGAATAGTATAAGGGCACCGATCAGCGAGGCGATGCCGACCCCGATGATCCCCTGGATCTCGGCCGAACGCAGATCTCCGCGCAAGACGGTCTCGGGCACAAAATTACACAGGATCCCGATAACCGTTCCGCTCAGATCACGGATCGGGATCAGGTTGACCGAATAGGTTTCGCCGAAAAGCACCGCCGGGCCCATATAGCGCTCGCCCCGCAGGATATAGGGCCTGGCCGGGTGATCGAGGCCCAGCGGAGAGTCCACCCAGCGGCGCCCAGCCTCGTCAAAGATGCTGGTGGTCACCCGGAAAAAATCGCCGCGCGCATCATCCCAGCGGAGGATCGAGAAATGCGTGCCGGCGGTTTTTTTCGCCTCATCCACCATAGTGTGGTTGCTGAAGGTCGGGATCCCGTCCCAGACGGCGTCGGTCACGTTGCCGCTTGCATCAATCTGATAGCTGAGCCCCGCGAAAGTGTCCTGCGTGATCGCGGCGGTCATACGCGTGGCCATCAGGATCAGCGTCTGCAGTCTTTCCTCAACCACCTGCGAAACTTTGTGACTGGCGAGCCAGACGCCGAGCCCCCCCACAAGCAGGAACATGACAAGCGAAAGGCCGGTCAGCTTGGTGACGAGGCCGAGTGAACGCAGCCGATTCATTAGATAAACCCCCGGGGTCAGACATGTTACCCCGGCAGAATCGGACAAGCAGGTATAGATTCGGTTAGTGGAAATGGGGGTAATTCGATTTGTCGCTATTATTCCCGGACCGGCATGCCCCCGTCAGCCTCCACCGGTCCGCATTCACCCCGCCACTTTCCCCCGCCAGCTGCCGCGTCTGGTGCTTCCCGCCCCGGCGCCGCCCGGCTATAAAGCGCGGATGCGACAGACCCTTTCCGAGATTTACGAGGCCCGGGTGGCCGATGGCAGCCTGCGCCCCGACCCGGCACAGCGCGATGTAATGCCCCTGCTCGAGAGCCTGCGCGACTGGCTCGAGAGCCATCCGCCGCGCAAAGGCGGCTTTCTGTCGGGCCTGTTCGGCAAGGCGCCTCCGGCGGCGCCGAAGGGGCTTTATCTCTGGGGCGGCGTCGGGCGTGGCAAATCGATGCTGATGGATCTTTTCACCGAAATGACGGCGATCGAGGCGAAACGCCGCGTGCATTTCCACGCTTTCATGCAGGAAATCCATCACGGGATGCATGAGGCGCGCAAGACCGGCGTCGAGGATGCGCTGGCGCCGGTGGCGGCAAAGATCACGCGCGAGCTGCGGTTGCTGGCCTTTGACGAGATGCAGATCACCGATATCACCGATGCGATGATCATGGGGCGGCTGTTCGAGAAATTCTTTGCGGCGGGCCTGGTGGTTGTAGTGACCTCGAACCGCCCTCCCGAGGATCTGTACAAGAACGGGCTGAACCGGCAGCTCTTCCTGCCGTTCATCGACATCCTGCGCGAAAAGCTGGTGATCCATGAGATCGTCAGCGCCAATGATTATCGCCAGCACCGGCTGACCGGGGCGCAGGTCTGGTTCCAGCCCGCCGGCAGCAATCACGGCCGGATCGATGCGATCTGGAACGACCTTACCGGCGGCGCTGCGGGCACGGCGTTGCGGCTGCCGGTCAATGGCCGCGAGGTCGAGCTGCCGCGCTTTGCCAGCGGCGTCGGGCGCGCGGGCTTTTACGATCTTTGCGCCCGCCCGCTGGGGGCCGCGGATTTTCTTGCGATTGCCAGCGCCTGCCGGGTGCTGATTCTGGAAGATATCCCGCAGCTCTCGGCATCGAACTATAATGAGGCAAAGCGTTTTGTGACGCTGGTCGACGCGCTTTACGAGGCAAAGGTGCGGCTGATCGCATCGGCGGCGGATGAGCCGGAGCGGTTATACCTCGAAGGCACCGGCGCCTTTGAATTTGAACGCACCGCGAGCCGGCTGCGCGAGATGCAGGACGCGACATGGGGATCCGATCACAGGGATCCCGGTGCAGAATAAGGTGCCTCCCGGTCCCCCGTCCGTCAGTATGACCCTGGGGGTCAGCCGTGGAATATCTGCCATATCAGACGCAATGCCATAGCGCCCGAGGTCACGACCAGCAGCGGTCGGATCAGCTGTGCCCCGATCCGCATGGCCAGCTTCGCCCCGATCCAGGCGCCGAGCGTCTGGGTCAGCGCCATGCCCAGCCCCACCAGCCAGAGCACATTTCCCGAAGGTATGAACACCGCAAGCGAGCCAAGATTTGACGCGAAATTCAGGAGTTTGGTATGGGCGGTGGCCCGCAGCACCCCATATCCGGCCAACAGCACGAAACCCATCATGAAGAAGCTGCCTGTCCCGGGGCCGAAAAAGCCGTCATAGGCCGCGATGGCGGGCACGATGGTAAAGGCGAAAATCGCGGGCTTCATCCGCTGCACCCGATCCTGATCGCTCAGCCCTTTGCGAAAGGCAAAAAAGCCCGCCACCGCGATCAGCACGACCGGCATGATGATCCGCAAAAGATCCGCCGAAATCAGATGTGCCACCATCGCGCCCGCCGCTGCCGCCAGGGCCGAAATCACCGCCATCGGCAGTTGCTCGGACAGGCGCACATGCCCCGCTTTCGCATAGGTCAGTGCGGCGGTGCCAGAGCCGAAGCTGCCTTGCAGCTTATTGGTGGCCAGCGCCTCGATCGGCGAGACGCCGGCAAGCAGCAAAGCGGGCACCGTGATCAGGCCGCCGCCGCCGGCGATGGAATCGATCATCCCCGCCACAAAGGCCGCAAGCATCAGAAGAAGCGCCAGATCCGTCGCGATTTCAAACATGTCAGAGGTCGAGCCGCCGGCTCACCCGCCCGACAACCGCGCCGCTTTTCAGCGCCCAGCCCGGATCGGCGCTGTAATCCACAAAGCCAAGCCGCGCATAATAGGCAAGGCCAGGGCGGTTATCGGCGCGGATCGTGGCGTTCAGAACTGCCACACCTGCCGCGCGGGCGGCAGCGCCTGTGGCCGCGAAAAGCGCCTGGCCGATGCCGCGTGCCTGGACATCCGACGCAACGAATGTCCCGATTTCCGCCCAGCCTGCGGGCAGCGCCGGATTGGGAGAGACGACCTGAAAGCCGATCACCCGGCCCTCGAGCTCGGCAACATGGCAGCAGATGCCATCGACCGGCGCGATATAGCGCGCGAGGATATCGGCCTCCTCGCGCTCATCCTCATAGGCAGTGGTGCCGCCCTCGCGGATGATGAGGTTTTGCAGCGCGGTCATCGCGGGTGCATCTGCTGGCAAAGCGCGGCGGACAATCATGCCACGAACTCCTCGCGCGTATAGCCCTGCAGGTAAAGCAGCGCCGTCAGATCCCCGTGATTGACCCGGATCTTCGCCTCGGCCTGGACCTTCGGCTTGGCGTGAAGCGCAACCCCGGTGCCCGCGCGATGCAACATCGGCAGATCATTGGCACCGTCGCCCACCGCGATCACCGGATCCGCGCCGATCCCGAGCCTGGCTGTGATCTCTTCCAGCGCCGTCACCTTGGCCTCTTTCCCGAGGATCGGATCGGCGACCTTGCCGGTCAGCTTCCCCTCCTCAACCAGCAGCGTATTGGCGCGGTTCTCGTCAAAGCCGAGCCGCGCCGCAATGGCGGCGGTAAAGGCGGTAAACCCGCCCGAGACCAGCGCCGTATAGGCGCCCTGCGCTTTCATGGTGTTCAGCAGCACCGCGCCGCCGGGCATCAGCGTGATCCGGTCCCGGATCACGCCCGCAATCACGCTTTCCTTCAGGCCTTTCAACAGACCCACGCGTTCGCGCAAAGCCGCCTCGAAATCCAGCTCGCCATTCATCGCCCGCGCAGTGATCCCCGCGACATGCGCCCCCACACCGGCCTCATCGGCCAGCTCGTCGATACATTCCTGGCGGATCATCGTGCTGTCCATATCGGCGATCAGCAGCTGTTTCTTCCGCCCCGCTTCGGGCTGGATCGCCAGATCCAGCCGAAGCGACTGGAGGTCGCGCCAGACCTGATCCACGTTGTCCGGCACATTGGCCAAAGGGAATTCGGCCGCCACGCCAGGATCCAGCCAGCGTGCATCACCGCCCCCCCAGGCATTGCGCAGGCTCTCGACCGTTTCGCGGTTCAGAATCGGGGTCTCGGGGCTGGTCAGCAAAGTGGCGACGAACATCTGGCCTCCGGGCGCGTCTGGGATCTCAGGCAGGGTTTCAGCCCGGGAATTACGCCCTTTCCGGGGCCAAAGCCAGCGCGCCAGAGTTCTTTTGCACCTGCATCGCGAGCGCCGCATTGCAGCGATTGACATTGTCATTAAATAATCGATACCTCTATCAATGCGAAAGATTATTGCGCATGCAGAATTGACGGCACGTGACAGGTGAGGCGACCATGACCGAAGCAAAAGCTCCCACGGAGACCATCGCAGGCGCAAAGCCGGTGAAGGATAAGCCCTGGCTGTTTCGCACCTATGCCGGCCATTCGACCGCCAGCGCCTCGAACGAGCTCTATCGCGGCAACCTCGCCAAGGGGCAGACGGGGCTCTCGGTTGCCTTCGATCTGCCGACGCAAACCGGTTACGACAGCGATCATGAGCTTTCGCGCGGCGAGGTCGGCAAGGTCGGCGTGCCGGTCTGCCATCTGGGCGATATGCGGTCTCTGTTCAAAGATATCCCGCTGGAACAGATGAACACCTCGATGACGATCAATGCGACGGCGCCCTGGCTGCTGGCGCTGTATGTTGCCGTGGCCGAAGAACAGGGCGCGGATATCACCCAGCTTCAGGGCACCGTACAAAACGACATCATCAAGGAATATCTCTCGCGCGGCACCTATATCTGCCCGCCGAAACCGAGCCTGCGGCTGATCACCGATGTCGCGGCCTGGACCGGGCAGCATCTGCCGAAATGGAACCCGATGAATGTCTGTTCCTACCATCTGCAAGAGGCCGGCGCGACGCCGGAACAGGAGCTCGCCTTTGCTTTGGCCACGGCCTGCGCGGTGCTTGATGATCTGAAAGGGAAGGTCGCGGAAAAGGACTTCCCCAAGATGGTCGGGCGGATTTCCTTCTTCGTGAATGCCGGCATCCGGTTTGTCACCGAGATGTGCAAGATGCGCGCTTTCGTCGATCTCTGGACCGAGATCTGTCGCGACCGCTATGGCATAACTGACGAGAAATACTCGCGTTTCCGCTATGGTGTGCAGGTCAACTCGCTTGGCCTGACCGAACCGCAGCCGGAAAACAATGTCTACCGCATCCTGATCGAGATGCTTGCCGTGACGCTGTCGAAACGCGCCCGCGCCCGCGCCGTGCAGCTGCCCGCCTGGAATGAGGCGCTTGGCCTGCCGCGGCCCTGGGATCAGCAATGGTCGCTCCGGATGCAGCAGATCCTCGCCTATGAAACCGACCTGCTGGAATATGACGACCTCTTTGACGAGAACCCCGCCATCGACCGCAAGGTCGAGGCGCTGAAGCAGGGCGCGCGTGACGAGCTGGCGCAGATCGACGCCATGGGCGGCGCGGTCGCCTCGATCGAATATATGAAATCGCGGCTGGTCGAGGCCAATGCCGAGCGCATCGCCCGGATCGAGACCCAGGAGACCATCGTCGTTGGCGTGAACCGCTGGCGCGAAACCGAACCCTCGCCCCTGACCACCGGTGATGGCGCGATCATGGTCATCGATGAAGCGGCCGAGGCCGATCAGCTTGACCGCCTGCGCGCCTGGCGCGAGGCCCGCGACGAGGCCCGCGTCCGCGAGGCGCTGGAAGAGTTGCGCGAGGCAGCCGCCCAGGGCCGCAATATCATGCCGCCCTCGATCAAAGCCGCCAAAGCGGGTGCCACCACCGGCGAATGGGGCGAAACCGTCCGCAAGGCCTTTGGCCAGTATCGCGGGCCGACAGGTGTGTCAAAGAACCCCTCGAACCGCACCGAAGGGCTGGAGCCGATCCGCGAGGCGGTCTCGGCGGTCTCGGCCCGGCTGGGCCGGCAATTGTCCTTCCTGGTGGGCAAACCCGGCCTCGATGGCCACTCGAACGGCGCCGAACAGATCGCCGCCCGCGCCCGCGATTGCGGCATGGAGATTCATTACGAGGGTATCCGCCTGACGCCTGCCGAGATCGTCGCCGCCGCCGCCGACCAGGACGTGCATGTCGTCGGCCTCTCGATCCTTTCGGGCAGCCATATCCCGCTGATCTCCGATATGATGGAGCGGATGCGGGCGGCGGGCCTCACCGTCCCGGTTGTCGTAGGTGGCATCATCCCCGAGGAGGACGCGGTGAAGCTGCGCGCCATGGGGGTGGCCGCCGTCTATACGCCGAAAGATTTCGAGCTGAACCGGATCATGATGGATATCGTGACCCTGGTGGACCCGGAGCCGGAGGCCGCGTGAGCGTCAGGTTTTCCGCAGGCGCCACCCCGGGCCGCGACCTGTTTTCCCGGTCTGCATGGGCGGCATAGCGATTTTCCACCCCAGTCGCGCCGCCTTGCGGTTTGATGGTTACTCCGGCAGGTCAGTCAATATGACCGACCCATCCGGCATATTTTATGGTATATGCACCAATCGTCAGTCAGAGTGACGATATTTTGCCAAATTTTCAGGCAAAATGCCGTATTGCCCTTATACCTGTCCTCAAACTGCTTTATTTCGCGCCAATGTGAATAATCTTCAGGCGAATCGGCGGAACAAGAATGCCTCATCTGGACGAGAGACTTGAATCCATCCTTGCCGAGGTGATGCGGCGCAATCAGGGCGAGCCTGAATTCCACCAGGCGGTACGCGAGGTTCTCGAAAGCCTCGGTCGCGTGGTCGCCAAGCGCCCCGACCTTCTCGAAGACGCGCTGATCGAGCGCATTTGCGAACCCGAACGCCAGATCATCTTCCGCGTGCCGTGGATTGATGACGCGGGCCAGGTCCGCATCAACCGCGCCTTCCGCGTCCAGTTCAACTCGGCCCTTGGCCCCTATAAGGGCGGCATCCGGTTCCACCCTTCGGTGAATGTCGGGATCATCAAATTCCTCGGCTTTGAACAGACCTTCAAAAACGCGCTGACCGGCCTGCCGATCGGCGGCGGCAAAGGCGGCTCCGATTTCGACCCGAAGGGCAAGTCTGACCGCGAAATCATGCGTTTCTGTCAGTCCTTCATGCTCGAACTCCACCGCCATATCGGCGAATACACGGACGTTCCCGCAGGCGATATCGGCGTCGGCGGCCGCGAGATCGGCTATATGTTCGGCCAATATAAACGCCTGACGAACCGCTACGAGGCCGGCGTACTCACCGGTAAGGCGCTGTTCTACGGCGGCTCGCGCGCCCGCACTGAAGCCACCGGCTATGGCAATACCTATTTCGTGCAATCGATGCTGGGGACCAAGGGCACCTCGTTCGACGGCAAGAAAGTGGTGATCTCTGGCTCCGGGAATGTCGCGATCTACAGCCATGAGAAGGTCACCTCCTTCGGCGGCAAGGTCATCGCTATGTCCGACAGCTCGGGCTATATCGTTGACGAGAACGGCATCGACCTCGACCTGATCCAGGAGATCAAAGAGGTGCGTCGCGCCCGGATCTCAGAATATCTGCGCATCAAGGGCGAGGGCAAAGGCGTCTGGTTCGTCAAGGCGGGCGAAGGCTCGATCTGGGATGTGCCCTGCGACGTGGCGATGCCTTCGGCCACGCAGAACGAGCTGACCGGCAAGGATGCGAAAGCCCTGGTGAAAAACGGCGTGGTGGCGGTGGGTGAAGGCGCGAATATGCCCTCGACCCCGGATGCTGTGCGGATTTTCCAGGATGCGGGCGTCCTCTTCGCCCCCGGCAAGGCGGCAAATGCCGGCGGCGTGGCCACATCGGCGCTCGAGATGCAGCAAAACGCCAGCCGCGACAGCTGGACCTTTGACCAGACAGAAGCGCGTCTCGCCATCATCATGAAGAACATCCACGACACCTGCGCCGGCACGGCCGAGGAATTCGGCGCGCCCGGTGATTACGTGATGGGCGCGAATATCGCGGGATTCGTGAAAGTGGCCGAAGCGATGCGGGCGCTCGGCGTCATCTGATCCTGACCGGATGTTTTAAAGCGAGGGGCGTGGCTGCAAGGCTGCGCCCCTTTTACGTGGCTCGCCGCGGTTCCGCTCTTGCATGAAGCGATTCGCTCCTGTTGTATGGCCACCCTCTCGTGACAGGAGCCTCCTCATGAAGACCCGTAAACTCGGCCGCCACGATGTCGGCACCATTGGCTTTGGTGCAATGTCTCTGGGCGGTATATTCGGCGCGACCGATGAGGCGACCAGCCTCAGGGCGCTGGATGCTGCCTGGGATGCCGGCATTACCCATTTCGACACCGCCAATATCTATGGCATGGGCGTCTCGGAATCCGTGATCGGCACATGGCTTCAGGCGCGCGGACATTCCCCGGTGATCGCCACCAAAGCCGCGATCGTCGACGGCACCCCGCGCCGGATCGATAATTCCGAACCCTATCTGCGAAGCGAGCTGGAGGCCTCGCTGAAGCGGCTGCGCCGCGATCATGTCGAGCTCTTCTACATCCACCGCCGCGAGGCCGAACACCCACTGGAAGAGGTGATCGGAACCCTCTCGCGACTGATTGAGGAGGGAAAGATCGGCGGCTACGGCCTGTCGGAGATCGCGCCCGCCACCCTGCGCCGCGCCCATATGATCCATCCCTGCATGGCCGTGCAGAACGAATATTCGCTCTGGAGCCGTCAGCCAGAGCTCGGCATGATCCAGGCCTGCGCTGAACTTGGCACAACCTTCGTGGCCTTCTCGCCGCTGGCGCGCGGCATGCTGGGCGAAACGGCGCTGGCGCCGCCGACCGACGGATTCCGCGGGCGAAATCCGCGCTTTATTGAACCTGCGTTCTCACGCAATACAGCAACGATTGAAAGCTTCCGCGCCTTTTGCCGCGAGAGAGGCTGGACCACCTCCGCCACCGCCCTCGCCTGGACCTTGCAAAAAGGCGACCATATGCTGCCCATCCCTGGCACCCGCAGCGCCGCGCATCTGCAGCACTGGCTGGCAGCTGACGAGATCAGCTTCACGACTGAAGACCAGGCCCGGATAGACCAGTTGCTTCCCGCAGGCTTTGCCGAAGGCGACCGCTACGGCGAGCACCAGCTGGCAGGCGTCGAGCGCTACTGCTGATCGCGCCCGGGCCGAAGACAGGCATTCGGCGTTCGCCCCGGCCCGGTATCGGTTACAGCCCCACAGGCCGCGCAGCGGTAATGATCGGGGCCAATATGGCGTTCAAGCCGCCATCGACAGGCGCGGGTCAGAGTTGACCCGCGCCTGTAATACCAAAGACCGAAAAAAAGCAGAGCAAGGCCAATGGGGAGAAACAGGATCATGGCGAAACAACTCCGGCACCTGCGCCACTGGCCAGCCTGCGCCTCCGGCGGGGATATTTAAGGACAGATGAAAAACACGGTCTCTTTCATCTGTCTCTAAATATCCCGGGGGTGAGCGCGCCGCGCGCGAGGGGGCTGGCCCCCTCTGCCCGGCCAGATTCAGACGGCGCGCTCGACCATCAGGTTCTTGATTTCCGCAATCGCTTTCGCCGGGTTCAGCCCCTTCGGGCAGGTCTTGGCGCAGTTCATGATTGTATGGCAGCGATAGAGTTTGAACGGATCTTCCAGCCCGTCCAGCCGCTCGCCGGTGATCTCGTCGCGGGAATCTACGATCCAGCGATAGGCATGCAACAGCGCCGCCGGGCCAAGATATTTATCGGAATTCCACCAATAGCTCGGGCAGGAGGTAGAGCAGGAGGCGCACATCACGCATTCATAAAGCCCGTCGAGCTTTTTGCGGTCTTCGATCGACTGGCGCCATTCTTTCGCCGGCGTGTTCGAACGCGTCTCGAGCCAGGGCATGATCGAGGCATGCTGGGCGTAGAAATGCGTCAGATCGGGAATGAGATCCTTGATCACCGACATATGCGGCAGCGGGTAAATCTTTACATCGCCCCTGATCTCATCAAGCCCATAGATACAGGCCAGATGGTTGCCACCATCGATATTCATCGCGCAGGATCCGCAGATCCCTTCCCGGCAGGAGCGGCGGAAGGTCAGCGTCGGATCGATCTCGTTCTTGATCTTGATCAGCGCGTCCAGAACCATGGGCCCGCATTTGTCCATGTCGAGGTAATAGGTGTCGACCCGCGGGTTCTCACCCGTATCAGGGTCCCAGCGATAGATGCGGAAGGCGCGGGTGTTCTTCGCACCGGCGGGCTTTGGCCAGGTCTTGCCGGTACGGACCTTGGAGTTCTTGGGGAGCGAAAACTGGACCATGGCTGTTCCTCAGGCTCTGGCTTTGTGCTTGGCGCCAAAATGAAATCCGCAGGGCGCCACAGGGCGCCGGGCGATGAAGGTACCGGGCAGGCCGGCGCATTTTCTGGTTGCGGGGCCTGGCCCCGGACGCGCCTGCATCCTGCCTATCCCCGCACCAGCATATTATAGGGGCGGCTCGGCGCCTGCCCCGATTTGGACATCACACAGGTCTCATAGACCACCGCCGGATCCCGGCGCATCAGCCAGTCTGACGAGATATTGAGTTCGAGATCGCCGCGCGGTCTGGTGCCCGAAGGGCCGGAGACGATGCCGATCCCTGCCGTCCCGGTCGGCCCCTTCGCCTCGCGGGCAGATTTGAGGCACATTTCTTCGGCACGGTGCACAGAAACCGGGCCACAGGCGGCAAGGAAGACCAGAACAAGCGGGGCAAGGTGCCGCATCAGCGCACCTGCGGGATGTTATGGGCGGCAAAACAGCTTTGCGCAGCGGGGCGCAGCGCGATGTTGCGGACATTCTCGCGGGTCAGCGAGCCGGCCTCGACGCCGGTATCGCGTGCCAGTGCCCGGATCTCAGGCATCGAGGCCGCATTGAGAATGCACTCCGTTGCCTGACCCGCCGGGGCTGCCGGCAGATCCCGCGACACCACCGGCATCACCACGCCATGCGCGATATTGCGGGTGGTCTTGTCAGCCAGCGCCTGCGGGTCGCAGGCCGCAACCAGCATCGCGGCCGGGATCAGCGCGAAACGGAAGATCACAGCGAAGCCCCCCCGACTTTTAGCAGATCCGTCGCGGTCAGCGACTGCATCAGACATTGTGTCGCCTCGGGCCGGCTCGCGATGCTGCGCACCACCGGCCAGGCCTGGGTCGCGCCATTGGCACCAGCCGAGGCATATTGCGCCAGCTGCATGAGTTCCCCCGTCTGCGCGTTGTTGATCACGCAATCCGTGTAGGGCGAAACATTGACACCCGGCAGATAGTGGTTTGCCGCCCCGTTCACAGCTGTACGCGCCAGCGAACGGGTGGTCTCCTGCATCACCGTCTCACCCGCAACGCAGCCTGTCAGCGCGAGCGAGGTAAGAACGAGCAGAGATTTAGTCAGCGATACAGGCATAGCCAGTCCCTCCCGTCATGGTTTTCCGGCATGTCTGATCCGGCCCGACCAGAGGTGTGGCCGGGTGTGCGCCGACCCGGGCCGGTGCCGCAGCCGCCGGAACAGCAGCGCGGGCAGGCACCGGAGCTCCCGGGCGTGTGTTAATCGTCGGAATGGCTCCCCCCGAAGCGACCTGTTTCGTCTTCGAAGCGGGCGCCGCCGGGGCACGGGTGCTCCCTGCCGGTGGCTGGCCGTTAAATGTGACGACCTGTCGCACGGGCTGACCGGTCCTTGCGGCCTCTTCTTCATAGTTTCGGTTGAGACAAGAAACCAGATCGCGGCCCACAGCCAGGGCATCGCCGCGCTTTTCCCGCTCCAGCACATTTGTCTCGGCGAAACATGCCTCCTCGTAGCGCGAAGAGGTATCGCGCTGCGCGCAGGCAGCCAGACCTAAAAACAGGCCGGAAGACACAAAAAAAGCACTGGTGACGTGCATCAGAATTTCCGTTCTGCCGGGGCAATCTTCTTGAGACTGATTCCGCCCTCCGCCTCTGCGGTCAGCGGGTCCAGGTGGACGGGACGATAGGAGAGCGTAACTTTGTTGCCGTCAACATGGGCGAGGCTGTGCTTGCGCCAGTTCACGTCGTCGCGGGTCGGGTGGTCCTCATGCGCATGGGCGCCGCGGCTCTCGGTCCGGGCATGCGCGCCATAGATCGTCGCCAGCGCGTTCGGCATCAGGTTGGTCAGTTCCAGCGTCTCCATCAGATCGCTGTTCCAGATCATCGAACGGTCGGTGACCTTGATATCGGCCATCTTGCCGGCGATTTCGGTCATCGCGACCTCGCCCTCGGCCAGCGTCTTTTCCGTGCGGAAGACGGCGGCGTCACGCTGCATGGTTTTCTGCATCTCGAGACGCAGATCGGCGGTCGGGGTCTGGCCATTCGCATGACGCAGCCCGTCGAACCGCGCCAGCGCCTGGTCGACGCTGGCCTTGTTCGTGGGCGGCACCGGCGATTTCGGGTCGACCACCTGACCGGCGCGGATCGCGGCGGCACGCCCGAAGACCACAAGGTCAATCAGCGAGTTCGAGCCAAGTCGGTTCGCGCCATGAACGCTTGCACAGCCCGCCTCGCCCACGGCCATCAGGCCGGGGAAGATCGCATCGGGGTTTTCCGGGGTCGGGTTCAGCACCTCGCCCCAGTAATTCGTCGGGATGCCACCCATATTGTAGTGAACGGTCGGCAGAACCGGGATCGGCTCTTTGTTCAGATCGACGCCGGCGAAGATCTTGGCGGATTCGGAAATCCCCGGCAGACGCTCATGCAAAGTCGCGGGTGGCAGATGGTTCAGGTGGAGGAAGATGTGATCCTTGTCGGCGCCGACACCCCGGCCCTCGCGGATCTCCATCGTCATACAGCGCGAGACATAGTCGCGCGGCGCGAGGTCTTTGTAATGGGGCGCGTAACGCTCCATGAACCGCTCGCCGTTGGAATTGGTCAGGTAACCGCCTTCGCCGCGCGCGCCTTCGGTGATCAGACAGCCCGAGCCATAGATCCCGGTCGGGTGGAATTGTACGAATTCCATATCCTGAAGGGCGAGGCCGGCGCGGGCCACCATGCCACCGCCATCGCCGGTGCAGGTATGGGCCGAAGTGGCCGAAAAGTAAGCGCGGCCGTAACCACCCGTGGCCAGCACAACCATCTTGGCGTTGAAGACATGCATCGTGCCGTCATCAAGCTTCCAGCACAGAACACCCGTGCAGCGACCGTCGGTGATGATCAGATCCAGCGCGAAATATTCGATGTAGAACTCGGCCTGTTCCTTCAGTGACCGGCCATAAAGCGTGTGCAGGATCGCGTGGCCGGTGCGGTCAGCGGCGGCACAGGTGCGCTGCACGGGCGGCCCTTCGCCGAATTCGGTCGTGTGACCACCGAAGGGACGCTGATAGATCTTGCCCTCTTCGGTACGCGAAAACGGCACGCCGTAGTGTTCCAGCTCATAAACCGCCTTGGGGGCTTCGCGCGCGAGATATTCCATCGCATCGGTATCGCCCAGCCAGTCAGAGCCCTTGACGGTGTCATACATATGCCACTGCCAGTTATCGGGGCCCATATTGGCCAAAGACGCCGCGATCCCGCCCTGGGCCGCGACGGTGTGAGACCGCGTCGGGAAAACCTTGGTCACGCAGGCGGTGTGCAGCCCCTGCTCGGCCATGCCAAGCGTTGCGCGCAGGCCCGCGCCACCGGCACCGACAACCACGACGTCATATTCATGCGTCTCGTATTGGTATGCAGCCGTCATTTCCGTCTTTCCTTACCGCATCTCTTGCAGGGCCGCCCGGTCCGGGCAGCCGCTTACAGCGCCAGTTTAACCAGAGCGAAAAGCCCCACCACGATCAGCGCCCAGGCGAGGCCGGTCACTGCGACCAGCGCCAGTTTCGCCTTCGCGCCATGCACATAGTCAATGATCGCCTCTTCGGCCTCGGCCTTGCAATGCAGCGTCACGACGATCAGCGTCAGCCCGGTGATGATCGCAGGCCAGGGCCGCGAGAACCAGGCCAGAACGCCTTCATGCGTCCTGCCAAGACCATAGCCGAAAGTGAACACAAACAGCGGCACCAGCACGACCAGCAGCACAGAGCTGATCAACATATGCCAGTGGTGATGGGTGCCGGCGCGGGCAGATCCAAGGCCATCTGCGGCTTTGCGGTCGGTGATGAAACGCATCTCTTGCTCTCCCTCAGACCACAAGAACGGTGATGACGGTCAGGATCGTGGCACCGAGGAACATGCCCCATCCCATGATCTCATTGGCCTTCACTTCAATGAAATAGCCCAGATCCCAGATCACATGGCGCAGGCGGCCAAGCGCGTGATACCAGATCGCCCAGGCCGCCAGCGTCATGATGATATCGCCGATCACCGAGGTCAGCAGCCAGTTGACACAGTCAAAAGCCGCAGGTGAGGTCACCGCCGCCACCAGCCAGGCCACGATCAGGAAAATCGTGCCCAGAGTCGCGATGCCGGTGATCCGCACCATGATCGACGAGATCGAGGTCATCTGCGGCCGGTAATAGGGGCCGATCATAAACGGGGAGAGGGGTCGCTCGACCCGCTTTTGTGCAGACATGGCTTGTCCCTTCGTCGCTGGCTTGCTCCTGCCCGCACACGCCCCGAAAGGGTCGGCTGGGTGGATATGCGATGGAGCGCGCTTCGATATGCCAATCGTCATATCGCTTTTATCACCCGAGTCACGAGGGGCAATGCCGCAAACGCAAACTGTTCCCGCTAACCACCAAAGTTTTTGCAAATTTTGTGATCACGATATCAGAGGCTGTGATCACACACCCTTTCGCGAAGGCAAACAGCGGCCCTTTCCCTGGGCCGCCGCCGCAGTTTCGCCTCTCAGCGCGTCAGGAAAGTCGTGTTCCAGGCCAGTTCCAGCCGGAAATAATCGTCATAATCCTCGCCATTGTAATAGCGCAGGCCAAGGCTCACCTCGTCACTCAACATATAGTAGCCACCGACCTCCCATTCCGACAGGCTGCCATAGCCCTCGTCATATTTCCCCCATGTGGCATCAAGGCCAAACCGGTCCCCTAACAGCATCGCTGCGGTAAGATAGGCGCTTCCGTTGCCGGTTTTTGGCTGGGTGTAAAGCTCGGTTCCGATGGTGAACTGATCGGTCAGCCCATAGCCCAGCACCAGACCAAGCTCGCCGTAATCGCCGCCCTTCACCTCGGGATAAACGTAGTAATAATAGTTAACATCGTAGCTCAGCCGGCCCGCCTCGCCGCGATAGCCGAAATAGAGATCAACCTCATTGGCATCTTCCCAATTGGTGATTTCGGCCCAGGCCCCGATATAGGCCCCGCGATAGTCAAGCTCGAGATAGCCGTTCAGATCGGATTTCGACGGGCCGTCATCATTTTTCGTATAATATTGCAGCGCGGTGCCGCCGTAGAGGTTGAGATCCTCGGCTTGCGCCAAACCAGAAAAAACAAACAAACCGAAAAAAGCAGACCCCGCGAGTCTCGTGACGAATCTCGTCGCGCATCTCTTCGGGCCATTAAGAACGTGTTCAGACATCGTCATGACTCCTGGCTTGAGGTAGCCCGCCAAGCCTGGAATCACCGATGCGCATCACGCAAGCACTGTTTTACAAACGTACAACAAGATATTGAACGAGTGTATAACAAAGCACAGCTGAAGGCTAAACCTGCCCCTCCACACAGCCCCCGGCCGCAGTGCCCTCACCCATCATCTGGTCTCGCCAGGCAGTTCGGCCGCCGCCTTACAGTGGCACCAGCGCCCAGTAATCCAGATCGAGCAACACCTCGGGCAGATATTTGCCATCCGCGCCTTTCAGCGCGAAAGGCGCGGCCCCCTGTTTCACCGCCACCAGCCGCAACCGCAGCGCTCCAACCCCCGGTGCAGAGGTTTCCGCCCGGTCGAGCACCTCGGACCAGGCCCGGACCGTATTGCCCGAGAAACAAGGATTGGCATGGGCGCCGGCATTCAGCGCCACGATCATCTGCGCATTGGCGAGCCCGTTGAACGAAAGCGCCCGCGCCAGGCTGATCACATGCCCGCCATAGATCAGCCGCCGCCCGTCTTCACGATTGGTCGCATCGAAATGCACTTTCGCGGTGTTCTGCCAGAGCCGCGTCGCGAGCATATGCTCGGCCTCCTCGACGGTGACACCATCGACATGGTCGATCTTCTCGCCGACCGCGTAATCTCCCCAGCGATGCGGCTCGCCGGCGAGACCAAAATCGTAGCGGCTGAAATCAAGCCCGGCCGGCACCACCAGCTCCGCGGCCGGCACCACCTTGCGCAAATCCGGCACCACCGGCTCCGGCGTCGCCACATCGCGCGCCTTTTTCACCATCACCCAACGGACATAATCCAGCACCACCTCGCCGCGCTGATTCAGCCCGCGCGTGCGCACATAGACCACGCCGGATTTGCCGTTGGAATTTTCCTTCAGCCCGATCACCTCGGACTCCGACCTCAGCGTATCCCCCGGCCAGACCGGCGCCAGCCAGCGCCCCTCGGCATAGCCCAGATTGGCCACCGCATTCAGCGAGATATCCGGCACCGTCTTGCCGAAGACCGTATGAAAGGCGATCAGATCATCCATCGGGCTTGCCGCCAGCCCCGAGGCCCGCGCAAATTCATCCGAGGAATAAAGCGCGCCCCGCGCCGGATACAGCGCATGATACAGCGCCCGCTCGCCCCCCGACACCGTGCGCGGCACCGCATGGCGGATCACCTCGCCCATACGGTAATCCTCGAAAAACCGCCCCGGATTGGTCTTCATTCCTCTTCCCCCAATGCAGCCGGAAAGGCGCAAAGGCCCTTCTTCCTGACCAAAATACTGCGGGGAAGTCTGCCCGAGGCAGACGGAGGCAGTGCCCCCTTCCCCGGTCTCTATTGCTCGCCGAGCTTCAGATCCGGCGAATATTCCCCCGGCACCTCTTTGATCACCGCCTGGCCACAGCGCATCACCCCGTTCGAGGCGTCAAACGCATAGCTCGGCTCGCCATAAAGCTCCCACCCTTTCGCCAGCGCGGCCGAAACCTTGTGGCAAAAGGCGGAAGTGTCATCGCCGGACAGAAAGCGGTAAAGTCTCATCAGATCACCCGAATACAGCATAGCCGAGCGCGTAATGCGCCGCGGCAATCGCGCCATAGACCACCAGAGTGCCGAAAATGGCAATCACCTCCATGCGCGCAGGGCTTTTGCCGGGGCGGGGTTCCGGCCGCAGCCATGGCCCCATCCGGTTGATCGCCAGCATCTGCAACAGCGCCCAGATCCCGATGCCGCCAAACAGCACGAAAGACGGGGTGTCACCATTGACGAGGATATGCGCAAGCGTCCAGATCACCACGCCCCAGAGCATCGGATGCCGGATCATCCGCCCGACCTTCGTCTTCATCCCCGCCGCTGCGAAGAGATAGACCGAGACGAGCATCAGGAGGTTATTGATCCCGGTCGTCATCGGGTCACGGCCCCAGTAAAACTCACCCTCCGCCGCGCGGTAGCCAAAGACCATCAGGGCCGTTGCGGTCAATGAGACCAGCCCCATCCCCGCCCTTCCGCCAAGCCGGTCCCGCAGGCCCGGCGCGACCCGGCCCAGAAGATGGGCGAGGCTCCACAAAAGCACTCCGAGGGTAAGGATGGTCATGGCGCGGGCTCCGATTCGGCTGGCAATAAAGGGTCAGGCAGGTTTCGCCCGATCAGCCGGCAGGCGCCAGCGCCCCGATCGCCGCAGTCCTGATTGCGGCATCTTTCTCCAGAAGCGCCCGCGCGGTCACGATATGCAGGTTCTCGACGATGCGCCCGTCGACCACCGCAACACCGCCGCCCGAGGAGGCGACCTCGTCAAAGGCCGCGATCTGGCGGCGGGCGAGATCAAGCTCGGCCTCTGACGGCGCGAAAGCCGCATTGGCGATGTCGAGCTGTGCCGGATGGATCAGCGTTTTGCCGTCAAAGCCCATATCGCGGCCCTGCTCGCATTCCGCCCGCAAGCCCGCCTCGTCTTTGAACGCATTGTAGACGCCATCCACGATGATCAGCCCATAGGCGCGCGCGGCCAGCAGACAAAGCCCCAGCCCCGCCTGCATCGGCAGACGGTCGGGGCGGAAACGGCTCCCGAGCTCTTTTGCAAGGTCATTGGTGCCCATCACCATGCCGCGCAGCGCGGGATGTGCCGCAATCGCCGCTGCGTTCAGCATGCCGGCGCAGGTCTCCATCATCGCCCAAAGGCTGACCCCCGGCGCCACAGCGGTCATCGCATCGAGATCAGTGGGTGCGCTGACTTTCGGGATCAGCAGCGCGTCGATCTTCGCCCCGGCCGCGATCGCGCGCGCCATGGCCGCCGCATCCTCGCGCCCCCATTCCGTGTCGAACCCGTTGATCCGGACCAGTTTCAGCCGGCTCCCATAGTCGGCCTGCGCCAGCACCCGCGCCAGCAGCGCGCGCGCGGCGGGCTTTTCCTCGGGCGCGACCGCATCCTCCAGATCGAAGATGATCGCATCACAGGCCAGATCCCGCGCCTTTTCCAGCGCCCGCTCGCGCGAGGCAGGGATATAGAGAACCGAACGGCAGGGCTGAGCCGGCTGCGAGCGGGACATGGCGGGCCTCCATGGCAATAATCTTGCGTGTCAAAGCACAAAATTAGCACATTCGGCAAGCCATGAAATGCCGCATTGCAGAAACTATTTCTGCACCGTCAGATCTCCGGCCCCGGTTTCTGCCCCCGACATCTGTCCTCATGCCCTGGCGAAAACACGCTGCGGTGACATATCGTGATCCTGCCCCGGGGGAACCAGACGCAGCGTCGCGTGTTTTCCCCGCACTGATACGCTCAGGTTACACAGTCAAAGGAGTTCATTATGAGCAGCACCGGTGACAAGATCAAAGGTCTCACCAATGAAGCGGTGGGAAATGTGAAACAGGCCGTGGGCAAGGCAACCGGCAATGACCGGCTGCGGGCCGATGGGGCGGCGCAGGAATTGAAAGGCGAAGCGCAGCAGGCGCTTGGCAAGACGAAAGACGCGGTGAAGAAGGCGGTCGACAAGGCCTGACCTGGCGGACAGGCCCCGACTGATACGGGCTCCGATCTGATACGGGCTCCGATACGCGCAAAAACACAGGGTCGCCGTCTGGCGGCCCTGTTTCCGTTGCGGGCATCACATTCTGCGCCTCAGAAGATCCCGCGCGCGCCGTCCCAGAGCAGTTTCAGCGAGATCAGCAGCAGCGACCAGGTCACGATGCGGAAAAAGGCCTTTGCAGGCAATATCCTGACCAGCCATACCCCGACAAAGACCGAGGCCACTGCCGGCGCCATCAGCAACGCAGAAATCCTGAGATTGGCCGGGTTCAGCTGGCCCAGCAGCCCGTAGGGAATCAGCTTCACCGCATTGATCACCGCGAACCCGATGGTCGAGGTGCCGGCAAACACCGCCTTTTCCAGCCGCAAGGGCAGGGTATAGACCTGCCAGGGCGGCGCGCCGGAATGGCTGACAAAGCTGGTGATGCCGGTGATCAGACCCCAGAACAGCCCGGGCCCCGGCTTTGGCTCCCGCGGCGGGCCATCGGCCGGACGGCGCAGCAGCAGATTAAGGCTGAAGACAAGCCCGATCGCCCCGATCAGCGCTGTCACTGCCGCCTCCGGCACCAGCGAGGCCGTCAGCCCGCCAACCGCGATCCCCGCAATCGCGCCGGGCAGCAGATAAAGCAGCACCTTGCGGTCAAAGGCATGGCGATAGGCCCAGAGCCCGAACATGTCCGAGACCACATAGACCGGCAGCAGGATCCCCGCCGCCAGCACCGGCGAGATCTGCAGCGCCATCACCGGCACCGCCAGAATCCCGATCGCCGGCAACCCGCCCTTTGACAGCCCGACCAGCGCTGCGGCGATCACCGCAAGCAGCCAGAACCCTGGTTCTTCCATCCTGAAACCCCGTTACCGCTAACCCGACCGCTACTCCCGCGACGTGGCAGACGGAAGCGCAGATTTTTCGGCATACGATGGCATACTGCCAATCGGAGCCGCTGGACAGATGCCCCTTAAGGGACTACGCCTCCCGCGACCCCAGCAACGGAGACCATCCCAATGGCACGACCCAGGATTGCCCTTATCGGTGCAGGCCAGATCGGCGGCACGCTCGCCCATCTCGTCGCCACCAAGGAACTCGGCGACGTTATCCTGTTCGACATCGCTGAAGGCACCCCTCAGGGCAAAGCACTTGATCTGGCCCAATGCGGCCCGGTCGCAGGCTTTGACGTGGCGCTTAAGGGCGCGAATTCCTACGAAGATATTGCCGGCGCCGATGTCTGCATCGTCACCGCAGGCGTGCCGCGCAAGCCCGGCATGTCGCGCGATGACCTGCTGGGCATCAACCTCAAGGTCATGAAATCGGTCGGCGAAGGCATCGCCAAATACGCCCCGAACGCCTTCGTGATCTGCATCACCAATCCGCTTGACGCGATGGTCTGGGCTTTGCGCGAATTCTCGGGCCTGCCGCATGAGAAAGTCGTCGGCATGGCGGGCGTCCTTGATTCGGCACGCTTCCGCCACTTCCTCTCGCTCGAATTCAACGTCTCCATGCGCGATGTTTCGGCCTTCGTGCTGGGCGGCCATGGCGACACGATGGTGCCGCTGACCCGCTATTCGACCGTGGCCGGCATCCCGCTGCCGGATCTGGTCGCCATGGGCTGGACCACGCAGGAAAAGCTCGACGCCATCGTGCAGCGCACCCGTGACGGCGGCGCCGAAATCGTCGGCCTGCTGAAAACCGGCTCGGCCTTCTACGCGCCCGCCACCTCGGCGATCGAAATGGCCGAAGCCTATCTGAAAGACCAGAAGCGCGTCCTGCCGGCCGCGGCCTTTGTCAAAGGCGCCTATGGTCTCGACGGGATCTATGTCGGCGTGCCGACCGTGATCGGTGCCGGCGGCATCGAGAAAGTGGTCGAAATCAAGCTGAACGCGGATGAGCAGGCGATGCTCGACAAATCCATCGACGCGGTCAAAGGTCTCGTGACCGCCTGCAAGGGCATCGATCCCTCGCTGAACTGAGGTTCTTCACCAGTGACTCCACCCGCGCGCGTCTCCTCATCGGGGCGCGCGCTTTTCTTTATGCGGGCATCAGGCCAGGATCATCGGCAAGGCAAAGGCGGAGACAGCGATGAACTGGATGGCGGCGGATTACGCCTCGCTCCTGTGGTGGCTCGATATGACCGGCACTTATGTCTTCGGCCTGTCCGGAGGCATGCTGGCCGTACGCCGCCAGCTTGATCTTTTCGGGGTGATCGTGCTGGCCACGGCCGCCGCCACGGCGGGCGGCGCGATCCGCGATATGGCCATCGGCGACCAGCCGGCAGCAGTGCTGCGCGACCCGTCCTATCTCGTGGTAACGCTTATCGCGGGGCTGACCGCCTTCTTCTTCCACCGCCTGATCGAACGCGCCTCGAAACCGGTGATGCTGCTGGACGCGCTTGGCCTTGGCACCTTCACAGTAGCGGGCACACAGAAAGCCCTGATTTTCGGCCTCCCCCCGCAAGCGCCTGCATGATCGGCGTGCTGACCGCAGTCGGAGGCGGCGTAATACGCGACCTGCTGGTGACCGAGATCCCCCGCGTGCTGCGCGAAGATATCTACGCGGTCGCCGCCATTATCGGCGCGGGCCTCGTGATTCTCGGCGATCATCTCGGCTGGCCGCCTTTGATCACCACCGCCCTGGCCCTGACCGCCACCTTCGCCATCCGTGTCCTTTCGGTTTGGCTCGGCCTCAGGATCCCGCGCGCGCCCTGACCTGCTGAGACCTCGCCTCTTGCCCCGCCGCCCCCTTTGCGTCATGCCACATAAAACGACAAGGAGCCCGCCATGGACTATTCCAAATCCGGCAATCCCAAAAACGCCAAAGACACCCAGCACGCCCTCGACCTGCCCCGTCGCGGCGCCCCGAAAGACAAGGCCGCCGCCGAAAAGAAGGCTGCCCTGCTTGAGCGGATGAAATCCGCCGCCGCCGCCCGCAAAAAAACCTGAAATTTCATCTGTCCCTAAATATCCCGGGGGAGGCTGCCAGAGGCAGACGGGGGCAGCGCCCCCACCCGGCCAGATCCCAGGCATGCCCATGTCCAGCCTTATCACCGAGCTCGAACACCGCCTGACCCGCTACTGCGCCATCGACAGCCAGAGCGACCCGGCAAGCCCCTCGCAGCCCTCGACCGCGATCCAGCTGAATATGGCGCGGCTGCTGAAATCCGAGCTCGCCGAAATCGGCGCAACCGACATCCGCGTCACCGATTACGGCGCCGTGCTGGCGACCATACCAGCCACAGCCCCCGGCCCGGTGATTGCCTTCCTCGCCCATATGGACACCGCCCCCCAATTCAATGCGACCGGGGTAAAACCGCGCGTCATCCGGGACTATAATGGCGGCGAGATCACCTTTCCCGACAATCCGGCGCTGATCCTCTCGCCCGAGACCTCATCCGGCCTTGGCCTCCGCCAGGGTCATGACATCGTCACCGCCTCGGGCACCACGCTGCTTGGCGCCGATGACAAGGCCGGCATCGCCATCATCATGGCCGCGGCCCGCCGCCTGATTGCAGATAAACCCGCCCATCCCGAGATCCGCCTCGCCTTCACCCCGGATGAAGAGATCGGCCGCGGCGTCGATCCGCGCCTGCCGAAAGACATCGGCGCCGATTTCGCCTTCACCTTCGATGGCGCCAATCCCGGCGAGATCGAATATGAAAGCTTCTCGGCCGATGGCGCCGAAGTCACGATCAAGGGCGTCTCGATCCATCCCGGCTGGGCCAAAGGCAAGATGGTCAATGCGATCCACCTTGCCGCGAAACTGATCGCTTTCCTGCCGCAAGCCACGATGCAGCCCGAGGTGACCGAAGGCCGCGAGGGCTTCATCCATGCGGTCGGGATGACCGGTGGCTCCTCGGAAATGGTGATCCATTTCATCCTGCGCGATTTCGAACTGGACGGGCTGAAGGCCAAAGGCGAGATGCTGACCCGCGCCTGCGAGGCCCTCGCGCTGACCGAGCCCCGCGCGGAAATCACCTGCAGGATCAGCCCGCAATACCGCAATATGCGCTACTGGCTCGAGACCGACATGACGCCTGTCGATCTCGCCCGCGCCGCCGCCCGCGATATTGGTCTTGATCCGGTCTCGGTCCCGATCCGGGGCGGCACCGATGGCTCAAGGCTGACCGAGCTTGGCCTGCCCTGCCCCAATCTTTTCACCGGCATGCAGGAAATCCACGGGCCGCGCGAATGGGTCAGCCTCCAGGACATGGCGCAGGCTGTCGCCCTGATGCAGGGCATCGCCACCCGCGCCGCCACAGGCACATGACCCTCGCCTCGCCCTATCTGAAGCCTGGCTTCTACGAGGATGCGCTGGCGCGTGGCAAACACCGCGACATCGTCGGCGGCCGCTGGGAAGAAACCGCGCTGCATCAGATGCAGGTGATCCTTGATGAGGGGCTCACGCGGCAGGATCATTTCCTCGATATCGGCTGCGGCTGCCTCAGGCTTGGCCATATGCTGGTGCCCTGGCTCGACCCCGGCCATTACTGGGGCACCGATGCCTCCCGTGCGCTGATGTTGCGCGGCTATGCGGAGGAGCTGACGCCCGAAGCCCGATCGCGCCTGCCCGAAGAACAGCTGATTGAGGACAATTCCTTCCGCTTCCCGGGCCTGCCGGAAACCATCACCTTCGCGCTGTGCTGGGGCGTCTTTACCCATCTGCCCGCCGCCCCCCTGCTGCCTGCGCTGAAAAACCTGCGCCATCGCTTCCCCGCGCTGCGCAAGCTCATGCTGACCGTCTTCCTCGCCCCCGCAGATCACACCGGCCCGTTCCGCCAGCGCGACGGCGTGGTAACCCATCCAAACCGCCCGCCCTGGCATCGCAGCAGCGCCGATATCGCAGCAGATGCTGAGGCAGCTGGTTTCTCGATCCGCTGGCGGGAAGACCTGTTGCCCCGCGGCCAGGCCCTCGCAGTGCTCGACCCCCGCGGCTCCTGACATCTGAGGAAGCCTCCGGCGGGGATATTTAAGGACAGATGAAATCGGCACTCTCTCTTCGCCTTTTCATCTGTCCTTAAATATCCCCGGGGTGAGCGGCATAGCCGCGAGGGGGCAGGCCCCCTCTCTTTCGAACGTTGGGAATTCCGCACCCCGGGTGGCCTGCAGCGCCTCTTGACCGCCCTCTCCCCCCTCCGCATCCTTTTCACCGCAATACCGGAGGTCCCCATGCACCGCTTTCTTTGTGCCACTCTGCTTTCGCTGATGCCTGGCCTCGCCTTTGCCGGGCCACTCGATCTGTCGCATGAGATCCGCGACAAGGGGATCCAGGCCACGCAATCCCGGCTTGCGGCGCTGAACGCGCCGACCGGGGAAGAGGCCTTTGCGCTGGCCGGGCTGCGCTTCCTCGGCGCCGTCGAGCAGGCGCTGCAACTTCGGTGGCAGGTGGGGCTGGAGGCGGACTGGTCCGAGCTTCCGATCCTGCGCCTCCCGATCCCGCCCAACCCGGAGGCGCGTGAGATCCGGGGCCAGGACATCACCACACTGATCGCTGGTATCACCACGGGAATGGACGAGGCCCGCGCAGCCCTTGACCAGGTCGGGAACCGCGATTTCGGGCTCGAGATCGACCTCGCCGATCTGTGGTTCGACATCAACGCGAATGGCCAGCGCGATCCGGGCGAAGCCATTGCGGATGTCGCGGTGGAAGCGCTCGGCCTCTGGGGCATGGCCCCCGAAGCCGGCCAGATCGTCATCCGTTTCGATGGATCCGACTCCGCCTGGCTTACGGCCTATACGCATCTGATTTCCGGGACGGCCACGGTCTTCCAGGCCTATGACCCCGGTCCGGCGACCGATCGCATCCTGCAATCGACCCGCGACATGCATGCACTTTGGGGGACACCCCGCCCCCCAATGCCTGGGATATGATGTTCGGCAATCAGGTCGACCGGGTCACGATCATCCTTCAGGCCCTGGCCCAGGAGCCCGATGCCGCCCTTGCCGCCAAAGCCCATGGCCATTTCCTCGCGATGATTGAAGAGAACCGCCGCTTCTGGACTCTCGTCGAGGCTGAGACCGATAATGACCGCGAATGGATCCCGAATGAGAAGCAGCTCTCGGCGCTTGGGCTGCAGCTGCCGCCGGGCACCGCCGCACAATGGCAGGCGGTGCTGGCCGATGCCGAAAAGCTCCTGAAAGGTGAGATCCTGATGCCGCATTGGCGCTATGGGGCCGAGGCCGGGATCAGCCTGAAAAAGCTGTTCGAGGCGCCGCCGAAGGTGGATCTGATCGGGATGATCCAGGGCGAAGCGCTGCTGCCCTATGCTGAGAAAGGCGTGGTGATGTCGGGCCAGGCCTGGTCGGACTTTGAGCGGCTGATGCAGGGCGATGCCGTACTTTTCGCGGTGCTGTTCAACTGATGCCGCTAACACGAATCACGCGGCCTGCGACTCTGTCACGCCCTTGATTCCCGACAGTTGCAACAAATGTGATCACGGCTGAAATTCTGTGATCACAGCCAGAAAATTCGTGATCACAAAGCGCGGATTTTCGCCTTATATCCCGGATGCGGGCGGATAGGATTGGCCAGGCCGGATGATCCGTGCCAGAACTGCGCCAGATCATCACCGAATACGGGAATACGGCCCCATGAACATCCACGAATATCAGGCCAAGGCGCTTCTCCGGTCCTATGGCATCCCGGTTTCCGATGGGCGTGTCGTCCTGAAAGCGGAAGACGCCAAGACCGCCGCAGGCGAGCTGGACGGGCCGCTCTGGGTCGTAAAGTCGCAGATCCATGCCGGCGGTCGCGGCAAGGGCAAATTCGTGGAGCCGGAAGCCGGTGACAAGGGCGGTGTGCGCCTCGCGAAATCGGTGGAAGAAGCCGCTGAATTCGCGCGTCAGATGCTCGGACGCACGCTGGTCACGATTCAGACCGGCCCGGCCGGCAAACAGGTCAACCGCATCTATATCGAAGACGGTTCCGACATCGAGCGCGAGCTGTATCTTGCGCTGCTGATCGACCGCCAGACCTCGCGCATTTCGATCGTGGCCTCGACCGAAGGCGGCATGGATATCGAAGAGGTCGCGCATTCGACGCCCGAGAAAATCCACACCATCACCGTCGATCCGGCCACCGGACTGCAGGATTTTCACGGCCGCCGCGTCGCTTTCGCGCTTGGCCTGAAGGGCGCGCAGGTCAAGCAGGCCGTCGGCATCGTGAAGAACCTCTATAAGCTCTTCATCGACAAAGACATGGACATGCTCGAGATCAACCCGCTGGTTGTGATGACCGACGGCAATCTCAAGTTGCTTGATGCCAAGATGGGCTTTGACGGCAATGCGATCTACCGCCATGCCGATATCGCCGCGTTGCGCGACGAATCCGAGGAAGATCCGAAGGAACTCGAAGCGTCGAAATTCGATCTGAACTATATCGCGCTCGATGGGGAAATCGGCTGCATGGTGAATGGCGCAGGCCTTGCCATGGCGACGATGGACATCATCAAGCTTTACGGCGCGGAACCGGCGAACTTCCTTGATGTCGGCGGCGGCGCCACCAAAGAGAAAGTGACCGAGGCTTTCAAGATCATCACCTCTGACCCGAACGTCAAAGGCATCCTTGTGAACATCTTCGGCGGCATCATGCGCTGCGACATCATCGCCGAGGGCGTGATTGCGGCGGTGAAAGAGGTCGGGCTGAAGGTGCCGCTGGTGGTTCGTCTTGAAGGCACCAATGTCGATCTTGGCAAGAAGATCATCAATGACAGCGGTCTCAATGTGATCGCTGCCGATGATCTGTCGGATGCCGCAGAAAAGATCGTCAAGGCGGTCAAGGGCTGATCCCGATGCGCGCGATGGCCCGAAACCTTGCCCTTTGCGCCGAAGCCTGCGCCAGAACCCCGGCTTTCGCCGGGGCCATGCTGATCGCCGGTTTCGACAAGGCGGGCCGGGAACGGCAGGACCAAGAGCCATAATCGACCTGGAGGAATGAGCCGCGCCATGATCCGCTGTCTTCTGGCTTTCACACTGCTTTTCGCCCCGGTGGCCCGGCCTGCACTGGCCGGGAACGCAGCACCCGCTGCGGCGCTCGCGACCGCGCAGGGCGAGGATCTTTTGCAGGCCGCCTATGCCACCTGTCTGTCGCTTGGCGGCGCCGGCAATCAGGCGACCGAAGCGTTCCGGGCCGCAGGCTGGGATGTCGAAACCGATGACGAGGCCGGTTTCTCTGAAATCGCCGGCCCCGAGGAAATCTACGCCCTGACCTGGAGCGATGGCGGCTATTGCCTCGTGCAATCGGAAACCATCGGCTCTGACCGGGCGGCGGCGCTTTTGTCGGCGGTCATCGCGGCGGGGGGACAGACGTCGGTGGAAGAGACCGGCGAAGACGGCTGTCTCTCGTTCGACCTGCAGAATGACGGCCTGCGGGCAGAAGTCACCTCTTCGGGCAATGACCCCACCTGTACGTCCGCAGACACCAGTGGCGTGAGTTTCATGTGGGCCCAGACCGATTAGTGGCCCTCCGGGTCAGGACCCGCAGAATGAGTTTACAGTAAGGAAGCAATCAGATGCGCATCAGACTGACCGTGCCTGCTCTCGTTCTTCTGTCCGCCCTTGCGGCGTGCAGCGGCGGTTACGCGACGCCGGAGAACGACCCCATTACTGTCTGCCAGGAGCAGGCAGAGATGGCAAAGGCGGGCCGTGTCGACGGGCGCGAGATCATCATCACCTGCCCGACCCGCGACAGCCGCACGGCCACACGCAACAGCTATGATGCGAAATACGACATGTATCAGGCGGGTAATGCCGCCATGATCGCGGTCGGCACCGCAAAGTAATCCCGGCCTGAGGCAGGCCGGGCAAAAGCGAAGAACATGCGTCATCCTGGTCCGTCCAGGCCGACATCTGCAAAAAGTTACCTTCAAGGAGGCCCGGATGGCCGTTCTGATCAACAATACCACCAAGGTCATCTGCCAGGGCATCACCGGCTCGCAGGGCACCTTCCACACCGAGCAGGCGATTGCCTATGGCACGAAAATGGTCGGCGGTGTGACCCCGGGCAAAGGTGGTTCAAGCCACCTCGGTCTGCCGGTTTTCGACTCGGTCCATGATGCGGTCGAAAAGACCGGCGCCGATGCGACCGTGATCTATGTGCCGCCGCCCTTCGCAGCGGATTCGATCCTCGAAGCGATCGATGCCGAGATCCCGCTGATCGTGGCGATCACCGAGGGCATCCCGGTTCTCGACATGATGAAGGTCAAGCGCGCGCTGATTAACTCGAAATCGCGCCTGATCGGGCCGAACTGCCCTGGCGTCATGACGCCCTCGCAATGCAAAATCGGCATCATGCCCGGCAATATCTTCTCGGTCGGCTCAGTGGGTGTTGTTTCGCGTTCGGGCACGCTTACCTATGAAGCGGTGAAGCAGACCACCGATGTCGGCCTCGGCCAGTCTTCGGCTGTCGGCATCGGCGGCGACCCGATCAAGGGCACCGAGCATCTTGACGTTTTGGAAATGTTCCTCGCGGATCCTGAGACCCATTCGATCATCATGATCGGCGAAATCGGTGGTTCCGCCGAAGAGGAAGCTGCGCAATTCCTGGCGGATGAGAAGAAAAAGGGCCGCTGGAAGCCGACCGCTGGCTTCATCGCCGGCCGCACCGCCCCTCCCGGGCGCCGCATGGGTCATGCCGGTGCGATCGTCGCAGGCGGCAAAGGTGACGCGGAATCGAAAATCGAGGCCATGCTGAGCGCAGGCATCGTGGTGGCAGACAGCCCCGCGACGCTGGGCGAGGCTGTGCTGAAAGCAATCAAGGGCTGATCATGCGACTGGCGCAGGCCATAAAGACCAGCTTCCTGCGGTCTTTCCGGTTTTCGGGGCGGGCTTCCCGCTCCGAATGGCGGGTGTTCCTGTTGCCCGGCCTCGCAATGCCCGTAACTGCATTCGCGCTTCTGCACGGCACTGTCCCCGATATCACTCTGCCGCAAAGCCTGGGCCTTGCGGCATTGACGCTTTTGCCGATTGCAGCCGTCTCGGCCCGCAGACTGGCCGACAGCGATACCAATCCCGCCGATATCCATCCGCCAACCGGGCTTCTCGCCGGCGCCTCTCTCTTCGGGCATATGGCGCTGCCATCCTCGCCCGGTCCCAACCGTTACGGTCCCAACTCCTCCGAGGTCCAGTCATGACCGACCAGTCCCCCACCGCCGCTTTCAATGCCTCGTCTTTCATGGACGGGGCCAATGCCGATTACATCGACCAGCTTCAGGCGCGTTATGCGGCTGACCCGAATTCGGTCGATGCCGCCTGGGCAGAATTCTTCCGCGCGCTTGGTGACAGCGAGGCCGATGCGAGAAAGGCCGCCGCCGGCCCGTCCTGGGCGCGCGCCGACTGGCCGCCACAGCCGGTGGACGATCTGACCGCCGCGCTGACCGGCGAATGGCCGGCGTCTCAGGCGAAAGACGCGAAAGCTGCGGGATCAAAAATCGCGGCCAAGGCGCAGGATCAGGGCGTCAATCTGACCGAGGCCCAGCTGCAACGCGCCGTGATCGACTCGATCCGCGCGCTGATGATCATCCGCGCCTACCGGATCCGCGGCCACCTCGCCGCCGATCTCGACCCGCTGAACATGCGCGATGAGAGCAACCATCCCGAGCTTGACCCTGCCTCTTACGGGTTCTCCGAGGCCGATCTCGACCGCCCGATCTTCCTCGACAATGTGCTCGGGCTGACCCATGCCTCGATGCGCCAGATCACCGACATCCTGAAACGCACCTATTGTGGCACTTTCGCGCTGCAATACATGCATATCTCGAACCCAGAGGAATCGGCCTGGCTGAAAGAGCGGATCGAGGGTTACGGCAAAGAAATCGCCTTCACCCGCGAGGGCCGCCGCGCCATCCTCAATAAGCTGGTCGAGGCCGAGGGCTATGAGAAATTCCTCCATGTGAAATATATGGGGACCAAGCGGTTCGGCCTTGATGGCGGCGAGGCGCTGATCCCCGCGATGGAGCAGATCATCAAGCGCGGTGGTCAGCTGGGTGTGAAAGACATCGTCATCGGCATGCCGCATCGGGGACGTCTGAACATTCTCGCCAATGTGCTGGCGAAACCCTACCGCGCCATCTTCAACGAATTCCAGGGCGGCAGCTTCAAGCCCGAAGATGTCGACGGCTCGGGCGATGTGAAATATCACCTCGGTGCCTCCTCGGACCGGACGTTTGACGGCAACACCGTCCACCTCTCGCTGACCGCGAACCCCTCGCACCTGGAGGCCGTGAACCCCGTCGTCCTCGGCAAGGTCCGCGCGAAACAGGACCAGCTGAATGACGTGGCCGAACGTGTGGCCGTGCTGCCGATCCTCCTGCATGGCGACGCGGCTTTCGCGGCCAGGGCGTGGTGGCGGAATGTCTGCAACTCTCGGGCATCCGGGGCCACCGCACCGGCGGCTGTATCCATATCATCGTGAACAACCAGATCGGGTTTACGACCGCGCCGCATTTCTCGCGCACCTCGCCCTATCCCACCGATATCGCGCTGATGGTCGAGGCGCCGATCTTCCACGTGAACGGGGATGACCCCGAGGCCGTGGTCCATGCCGCGCGCATCGCGACCGAATTCCGCCAGAAGTTCCACAAAGACGTGGTTCTGGACATCTTCTGCTACCGCCGCTTTGGTCACAACGAAGGCGACGAGCCGATGTTCACCAACCCGGCGATGTATAAAAACATCCGCAAGCAAAAGACCACGCTGCAGCTTTATACCGAGCGTCTGGTGAAAGACGGCCTCATCCCTGAGGGTGAGATCGAGGATATGAAAGCCGCCTTCCAGGCTCATCTGAATGAGGAATTCGAGGCCGGCAAGGATTACAAACCCAACAAGGCCGACTGGCTGGACGGGCGCTGGAAATCCATGAGCCGGCCTGGCGCCGACAATTACCAGCGCGGCGAGACATGGATCAAACCCGAAACCTTCCAGGAAATCGGCACCGCGCTGACGCGCCTGCCCGAGGGCTTTGACGCCCATAAGACGATCACGCGGCTGTTCGAGGCCAAGAAGAAGATGTTCGAGACCGGCGAGGGCTTTGACTGGGCCACCGCCGAGGCGCTGGCCTTCGGCTCGCTTCAGGTCGAGGGCTTCCCGGTCCGTCTCTCGGGCCAGGACTGCACCCGCGGCACCTTCTCGCAGCGCCATTCCGGCATCGTCGACCAGTCGACCGAGGAACGGTACTATCCGCTGAACCATATCCGCGCCGGCCAGGCCCGCTATGAGGTCATCGATTCGATGCTCTCGGAATATGCGGTCCTGGGCTTTGAATATGGCTACTCGCTGTCAGAGCCAAACGCCCTGACGCTCTGGGAAGCGCAATTCGGCGATTTCGCCAATGGCGCGCAGATCATGTTCGACCAGTTCGTGAACTCGGGCGAGAGCAAATGGCTGCGGATGTCGGGTCTTGTGGTTCTCTTGCCACATGGGTTCGAGGGCCAGGGGCCGGAACACTCTTCCGCGCGCCTGGAACGCTTCCTCCAGCTCTCGGCCGAGGAAAACTGGATCGTGGCGAACTGCACCACGCCCGCGAACTATTTCCACATCCTGCGCCGCCAGCTGCACCGCGATTTCCGCAAGCCGCTGATCCTGATGACGCCGAAATCCTTGCTGCGCCACCCGATGGCGATCTCGAAGGCTGAAGATTTCACCGATGGCTCGACCTTCCATCGCGTCCTCTGGGATGATGCGCAGAAGGGCAATTCGGAAACGAAACTGCAGGCCGATGACAAGATCCGCCGCGTGGTGATCTCTTCGGGCAAGGTCTATTACGACCTGCTCGCGGAACGCGATGCGCGCGGTCTCGATGACGTCTACCTGCTGCGCCTGGAACAGATCTACCCGGTCCCGACCGTGGCCCTGCAGATCGAACTGGCGCGTTTCGCCCATGCCGATTTTGTCTGGTGCCAGGAAGAGCCGAAGAACCAGGGCGCCTGGTCCTTTATCGAGCCGGAGCTGGAGCAGCTGCTGACCCGCGTGCGCGGCACCACCACCCGCCCGGCCTATGCGGGCCGCGTGGCCTCGGCCTCGCCCGCGACTGGCCTGGCTTCCCGCCACAAAGCCGAACAGACCGCCCTGGTTTCTGCGGCGCTTGCTGACTGAATTTCCTCCCGCGCGGGTCGCGCGCGGGGAAATCGAAATCTGACTGATGCCCGCCAGACCAAGGGGGCTAAGGAGTTGAGAAGATGACTGACGTAATGGTCCCCGCACTCGGCGAATCCGTGTCCGAGGCAACCGTTTCCACCTGGTTCAAAAAGGTCGGTGACACGGTGGCCCAGGACGAGATGCTTTGCGAACTCGAAACCGACAAGGTTTCGGTCGAGGTCCCCTCGCCCGTCGCCGGCGTTCTGGTCGAGATCATCGCCCAGGAAGGCGAGACCGTCGCCGCCAATGCGCGTCTCGCGATCGTGAGCGAAGGTGCCGCCGGCGCCGCAGCTGCAGCCCCCGCTGCCAAAGCCGAGGCCCCGAAAGCCGCGCCCGCCCCGGCAGGCAAGGATGTCGAAGACGCGCCCTCGGCCAAGAAAGCCATGGCCGAAGCCGGGCTCACCCGTGACCAGGTCCAGGCTTCCGGCAAGGATGGCCGGGTGATGAAGGAAGACGTGGCGCGTGCCGTGGCCGGTGCCCCGGGCGCTGCGGCCGCTGCTGTCGCGCCTGCGCCTGCGCCCGCCGCGATCCCACGCGCGCCTGTGCCTGCCGATGACGCCGCGCGCGAAGAGCGCGTCAAGATGACCCGCCTGCGCCAGACCATCGCGCGCCGGTTGAAAGACGCACAGAACACCGCCGCCATGCTGACCACCTATAATGAGGTGGATATGTCGGGGATCATGCAGCTGCGGAACGAATATAAGGACCAGTTCGAGAAGAAGCACGGCGTCAAGCTCGGATTCATGTCCTTCTTCGTCAAGGCCTGCACCCATGCCCTGAAAGAAGTGCCCGAGGTCAATGCCGAGATCGACGGCACCGATGTCGTCTATAAAAACTACGTTCATATGGGCGTGGCGGTCGGGACGCCGACGGGCCTTGTCGTGCCGGTGGTGCGTGACGCCGATCAGATGGGCTTTGCCGCGATCGAGAAGAAGATCGCCGAGCTTGGTCTGCGCGCCCGGGACGGCAAGCTGACCATGGCGGAAATGCAGGGCGGCTCTTTCACCATCTCGAATGGCGGTGTCTACGGCTCGCTGATGTCCTCGCCGATCCTGAACCCGCCGCAATCCGGGATCCTCGGCATGCACAAGATCCAGGATCGCCCGGTCGTCGTGGGCGGCCAGATCGTGATCCGCCCGATGATGTATCTGGCGCTTTCCTATGATCACCGCATCGTCGACGGCAAAGGCGCCGTGACCTTCCTCGTCCGCGTCAAAGAGGCGCTGGAAGACCCGCGCCGTCTGCTTATGGATCTCTGATCCGGGCCAGGCACCGCATAATCCTCTCGCGGCGGGCGGAACCGATCCTGGCTCTGCCCGCTATACCTGAGCACGTTCGGCACAATGCCGTCATTTTCGGGAATGGAGATCAAGAATGGAACAAGTCCTCGTCCGCACCGGCCTTGCAAGCTTTTCCGGGCATGACCCTGCCTTCGGCGATACCGGGCTGACCCAGCTGCAGATCTGGGCCGGCAGCGATGGCGGCCGCCTTTTCCTGTTTTCGGTCAATGATCCCACCGCCGCCCGTGAATGGCTCAAGGCGCAACAGGCGCTTGGGCATATCACCTCGGCAGAATTCATCAGGACAGCATGATGGCACCCGAGCTCAGCGCCCTGACATGTGCCGTGCTGCTGCAGGTTGTGGCCATCGGCATTGCCGGGGCGCAGATGAACCGTGAACTCGGGCCGCGCTACAATGCCGGCCCGCGCGATCAGACGGTAGACATGTCGCCGCGCCTGGGACGGTTGCGCCGCGCCGTCACAAACGGCTTCGAAGGGCTGGCGATGTTCGCGCCGCTGGTGCTGATCCTGGTGCTGGCGGGCAAGACCTCGTCCCTTACCGCCACCGCCGCCTGGATCTATGTCGCGGCCCGCGTGCTCTATATCCCGGCCTACGGGCTTGGCCTTGCCCCCTGGCGCTCGCTCATCTGGCTGGCCGGCCTGATCGCCACACTTACGCTCGCCGGGGTCGCCCTGTTCGGCCCAGGCCCTTTGTGAAAGCGCATCCATGCAGGAAGTCGCCTCCCCGCCGTTCCTCTTTTTCTTCGGCAGCTCTGACCCGGTCTCGCTGATCGCCCTGCTGATCCAGATCCTGGCCTGACTTTCTCCGGCCCACAAATATCCCCGGGGTGCGCGCATCAATCGCGCCACCGGTTCAGGAAAACCGATGTTCGCCTGGGGCAGGCAGCCCCCGGCTCTCCGCCAGTACAAGGAAACCACCCATGGCAGATTTCGACGTTATCGTGATCGGCGGCGGCCCCGGCGGCTATGTGGCCGCGATCCATGCCGCGCAACTTGGCCTGAAAACCGCCTGTGTCGAAGGGCGTGAAACCCTTGGCGGCACCTGCCTGAATATCGGCTGCATTCCGTCGAAAGCGCTGCTGAATGCCACCCACCAGCTGCACGAGGTTCATGAGAACTTCGAGAAAATGGGCCTGATGGGCGCCAATCCCAAAGTCGACTGGGAACGGATGCTGCGCTACAAGGATGACGTGGTGACCGGGAACACGAAGGGGATCGAATTCCTCTTCAAAAAGAACAAGGTGACCTGGCTGAAGGGCTGGGGCTCGATCCCTGCAGCCGGTCAGGTCAAGGTCGGCGACGAGGTGCATAGCGCGAAAAACATCATCATCGCCACCGGCTCGGTGCCTTCGGTCCTGCCGGGCATCACCATCGACGAACAGGTCATTGTCACCTCGACCGGTGCGCTCGCGCTGCCGAAGATCCCGAAAAGCATGGTCGTGATCGGCGCCGGCGTCATCGGGCTGGAAATGGGCTCGGTCTATGCCCGTCTCGGCGCCGAAGTGACCGTTGTGGAATATCTCGACGCGATCACCCCCGGCATGGATGCCGAGGTGGCGAAGAGCTTCCAGAAGATCCTTACGAAACAAGGGTTCAAATTCGTGCTCGGCGCCGCTGTCCAGGTGGTGGAGCGCACGAAAAAAGGCGCGAAAGTTGCCTGGAAGCTGAAAAAAGACGATTCGGCGGGCGAAATCGAGGCCGATGTCGTCCTCGTCGCCACCGGGCGCAAACCCTTTACCGACGGGCTGGGCCTCGAGGCCATCGGCGTCGAGATCCTGCCGCGCGGCCAGATCAAGGTCGATGACCACTGGCAGACCTCGGTCCCGGGCATCTATGCCATTGGGGACGCGGTTCCCGGCCCGATGCTCGCCCATAAGGCCGAGGATGAGGGTATGGCGGTCGCCGAGGTTATCGCCGGCAAGGCGGGCCATGTGAATTACGGCGTGATCCCCGGCGTGGTCTATTCGACGCCCGAAGTCGCCAGCGTTGGCAAGACCGAAGAGCAGCTGAAAGAGGAAGGCCGCGCTTATAAAGTCGGCAAATTCCCCTTCATGGGCAATGCCCGTGCCAAGGCGGTGTTCCAGGCGGATGGTTTCGTCAAGCTGCTGGCCGATAAAGATACCGACCGCATTCTCGGCTGTCATATCATCGGGCCTGGTGCGGGCGATCTGATCCATGAGGTCTGTGTCGCGATGGAATTTGGCGCCTCGGCGCAGGATCTGGCGCTGACCTGCCACGCCCATCCGACCTATTCCGAAGCAGTGCGCGAAGCGGCGCTGGCCTGCGGTCTTGGCGCGATCCACGCCTGATCCCTCACTGCCGCGGAAATAGCAAAGGGCGGGTGCATGGCACCCGCCCTTTCTCTTTTACCCGGGCCGATGCCTGGATCCCGGTCAGTGACCGCTATGATCCTCGGCCTCTTTCGGTTCATCGATCGAGAATTCCACCTCGATCCGGCCCGCCCGTTCAAAGACAAGGGTGCCGGGAACCATTTCGCCTTTTTTCAGGCTCTGTTTCAGACCCATGAACATGATGTGATAGCCGCCACGCTCCAGCGCGACGGTCTCGCCGGCGGGGATTTCCAGCACCGGCACATGGTTCATCGTGGTGACGCCATTCGCATCCAGCTCTGTCACATGCAGTTCGGACTTTTCGGCCAGATCGCTTTCGATCCCGATCAGCCGGTCGGGTTCGGTCCCGGTATTGGTGATCTTGAGAAAGCCCCCCGCAGTTTTCGCCACAGCGGGCGGGGTCGGGATATAGGGATGGCCGATCTCAAGATCGCCGCCCTTAAAACCATGTGCGAAAGCCGCACCCGAGACCACGCCCGAGATCATGAATGCAGCCAGAGCCGCGCTGAGAATTTTCATCGTTCTGTTCCGTTTTCCATCAGAGGTGTAACCGGCATCTGCCGGTGGCAAGACATCCGCTCTCAGATGGAAGGAGGGCCGCGCGCCTCGGGGATCGACCAGGCAAATGCTGCGAGAATGGGGGCCGGAGGCACCGGCTCCAGCGCCAGAACAAAGCGATAGGTGATTTCTGACAGACCCGCAGGCGGCTCGGGCACGGTGGCCGTATCGCTCAGCCGGCACAGCGGACAATCACCCGGCGCGAAGATCCCATCGCCGCACAGCTCGTTGAGATTGCCGCCCGCCATGATGAAATTGCGCATGGCAAGATCGTTGCCCGCCGGCACCTTATGCGCATAGGCCGTTACCGTCATGGCAAGAACCATGAGGCAGGCGATCATCGCCCCGGTCAGCTTCTGGATAAGGTTCCGAGTCATCGGGCGGCAAGATGCCCGATCCGCAGGGGCCTGGCAATGCGGCAGCTTACCCCAAGGGGAAGGTTTCTGCCCTTACCAGCCAAGCGCCTTGCGCAGCATATTGGCCGCGACGAGGATCAGGAAGACCGCGAAAATGCGTTTCAGCGGCTTCGGGTCCATCGCATGGGCCAGTTTCACCCCATAGCTGGTGGTGACCATGGTGATGCCGATCACCACGGCGAAGGCCGGCAGGTTCACCGCGCCGAGCGTCAGCGGCGGGCGCGTGGCCGGGTCCAGCGGCATGAACAGAAACCCGATCACCGACGGCACCGCGATGGTGATGCCAAAGCCCGACGCCGTCGCCACAGCGCGGTGGATCGGCACGCCGTAAAGCGTCATCAGCGGCACGCCAAAAGATCCGCCGCCAATCCCCATCAGCACGGACAGAAAGCCCAGCACCGAGGATTGCACGGCCCGCACCGGCCCGGTCGGCATCGTGTCGGCGATGCGCCAGCTTTGCCTGCCAAAGGCCATGTAAAGCCCCACGAGCATTCCCAGCACGCCGAAAATCGCCTGAAGCGCGTCTGATCGCATCTGGCTTGCTGCCAGCATTCCAAGGATAGCGCCGATCACAATCCCCGGCGCCCAGGTCTTCAGCACCTCCCAGTCGACGGCGCCCTTGCGGTTATGCGCCATGACGGAACGGATCGAGGTGAAGATGATCGTTGCCAGCGAGGTCGCGAGGCAGACCTGCATCACCTGCGGCCCGCCATAGCCAAGCGCGGTGAAGACATAGAAAAAGGCCGGCACCAGCACGATGCCGCCGCCAACGCCCAGAAGCCCGGCAATGATCCCGGCAAGCGCGCCGACCACGAACAAAAGCGCCACCAGCGGCAACAGGGTTGCAAGATCGGGGATCACGGGCGCCTCCTGATGAATATGCGCCCTGCATAGGTCAGTGTGCCCACAGAGAAAAGCCCGTGCAGGTCTTCGCGCCGGATCAGGCGAGATGCAGCGTGAGATCCCCGATGCCATCGATATGGGCCACCAGCAGGTCACCGCGCCCCACCGCTCCGACGCCCGCAGGGGTGCCGGTCATGATGATATCGCCGGAGCGAAGGGTGAAGAACCGCGACAGTACCGCGATGATTTCCGGCACTTTCCAGATCATCTGGTTCAGATCGCCCTCCTGGCGGCGCTTGCCATTCACATCAAGCGTGATGGCGCCGGATACCGGGTGACCGATCTGGGCCACTGGCATCAGCGGTCCGCAAGGCGCGGAGTTTTCGAAGCTTTTCGCGACCTCCCAGGGCCGGCCGAGCTTTTTCGCCTCGGACTGGAGGTCGCGGCGCGTCATGTCGAGGCCGATGCCATAGCCCCAGACATGATCCGGCGCCGCGCTTTCAGGTATATCCCGCCCCCCTTTGGACAGTGCCACCACCAGCTCGACCTCGTGATGCAGATCGCAGGTTGCAGCCGGGTAAGGCATCGTAGCCCCGGTCAGGATGCTGTCCGCACTTTTGAGGAAGAAGAACGGCGGCTCACGATCCGGATCATGGCCCATCTCGACGGCATGGGCGGCATAATTGCGCCCGATGCAGAAAATGCGCCCCACGGGAAAACGCGCATCCGTTCCCCGGACCGGCAGGCCCGGCTGCGGCGGGGGTGTGATCACCCAATGGGCGGTATCATGTGAATCGGGCATCCGGGCGGGCTCCTCACAGGTGTTTCACCCGTTTTCCGGCCCCGTCGGGATTTGCACAAGCCCCGCTGTGCCGCCAGTTGTGATCACATTCTGCCGGAAGGCCCGGGCTTGTTATGATAATCAGGCCCTGAGGGACCTTACTGGCCCCGCAAAACCGACGAAAATACGGAAAAATCAGCCTTTGCTGCAGTTGCACAGTTGCACCGGCGGCAACTGTCGCCCAGAAGAGGCACAGAGTTGAATTGCCCCTCTCAGGGCAGCTCCGGCGCGGGGTCGTCAGGGCTGCACCAAAGGCACGGGGCCCCGGCATTGACCGCCCCATTCAGCCCCGGGCGGATGACGTGAATCGCTAACGGAGGATCAGCCGACCATGGCCGACAAGGGAATGCCCGCAATCGTTTACACCAAAGTGGATGAGGCACCGGAACTCGCCTCATACTCGCTGCTGCCGATCGTCCGGCGTTTTGCGAAAGCGGCCGGGATCTCGGTTGCGACCCGTGACATTTCACTGGCGGGCCGCATCATCTCGGCCTTCCCGGAACGTCTGACCGCGGCGCAGAAACAGGCGGATGATCTTGCGGGTCTTGGCGAATGGGTGAAGACCCCCGAGGCCAATGTGATCAAGCTCCCGAATGTGTCGGCGTCAGTCCCGCAGCTGGTGGCGGCGATCAGGGAACTGCAGGGCCAGGGTTACGCGCTGCCGGATTACCCGGCGGAACCTGCCACGGCTGAGGAAAAAGAGATCCGCGCGCGCTACGATTCGATCAAGGGCTCGGCCGTGAACCCGGTATTGCGCGAAGGAAATTCCGACCGCCGTGCTGCGAAAGCGGTGAAGAATTACGCCAAAGCGCATCCGCATTCGATGGGCAAATGGGCGGCAGACAGCAAAACCCGTGTGGCGGCGATGACGGGCGGCGATTTCTTCTCCAACGAGACTTCGGTGACCCTGAGCGCGGCACAGGCCGGCCCCGTGAAGATCGAACTGTCGGGCGCATCCGGCAAGGTCACGGTGCTGAAAGAAGGTGTCAGCCTGCCCGAAGGCACCGTGGTGGACGCGACTTTCATGTCGGCGAAAGCGCTGGATGCGTTTCTGGCGGATGAGATCGAAAAGACCAAAGCCGAAGGCATCCTGTTCTCGGTCCATCTGAAGGCCACGATGATGAAGGTCTCGGACCCGATTATCTTCGGCCATGTGGTGAAGGCCTGGCTGAAGCCGGTTTACGAGAAACACCCGGGCCTTGCCGATCTCGATGCGAATGGCGGGCTTGGCAGCCTGCTGGCCCAGATCAGGGCGCTGCCGGATGGCGAGGCAATCCTCGCCGATATCGACGCGACCATGGCGGCGCGCCCGCCGCTTTACATGGTGAATTCGGATAAGGGCATCACCAACCTGCATGTGCCCTCGGATGTGATCATCGACGCTTCGATGCCGGCGCTTTTGCGTGCGGGCGGCAAGGGCTGGGGTCCGGATGGCAAAGAGGCAGATACGGTCTGTGTGATCCCGGATACGTCTTACGCCCCCGTCTATGATGAAAGCGTGAAATATTTCATAGAAACCGGCGCGCTGGATCCCGCGACCGCAGGCACGGTGCAGAATATCGGTCTGATGGCGCAAAAGGCCGAGGAATATGGCTCGCACCCGACCACCTTCGAAATCCCCGAGGATGGCACCGTCCGCGTCATCGCGGCGAATGGAGATGTGCTGCACGAGCATAAGGTGGAAAAAGGCGACATCTGGCGCCTGTGTTCGACCCGCAAGGCTGCGATCCTCGACTGGGTGCAGCTGGCCATCGACCGCCAGCGGCTCGAAGGCTGCCAGGCGATCTTCTGGCTGGATGAGGCCCGCGCCCATGACCGGGAACTGCTGAATTACGTTCGCCCGATCCTGAAGGATAAAGGCGTCGAGGCGAAATTCCAGGTCCTCGCCCCGCGCGAGGCGACCCGGCTTTCGTTCGAGACCATCCGCGCGGGCAAGGATTCGATCGCGATCACCGGCAATGTGCTGCGTGACTACCTGACCGACCTCTTCCCGATCCTGGAACTGGGCACCTCGGCCAAGATGCTGTCCATCGTGAAACTGATGCAGGGCGGCGGCATGTTCGAGACCGGCGCCGGCGGCTCGGCCCCGAAACATGTCCAGCAGCTGATGGAGGAAAACCACCTCCGCTGGGACAGCCTCGGTGAATTCTGCGCGCTTGGCGAAAGCCTGAGCTTCCTTGCGGAAGCGACCGGCAATGAGAAGGCGCGCGTCCTTGGCGCAGCCGTGGATCAGGCAACCCAGGGCATCCTGGATCATGACCGCAGCCCGGGCCGCAAGGCCGGTCAGCCCGACAATCGCGACAGCCATTTCTGGTTCGCGCTTTATTGGGCCGATGCGCTGGCGAAACAGAATTCCGACGCCGAACTGGCTGCGGAATTCGCCCCCATCGCGAAAGCCCTGTCGGAAGGTGAGGCCACCATCACCGCCGAGCTGCGCGCTGATCGTGGCAAGCCGGTCGATCTTGGCGGCTATTATCATGGTGACGCCGCAAAAACCGCCGCTGTGATGCGCCCATCCAGGACGTTGAACGCAATCATCGACTGAGATCGCTGACGTCATCAGAAAACACCGCTGGCACCCCATCCGGGTGTCAGCGGTTTTCTTTTGCGCGCCGCCGACCGCCAGGGGCGGGGGGTGAAAATGAGATAGACTGACTTTACGCCCAGGAGGATCATCCGGGCGATTACTCTGCATTTTCAGCGCATTTCGTCATACACCCGCCTCAGCAAAGGGCGCGCGGCCAGGCCCTTATCCTGAAAACCACCGGCATCACATCGGCTGCCCGCTACAGGCTCCCGACCGGAGATTCCTTGCTGATCCGGAACCGGCCACACGCGGTATCAGAGCGGCCCCCGACTTCACGCGTTGCCTGGTGGCGGCTTGGTCGGTAGCTGAATGGGGCTTTCGTCCTTCGGGAGGCAAAGAAATTTTCCGAACGAAGGCCCCGTCACCGGCGGTGAGACCGACGTGGCGCTAAACGTCGTGAAACAGGCGACCTGCCGCGCGACAGTTTGACCACCGAACCCCCTGCCGCTGCGGCCTTCCTGGCCGGCACTACCGATGGCGCTGCCTCATATCGGCTTCCTGATCCTCTGATCTTGCTTGATCCCGGTGGCGGCGGCGCGCAGATACTCCCCTGACGGAAATCAGGAGAAAGCCGGATGGACAGGGTGCTGACGGAATTGCAGGCCGCGATCGGCGCGGCCTATGTGCTGACCGGCGACGACATGCGCAAATATGCCGATGACTGGATGGGCCATTACCACGGCACGCCGGTCGCGGTGCTGCGACCTGGCTCGACCGCCGAAGTGGCGGCCTGCCTGCGCGCGGCGGCAGAGGCCGGGGTCAGCGTGGTCCCGGTCGGCGGCAATACCGGCCTTGTCGGCGGCACGATGGCTGTGGGCGGCGTGATGATCAGCCTAGACCGGATGAACCGGATCCGAGAGCTGCGCGCGGGCGCGCGCCTCGTGATCGCCGAGGCGGGCGTTATCCTGCAAAAGATCCATGAAGCCGCCGAGGCCGAAGGGCTTTACTTCCCGCTCTGGTTCGGCGCGCGCGGCTCGGCGATGCTTGGCGGCGCGCTGTCGACCAATGCAGGCGGCTCGAACGTGCTGCGCTATGGCTCGACGCGCGGGCTTTGTCTCGGGCTTGAGGTAGTGCTGGCTGATGGCCGGGTGCTGAACCTGATGAGCGAGCTGCATAAAGACAATTCCGGCTATGATCTGAAACAGCTGTTCATCGGCGCCGAGGGCACTCTGGGCATCATCACGGCCGCTGTCATGAAGCTGGTCCCTGCGCCCCGCGCCCATGCCACCGCCGTTGTGGCGGCAGACAGCCTGCCAAAGGCACTTGGCCTGCTCAACCGGATGCAGGAAGCGACCGGCGGTCGCGTCGAGGCCTTTGAACTGATGCCCGAAGATTACTCGCGCCAGTTGCAGAAAATACGCCCAGATCTCGGCCAGCCCTTCGCAACCATCCCGCCGGTGACGCTGCTGATCGAGGCCGCGACGACATCCGCCGAAGAGGCCGATCCTGGGCCGGATGGCCAGGTGCCCCTGGTCGCAAAGCTGGAATCTGTCCTGGGTGCAATGCTCGAAGAGGGGCTGATCGAAGACGCCATCATTGCTCAGTCCGAGGCACAGCGCATGGCAATCTGGGCCCGGCGCGAGGCCGCCGCCGAAATCTGTCACGGCATCCACCCGTTTGTGGATACCGATATCTGCCTGCCGGTCGACCGGGTGGACACGTTCCTGACCGGCATCTCTGCCCGGCTTGAAGCGATCTCGCCCGGCGCGGGAACGATCACTGTCGGCCACCTGGGCGACGGCAATCTGCATTTCTCGGTCTATCCGGCGACAGAGGGCCATGAGGATCAGGTGATGAACTGCATCGAGGATATGGTCGCAGAACTTGGCGGTTCTTTCTCGGCCGAACATGGTATCGGTCTGTCGAAACTGGCCTCGATGCGGCGCAGAAAGGATCCGGTGGCGCTGGATGTGATGCGGGCGGTGAAATCGGCACTCGACCCTTCAGGGCTGATGAACCCCGGCAAGGTCATTCCCGCGAGGTAAACGGGGGCCCGGGCCCGCCGCCGTTACGCAAGTTTCACATCGGAGAGACCCCGATGTCACAAAAGCCCAATAGGTCCGCCTGAGGAAATCACAGGCGGACCCTCATGCTGGAAGTAAAATCCGTTACCCGGATGTTTGGCCAGAAAGCGGCCGTGGACAATGTCAGTTTCCGCATCGACGGCCCGGGTTTTGTGGGCATCATCGGGCGGTCAGGGGCGGGTAAATCCACCTTCCTCAGGATGATGAACCGCCTGCTGGACGCGTCTTCAGGCGAGATCCTGGTCGATGGCCGCAATGTGCTGGCGCTGAAGGGTCGCGACGCCCGCGCCTGGCAAAGCCAATGCGCGATGATTTTCCAGCAGTTCAATCTGGTGCCGCGCATGGATGTGGCCTCGAATGTGCTGCATGGCATTCTGAACCGCCGCTCGTCTTTGCAGACCTTGTTCAACATCTGGTCGCGCAGCGACATCCTCAAAGCGCTGGAAATCCTCGACCGGCTCGGGATCCAGGAACAGGCCCCGAAACGCGCCGAAGCGCTGTCCGGCGGCCAGCAGCAGCGCGTCGCGATCGCCCGTGCGCTGATGCAGGACCCGAAGATCATCCTCGCCGACGAGCCCATCGCCTCGCTCGACCCGATGAACGCCCAGGTCGTGATGGACACGCTGAAGGCGATCAAT